>CAYJGC010000050.1:0-11954 GCA_964369725.1 uncultured Eggerthella sp.
TATCCTTATGCTTCAGAGTAGGAGGTAGACACACATTGTGTCCTATAAGCCCGTTTTCTTGTGTGTTTATGCCTTTATCGTTTTAGGCGTGCACTCAGTCGGCCGATGAGGGATGAGAGAAAAGCCGCTTCGGGAATTTTAAGCTTTAATGCTATGCCAAAAGTGGTGAGAAGGCTTAACGTTCCTCCTACTACTAGATACATAATAGCTTGAAGAGGTGATCCTGAAAGCGGCGCTATCGCGGTTTCGAGAACAAAGAGAGCCACCCAACCCATGCCAGCACCAGCTGCTCCGAGTGCTAACGCAATGAGCGATGTTGTTAAGACGGATTTCAAGCCAAGCGGACCGAGCTGTTTTTTTAAATAAATGAAAAGTAGTACGTTGTTGGTTACATAGAAAACAAGATTAATATAAGCGATAACCTCAATCGAGAATGACCCAATGCCGTTCATGTACATTAACGCCGGAACGACGCCAAGCGCCACTTCAAGACACGCTGCAACAATATTAATAAGGGCAAACTGCTTTACTTTTCTTATGGTGCTGAAAATCTTTTGTTGATAGGTGTGGAGAGCGTAAAAAGGCAGTGATAAGGAAAGAACCGTCAGAAAACTTGCGATACTCAGAATAGCTTCTTCGTCAAAACTTCCTACTTGATATAGCGATATGAGAGGAGTTGCGAACACCATTAAATATAACGCAAAAGGAATCATAAAGAAGAGAATTTGCTTGGTGCCTGCGGTAATCCCTCTTTTGACTCCCTCTATGTCTCCATCAGAGTGCATTTCGGCTAATTCGGTGAACATAGTGGTAGTGATGGGAACAGCAAGAAGGGCATAGGGGAGGGTGAACCAAAGACGGGCATAGGCAATAATTGAGGCACCGGCAACAGGGGTAAATACGTTAGCAATTGCGTTTTCGACCGAAACTAATATAAATGACGTGAGCATCACTATCAAAACAGGTAAAGCAATTTGGATAGTTTCACGCAACGCATCATCACGAAGATTTATATAGGGAGTTAAGCGAATTCCATTACGTTTGAGAGCAGGGTATTGGATAATAACTTGAGCAAGAACACCTAAGGGATTACCTATCGCGATAATATAGAGAGCCGCTTCGTAATTATGGGGCGCCACAAAGGCAAATGCAAAAAAAGTAACAATGACAATAATGTTGTTTGCAACAGGAGCTATGGAAGAATACAGATAATCGCGATTGGCGTTAAGAAGTCCAGAAAATATGGAACTTAATCCATAAAACACAATCTGAATTGCAAAAAACTGAAAAAGAAATACCGATAGACTCAGATCAGCTTCACCATTGAGAAAATTCTGCGTAGCCATAATTTGAGCGGGAAAAGCAATGCAGAGAATAGATACTATCCCTGTAAACACTAAAACTAGGGTAAACAGGTTTGAGGCGTAGCGATTTCCTTCCGCTGCTCCCAATTTTTTCTTTACCGAGAGATAAACAGGCAAGAAAGCAGTAACGATCATGCCCCCCACGACAAGTTCATAAAGAAGGTTAGGCAACGTGTTTGCAAGGGTATAAGATCCTGAAAGGACGGTCTGACCAAGGGCAAAAGCCATAGCCCATGTACGACCAAATCCAGTAATGCGAGAAATGAGAACACAAATGCTTACAAGAGCGGCAGAGGATCCTAGAGCTTTGATAGTTTTAGTATCTTGCGCTTCACGAGACTGAGTTTCCAAAAGTAAACAACCCTTTTCGGTGGACAATAATTAAGAAAGGTTCATTGAACCATACTTGCGTTTTAGTGGGTAAGTAAAGAGTAATATATCCAGAAAAAGAATCTCATGATGGGTGGCACTGCTAAGAATTTGCTCACCAATGTGCGAAATCAAGAGTTATGGAATCCCTCCATAACGTTTTTGCACATTTCTATAATCGTGGTATTATGCGGAAAGCTTTTGCCCATACACACCACGTGCTCAGTTCGGGAGGTTTATACATGAGTGAGCATTTATTCAAACTTAATAGGCGAGCTTTCATCAGTGGTACCGCTGCTGTTGGTGCCCTGTCTCTCGTAAATCCTTTGCTTGCATTCGGCGAGACTTCTGCAGAAAAACAAGCGGAAGCAGACGCTGTTCGCAGTCAATTAGTTGGATTGCAGGCTGACCTCGAGGCTGCTGAACGTGCAATGTACAATGCAGAAACGGAACGAGACGCTGCACAGGCTGCAATGGAGGCCGAGCAGGTTAAGATCGACGAAACTAATGCACAAATTGATGCCTTGCAGGTAAATTTAAGCGAACGTGCGCGTGGCATGTACCGCTCGGGTTCCGCAAGTTTTCTCGACTTTGTTTTAGGTGCAACGTCGTTTGACGAATTTACGCAAAATTGGGATTTACTCAATGAGATGAATGAATCAGACGCTCAAATGGTAGATCAGTCAAAGGCTTTAAGTGAAACTCTTGAAGCTTCTAAGGCAGAGTTTGCTGCGCAAGAAAAAATTGCTGCAGAAAAATCTGCAGAAGCTGAGGCTATTGCTGCTCAAGCGCAGGCGCAAATCGAAGAAGCGACTGTTTTGGTTGCATCGCTTGATGCTGAAGCGCAAGAATTACTCCAGCAAGAACAAGCCGCTGCAGCTGCAGCGGCAGCTGCGGAAGCTGCAGCGGCAGCCGAGGCAGAGCGTTTAGCTCAGCAGCAGCAGGGTGGAAATTCAAACAGTGGTTCTACGGGTGGATCTTATGGGGGATCAAGTAGCAGTGGTTCGGTTGTATATCCAGGAACCTCAGACGGTACGGTGTCCGACTACAGCGCGGCAGCTACCTATGCCTTAAGCCAAATAGGAAAACCATACGTATGGGCTGCGGCAGGTCCTAATTCTTATGACTGTTCAGGATTGACTTCTTGGGCCTATGCTCAGTGTGGTCGCTACATTACTCACTATAGCGAAGCGCAGTATGCTGAGGCTACGCGCGTTGTATCGGTAAGTGAAGCGCGCCCAGGAGATATCTTGTGGCGTGTCGGACACGTGGGCATTGCCTGCAACTATGGTGGATCTTGGTACGTGCATGCACCTACATTCAATGCATACGTAAGAGATACAGATCCTTTGTCTTGGTCTCAATTCACGAACGCGCTGCAATTTTCATAAGCTTTAGTAAGCATGGAGAATAAAGTAAAGAGAGCTTCGGCTCTCTTTACTATTTTTTCTGGTGAATTGAGGAAGAAGCTAGGGGTATGCTGGCACTTACACGGGAAAAGGGAGGAATTGTGAAGATACACCCGGATGCGTGTAAGCAGTTGACACAGATAGAATACTAGCGTATTATTCCTTTGCTCGCGAGTTCGGGTTACCGAAAGCGCGGCAGGCAGCTTGATAAATACACATGAATTAAGCAGCGATACATGGGCGTGTGCCCGAGTGGCTAAAGGGGACGGGCTGTAAACCCGTTGGCTATGCCTACCAAGGTTCGAATCCTTGTGCGCCCACCATGTTTCGCCTGTGTAGCTCAGTCGGTAGAGCACTTCCTTGGTAAGGAAGAGGTCGTCGGTTCAAGTCCGATCGCAGGCTCCATTAATCTGGCGGTGTAGCTCAGTTGGTTAGAGCACACGGTTCATACCCGTGGAGTCACTGGTTCAAATCCTGTCACCGCTACCATTGAAAATCTTGCGTCCGCTTGTCGGACGCTTCATTATTTTGTTTCGTTTTCGCGTAAGCGACTCTATAAGGAGGATGACACATGGCTAAGGCTAAATTTGAGCGTTCAAAGCCGCATGTAAACATCGGCACAATTGGTCACGTCGACCACGGTAAGACGACGTTGACCGCAGCCATCTCAAAGACTTTGTCTGAAAATGATGGTTCGCACGGCACTGCCCGCGCAGACTTCACCGCTTTCGAGAATATCGATAAGGCTCCTGAAGAGCGCGAGCGTGGTATTACTATTTCTATTGCTCACATCGAGTATGAATCAGACGCACGTCACTATGCACATGTTGACTGCCCTGGTCACGCCGACTACGTAAAGAACATGATTACAGGTGCTGCACAGATGGACGGTGCAATTCTTGTTATCGCAGCTACCGACGGTCCTATGGCTCAGACGCGCGAGCACATCTTGCTTGCTCGTCAGGTTGGCGTTCCTTACATCGTAGTTTTCTTGAACAAGTGCGACATGGTAGATGACGAAGAGCTTCTTGAGCTCGTAGAGATGGAAGTTCGTGAACTTCTCGACACCTACGAATTCCCAGGCGACGACACCCCAATCATTCGCGGTTCTGCACTCAAGGCTCTTGAGGGCGACGCAGAGTGGCAGGGTAAAGTATGGGAGCTCATGGATGCAGTTGACTCATACATCCCAACCCCAGAGCGTATGGTTGATAAACCATTCTTGATGGCTGTTGAGGATACCATGACCATTACCGGACGTGGTACCGTAGCAACTGGTCGTGTTGAGCGTGGTATCTTGCACGTAAACGACCCTATTGAGATTATTGGCATCCGCGAAACTGCTTCTACTGTTTGCACGGGTATTGAAATGTTCCGTAAGTTACTCGACGAGGCTCAGGCTGGCGACAACATCGGTGCTCTTCTTCGTGGCGTTAAGCGTGAAGACATCGTTCGCGGTCAGGTTCTTTGCAAGCCAGGCAGCGTAACTCCTCACACTGAGTTTGAGGGTCAGGTTTACATCTTGACTAAGGAAGAAGGCGGACGCCATACTCCATTCTTCGATGGTTATCGTCCTCAGTTCTACTTCCGCACTACTGACGTAACTGGTATTGCTCACCTACCTGAAGGCACCGAAATGGTTATGCCTGGTGACAACGTAGAGATCAAGGGTGAGCTTATTCACCCAATCGCTATGGAAGAGGGACTTCGTTTCGCTATCCGCGAGGGTGGTCGTACGGTAGGCTCTGGTCGCGTTACAAAGATTATCAAGTAAAAAAGCTTTAAAGAAATATCTGTTCGGGATCCGCTCAGGCGGGTCCCGGCATGAAGTTCATGTGTATGAGATTCGAGTGCCGTTCGGATTAGGTAAAAGGAGAATTCATGCGTACATTGGTCACCATGGCTTGTACAGAGTGCAAGCGTCGCAACTACACGACCAAGAAGAACAAGCAGAACAATCCTGACCGTATCGAGTTAAAGAAGTACTGCAAATGGTGTCAAACCCATACAGTACACAAAGAGACTCGATAGCGTGTTGGATGTGTAGACGAGCATAGGCTAGTAGCTCCAATTGGTAGAGCGGCGGTCTCCAAAACCGCATGTTGGGGGTTCGAGTCCCTCCTAGCCTGCCAGCTCGGTATATGAGCAGCTTGCTTCAGGTTGCTTGGATGAGCAGCTTGAGATCAGGCTGCTTGTTTGGCGTTTAGATGGATACAATTCGGTTAAGGAATTACATGGCGAAGAAATCAAAAACACAGCGAGCAAAGGCATCTGCTGCTCGTGCGGCTCGAAAAGAGCAAGCACGCGAAACAGATTTACAAGCTGCAGAAAGCTTAGTAGCTGATTCCGCTGAGGTTGATACACCTAAGAAAAAGTTCTTTAAAAAGGCCGAAGAGTCTAAGAGTACTACAGAGAACGAAAAACAGGCAAAAGCTAAAAATCTTGAAAAAAAAGAAGAAAAGAAGCCTGCCAAAAAGAGCCGTTTTCAGTTTTTAAAAGATGTTCGTAGCGAGCTTAAACGTGTAACATGGCCTACAAGAAAAGATGTTTTGCGTTGGACCGTGGTCGTGCTTGCAGCGCTGCTATTTTTCGGTGTTTTTGTGGCTGTGCTTGATAATGCTGTAATAACACCATTACTTATAGCTGTTTCTGGTTTGGGGGCTTAAGCAATGTCAAAAAAATGGTATGTCCTTCATACCTATTCTGGTTATGAGAACAAGGTTAAGAAGGATCTTGAAATTCGCGTTGAAACCATGGGTTTAGAGCGTAATGTATTTGCAATTGAAATTCCTACGGAAATGGTTACTGAGATTAAAGATGGTGGCCGTCGTGTAGAGAGTGAGAAAAAGGTATTCCCCGGATATGTACTTGTTCGTATGGAGCTTGACGACAGAAGTTGGGCAGCAGTGCGAAACACACCGGGCGTTACTGGTTTCGTTGGATCAGATGGCAACCCTGCTCCTCTCACTCGTGAGGAATATAACAAGATTATGAAGCGCTCTAATCTTGATGCGCCTAAAAAGACTTCTTCGAGTCTAGAGATTGGTCAATCGGTCAAGGTAGTTTCCGGACCGCTTGCTGAATTCGATGGTGTGGTTTCTGAAGTATCTCCTGATGCTGGTAAAGTTAAGGTGCTGGTATCAATATTTGGTAGAGAAACACCTGTCGAGCTTGCGTTTGACCAGGTGTTAAAGATTTAAAATTTGGATATTCTGAGCGATACTCGCGTGCCCGCGTGGACCGGGGCTTCTCATTCGAACCATTCGCTTTGTTTATAGACGATTTTTACGAACTATGTTTTGTGCAGCTGAAAGGATAGATAGTCATGGCTGAAAAGAAAACAATTGGCTTTATTAAGCTACAAATCCCTGCTGGCGCTGCTAACCCAGCTCCTCCAGTAGGTCCTGCCCTTGGTTCTAAGGGTGTTAACATCATGCAATTCTGCCAGGCATTTAACGCCCAGACTTCTGACCAGTCTGGTACCGTTATCCCTGTCGAGATTACGGTTTATGAGGATAAATCATTTACTTTTATTTGCAAAACCCCACCTGCTGCAGTGCTAATTAAAGAAAAGCTTAGCATTAAGAGCGGATCTGGAATTCCTCATATCCAGGCAGTAGGTACTTTGTCAGAAGCACAGCTTCGCGAGATTGCTGAAATCAAAATGCCCGACCTTAACGCAAACACCGTTGAGGCAGCTATGGAAATCATTGCTGGCACAGCTCGTTCAATGGGTGTACGTATTGAGGGTCGCGACATGAAGATTAAGTATGTCCCTTCAAAGAAGGTTGCTGCACTGCTTAAGGGTGAATAGATTGTCGTTTGTGTAATGTCTCAAGCAATAGCTTGAGAAGTATTAGTAGGTGGAAGAGTGAAAGAAGCACTCGTTAGACCACGAAAGGAAACAAGCATGACTAAATTGTCAAAGAACTACCGTGCAGCTATTGAAAAGATTGGTGAGGAGACCTATGCTCCACTCGAAGCTTTTCAAATGATTCAGGAAGTTTCAACTGCTAAGTTTGATCAGACTGTTGAAGCTCACTTTCGTTTAGGCATCGATACGCGCCAAGCTGATCAGCAAATCCGCGGGACGGTTAGTCTTCCAAACGGTTCTGGTAAGACTGTTCGCGTTGCGGTATTTGCTGAGGGTGAAGCTGCTCGTGCTGCTGAAGAAGCAGGTGCAGATATCGTAGGTACACAGGAGCTCATGACTCAAATTCAAGCAGGCGAATTCAACTTTGATGCTGCTGTGGCTACTCCTGATCAGATGGGTAAAGTTGGACGTCTTGGCAAAATTTTGGGACCACGCGGTCTTATGCCTAACCCTAAGCTCGGTACGGTTACTAATGATGTAGCAAAAGCTATCACCGAACTTAAGGGTGGACGTGTTGAGTATCGTGCAGACCGTTACGGCATTGCTCATGTAATTATTGGTAAAGTTAGCTTTAGTGCTGAGCAGCTTGCTGAAAATTACGGTGTTGTTTATGACGAAATTCTCCGTATGAAGCCATCTGCTGCAAAAGGCAAATATGTGAAGTCGATCTCAGTTTCTGGTACCATGACGCCAGGTGTTACTGTCGACTCTTCTGTTAGCCGCAATTACACTACTCCTGCTGAGTAGTTAAGCTGACAAAATCGTCTTTATAAGGAGCCCTCGGGCTCCTTTTTGTTTTTAGGTATATACATGAGGTAATTTTCTACAGTAAAAGGAGTTTGAGTACAACGATGATTTTTCTAAAATCACCGGGCGAGATTGAAGCAATGAAAGAGGCAGGTAGGATTTCTGCTAAAGCTCTCAGACTGGCGGGGGCTGCGATTTGCCCAGGTATATCTACGCTCGAGTTAGACGAGATCGCAGAGGAGGTTATTCGCCAAGAAGGAGCGATACCTGCATTCAAGGGTTATGGGGGGTTCCCGGGGACTATATGCGCTTCCGTAAATGATCAAATTGTCCACGGCATTCCCTCAAAGAAGGCCATTTTGAAACCGGGCGATATAATTTCTATAGATACGGGAGCAATTTTTGATGGTTGGGTGGGTGATAACGCATGGACTTTTCCTGTCGGGAGCATTTCGCCAAGAGTCAAGAGTTTACTAGAAGTTACCGAGAAGAGTTTGTGGGCTGCCCTCGAAGTTGCCCGCGTGGGGAATCATCTCGGTGACATTGGATATGCAGTTCAAACGATAGCAGAATCATCTGGCCTAAGCGTAGTGCGGGAATATGGCGGACACGGAATTGGACGCAAGCTTCACGAAGATCCTCATGTACATAATTTTGGAACTAAGCATTCAGGATTAGAATTACGTGAGGGTATGGTGTTAGCGATAGAGCCTATGCTAAATTTAGGCACTCGGAAAACACGACTCATGGCGGACGGTTGGTTGGTCTGTACACGAGACAAGAAGCCATCAGCGCATTTCGAAAAAACTGTAGCTATCACTCTAGATGGACCTGTGATACTTACTGAAGAAGCGGAATTTAAACAACCTCGATAGATTTTATCGAGGTTGAGGGGAGAATGCTTAAGAGACTCGAAAAGGGGCAGTAGAAACTATACTGCCCCTTTTCGATTCCTGTGAAGGTAATGTAGCTACCTCATTAGGATGCTTGCTAGGGCTTGGGATTGCGCGCGCAAAATGCATAGAGCTTATTTCAATTGCTTTCCATCGGTATCCCAGTAGAAGCGTTTAAACTTCCGAATTTGATTGAAGTACATCACGCGTGACCAAAAGTTATGATTAAAAGAATCTGCCGCATAAAAGAGCGGATAGGGGTCTTTTGTAGCTTTGAGCGCATGCAGTGCTTGCTTTAGCCTGGAGGGGTTCTTCATGCTACGTTGCAAGACATAGCGAGGAACGCAGTTATATATGAAGGTTTGGTAGGCTTCTTGGTAAGCAATCTCACGACCAAGGATAAACTCTTCGACAATAAGGGTAACAAAGTCAACACCACCAAGACTCATATAATACGTATTGCGACCGCAGCGCGTATTGACTTCGAAAAAGCGAAAGCTCCCGTCTCTTTCGTCAAACTTTATATCAAAGTTTGCAAATCCTCGATAGTTTATCTCAGCGAGCATCTTACGAGCGCCATCAATGATCTCTTGTTCACGCTCGCCTAAAATTGCAAGTGGATTGCCGAGAGCGGTAGGGTCGTGGTCTTGCAGGCACACAACGCCTCCTGAAACAACACGCAAATCACCCGAAGCGTCAGAAAAAGTTGTTAATGTTCGGATGGCGTCATCTTCACCCGGAATAAAGTCTTGCAAAACTAAAAGGTTGTTATAATCAGATTCTTTGATCGATTTCCATACTTGAGACAACTCTTCCTTAGTTTCAATTTCATAAATCTTGCGCCATCCTTTTATAGTTGCGTCTTGAAACTGAGCAGAGTTTGAAGGTTTGGCAATAAGGGGATAGGGAAATTGCTCTACAGGAAGCTCTTCAGGGCCGTTTTCACTGCAATCGAAATACCAAGTTTGCGGATAAGGTATCTCAAGTGTTTTGCATAACTCATAAAAGCGGCGTTTTTGAGTGATTTCATCAAGCAGGGGAAAATCAATATAGGGAACCACATATCCCGCTGCTTGAAGTCGCTGCTTGCCTGAAGAAAGCATGCGGGCATGGCAGTCATCGCATCCAAGAACTAAAAGTACTTTGTCAGGATTTTCAGCTTTAATTTCACGCGAAATATTCTCTAGTGCACTATACAATCCTTCAGGCTCATGGATGTGCGGCTCAAGCCGATAATCTGTGAATCGACTCGATGAGAGCATTTTAATGTCTTTAGTTGCAAGAACTATGGTGCGAGTAATGCCGTATGCGCGGTGAAGTTCGCGAACATAACTATAAGAAAGAATATCGCCGCCTACAACAATAGGTTGTAAAAGTCTTGCGACGTCTTTTTCTGACTCAAGAGAGGGATTGAATGCGGTCATAAATTAAACTCCTTTGTAATTAGCAAAGGCATTATCCCACAAATAGAGCACTTTTATGTCTATTCAGGGAAGCGAGCTCTAATTTACGCAAAGTAAACTTTTCTTTTAAGGAATGCGTCTGATGCAAAGAAGAGAGGAAATCTACTTTAACGACATAGCGAAAAGAGGTGCGATTTTTCGTGGCGAGATTAAGCTCTTATTGGTGATGTAAGGGTCATTTTGATACTGCGTGTCGACTTTATACATTGCCTTTCCTAATTAGAACCATAGAGGGAGCTTCTTAAATTAACCGCAAGAGTCGGAATTGCAGACTTTTTTTATAGCAAGTTAAAAACGTAACGCTTAGTGTCGCGCTGAGTATAGAAAGTTTCGTAGAAAGTTTAGTCCCTGCGATGCATTAGGAAAAATAAAATTTCTCAAAATACCCCCTTGCGTTAGGCGTTCAAACAGGGTACTATGTACAACCCGCGCTCAACAGAGCACGGAAGCGCTCAAACCAAACAACTTTTCTCTCAAGCACAACAAAGAAAAAAGTTTTCAAGAAATTTGAAAAAAGTTCTTGACATGAGGTTTGAATGAGCGTAAAGTACTACCTCGCGCTTCGGACGGTAAGTCAGAAGCCAAAGAGTTACCAGGCACCAACAGCACCTTGAAAACTAGATACTGAGATATAAGTTGAATTAAGGATAAGCCAAGCTTTAAAACAAGTTAGTAGCAATACTAACTTACCTCATAAATACCTTTGGGATTTATGTAATAACAAACACCAGATCAAACACATGAAGTTAACGCTTCATGTTTTATCTTCAATGGAGAGTTTGATCCTGGCTCAGGATGAACGCTGGCGGCGTGCCTTACACATGCAAGTCGAACGGAAAAACCGCCCTTCGGGGCGGAGATAGAGTGGCGAACGGGTGAGTAACACGTGACCAACCTGCCCCCCGCACCGGGACAACCTCGGGAAACCGATGCTAATACCGGATACTCCGATTTTTACACCTGTTTAAATCGGGAAAGCCATACACGGCGGGGGATGGGGTCGCGGCCCATCAGGTAGATGGCGGGGTAACGGCCCACCATGCTTACGACGGGTAGCCGGGTTGAGAGACCGATCGGCCACATTGGGACTGAGATACGGCCCAGACTCCTACGGGAGGCAGCAGTGGGGAATTTTGCGCAATGGGGGAAACCCTGACGCAGCAACGCCGCGTGCGGGATGAAGGTCTTCGGATCGTAAACCGCTTTCAGCAGGGAAGAAGTCAATGACGGTACCTGCAGAAGAAGCCCCGGCTAACTACGTGCCAGCAGCCGCGGTAATACGTAGGGGGCGAGCGTTATCCGGATTCATTGGGCGTAAAGCGCGCGTAGGCGGCGTGCCAAGCAAGACCTCTAACCCTAGGGCTCAACCCTAGGTCGGGTCTTGAACTGGCATGCTCGAGTGTGGTAGGGGCAGGCGGAATTCCCGGTGTAGCGGTGGAATGCGCAGATATCGGGAAGAACACCGATGGCGAAGGCAGCCTGCTGGGCCATTACTGACGCTGAGGCGCGAAAGCTAGGGGAGCGAACAGGATTAGATACCCTGGTAGTCCTAGCCGTAAACGATGGGCACTAGGTGTGGGGAGACAAACTCTCCGTGCCGCAGCTAACGCATTAAGTGCCCCGCCTGGGGAGTACGGCCGCAAGGCTAAAACTCAAAGGAATTGACGGGGGCCCGCACAAGCAGCGGAGCATGTGGTTTAATTCGAAGCAACGCGAAGAACCTTACCAGAACTTGACATCCTTCTGACAGGTCCTTAATCGGACCCTTCTTCGGACAGAAGAGACAGGTGGTGCATGGTTGTCGTCAGCTCGTGTCGTGAGATGTTGGGTTAAGT
>CAYJGC010000051.1:0-11691 GCA_964369725.1 uncultured Eggerthella sp.
CCTAAAGCCTAAAGCCTAAAGCCTAAAGCCTAAAGCCTAAAGCCTAAAGCCTAAACGAACTATTGTATGAATAATCCCTTCGGGGATTATTCATTTATGACACCATTGCGTTGATGAGCCTTGACGCACGGTTTTTACGGAGTAGGATTGTTTTATAGAATTTTGAAGCACGCGAGGAAGTTGGTAAGTCATGACAATATACACAAGTGTAGCGGATTTGATTGGAAACACACCTCTGTTAGAATTGGTGAATTATGAACAAAAGCATCAATTAAAGGCACGCATAGTAGGAAAAGTTGAATCATGCAACCCTGGTGGTTCGGTCAAAGATCGTTTGGGAAAAGCTTTGATTGAGTCTGCCTTACGTGATGGCAGTATTGATGCCGACACGGTGTTGATTGAGCCTACGTCGGGCAATACTGGTATTGGTTTGGCATCAATTGCCGCATCGCGGGGTATGCGCCTTATTATTACGATGCCTGACACTATGTCAATCGAGCGTCGAAATCTTATGAAAGCTTATGGTGCAGAGCTGGTGTTGACAGAGGGCTCTTTGGGTATGAAGGGCGCAATTGAGCGTGCCAATGAACTGGCTGCTGAGATTCCTCATTCGTTTATTCCCGGACAATTTGTTAATCCTGCCAATCCAGCGGTACACTTTGCTACAACAGGTCCTGAGATTTGGGAAGCCACCGCTGGAGAAGTAGATATTTTTGTAGCAGGTGTGGGTACAGGTGGAACGCTGAGTGGTGTAGGAGCTTACCTCAAGCAACAAAAACCAGATATTCATGTTGTTGCGGTTGAGCCGGCTGATTCACCTGTTCTTTCAGAGGGTCATGCGGGTGCGCATCAGATTCAGGGCATTGGTGCTGGCTTTGTACCCGACACACTGAACACTGATATTTTTGACGAAGTGTTTGCTGTTGCTAATGAAGACGCGTTTACGGTGGGACGCGAACTGGCTCAAGAGGAAGGGCTGCTTGTTGGTATTTCGTCGGGAGCTGCTGTGTTTGCTGCGGGGCAAATTGCTCGTCGTCCGGAAAATGCGGGGAAAACTATCGTGGTTATTCTTCCTGATTCGGGAGAGCGTTATCTTACAACTGCCTTATTCAATTCCGAATAGCTTCGCTTGTAAGTACGCTTTCTTAAGGTGGCGTAGGAGCCATAAAGATTTCTCGCAAGAAAGTAACGACCCCTCAATGCAAGTAGCGTGAGGGGTCGTTTGTTTATTGGGTAAAGAATTAAAGAGTGCTAAGCCAGCAAAGCTTCAATGGCAGCACTGTCAAGAACTTTGCCAGTTGAGACTACCTTGCCATCAATGGCGAGAGCAGGAGTGGACATAATTCCCGCCATGGAAATGGCGACGATGTCAGTAATATACTCAACGTCGATAGATTCACTTGAGTTTGCGGCAACGCTCTGGGCAGTTTCGTGAAGGGTTTTGCATTTTTTGCATCCTGAACCGTATACGGTAATCGTTCTCTGACTCATAAAAAATTCCTTTCCGTGGGTTAAATTAAGAACATTCCTAGTGCATTAAGTGCGTATCCGCAGATAATAATACCAATAATGACGATGGTAATGAAGATGGCCAGCAGTTTTGTCGATACCACTTTTTTCAGCATAACGAGAGAGGGGATTGAAAGCACGGTAACACTCATCATGAAAGCGATAACGGTGCCCACACCTACACCTTTATAAACGAGCGCTTCAGCAATAGGAAGTGTTCCAAATATATCGGCGTATACTGGTGCGCCTAGTAAGGTAGCAAGAATGACCGAGAAGGGATTGCCATCTCCAAGAATTGCTTGAATAATTTCTTCTGGGATCCAGTTGTGGATGAGTGCTCCTATCGCCACACCTATGAGCACGTAAGGCCATACTTTGCCGGCAATTTGCTTTACCTGAGAAAGTCCATACTGGGCACGGTCGCGTGGAGTTAGTTCTTCTGCTTCGGTTTCGATCATGCCTCCTTCGCGAACAAATGCGGGAATTTCGCCCTCAAGTCCCATTTTGTTCATGATACTGCCACCGACGACAGCCAAAACTAAGCCAAAAATTACATAGGCAATAGCGAGTTGCCAGTTAAATATGCTTGCAAGTAAAATGAGTGATGCAAGGTCAACCATGGGGCTTGAGATAAGGAAGGAAAACGTTACTCCTACGGGAAGTCCCGCTTTAGTGAAGCCAATAAATAAGGGAATTGATGAACAGGCGCAAAAAGGAGTAATAGTTCCCATAAGTGCACCGGCAATGTTGGCGCGTATGCCTGTAAGTCGCCCTAGTATTTTACGGGTGCGCTCCGGTGGAAAATAGCTCTGAATGTAGCTGATGATAAATATTACTACCACCAACAAAATGGCAATTTTTACTACATCGTAAAGAAAAAAGTGAATAGATGCACCCATTTGGGTGGCTGTGTCGATGCCAAGAGAGGTGAGTAGCCAGGTGAAGAAATCGCTGAGCCAGGTCATTTTGAAGAGGGCATTGTTGATTGCGTTAAACATAAGGTTCCTTTACAAATCAAAAATTATTTATACGTTGAGCTAAAAGATGGATGCTCACTGCATCCTTTGTTGGTTGAAACGGTGTGTAGATTCGGCTACATTGTAAGGTGGTACACGGGGGCTATGATGTCACTGCAAAATCTACGGTGGTAAGCTGCCTCAATAAATTACAGGCTGTCTTACTTCCTTCTGGATTGATGGAGTAGTGTGTCCATTTTCCATTTTGTCGAGCAGAAACTATGCCAGATTTGCAAAGAATTTTCATGTGGTGAGACAAGTTGGGCTGACTGATGTTAATGTGTTCTTGTAAGTCACAAGCACATTTTTCTCCAGAACGAAGTCGCTCAAGTATTTGCAAGCGGTTTTCATTGCAAAGTGCCTTAAATACGTCTGCATC
This sequence comes from uncultured Eggerthella sp., assembly GCA_964369725.1. Taxonomy (GTDB): domain Bacteria; phylum Actinomycetota; class Coriobacteriia; order Coriobacteriales; family Eggerthellaceae; genus Paraeggerthella. The sequence continues at coordinate 2,905 of CAYJGC010000051.1, forward strand.
GTCTTCGTAACTTGATTTCATGCGTACTCCTTTCATAAAAATTTTTTTATATGATAGACCTGAAACATTGAGCCGTCAACTCTTTTCTCGTAATTATCTTGCGAAGGCCTCACCTGCGAAACCACCTGCGGTCGTGGCGCCTGCATAAAGTCCAGGAATCGGAACGCCTTCGGGGGTGATAACGTTAAGGTCTGCATTAACACGCAAGCCTGCGAGCGTCTTGCCAATAACACCACCTTGAGCAGCGCCATAGAAAGGAGGCGTGCCAAGCTTAATCAACCACTCGGGGAGGTAAGCAACGGCCATCTCGTCATCAACACCGCGGTCGCACAAGGCGTTCCAGTTATCAACAGCGTCTACGACTTTTTGAGGGTCAAGACCAAGCATCTGCGCGAAATACCACAAAAACCCATGTGCGTCATATTTATGAGAAGATGCAGGTTCACGGAAAGCAAGAACTTATCGATTTAGCCAAGCGCCGAGAGGTAAGCTAATAATTGCTTTGTGCGAGAAATGCAAATCGTTGCCGTCCAGAGAGGATTTAGGGTTAATATCGGCCAGTAGCGCATAGGCTTTTTATTGACATTGCCCCAGTATAGAGCGCGAATTTGGAATTTTACAACTTCCCCTAAAGACGATTCTATTGCGGTTCTTTTGGCTTGTCGATAGCTTTAAGCTGATAGGCTGGGAGGCGCTTTCAAAGAGACCATTGATAAAGGTACTAAGCTTGTTGCTTCAGTAAATAGTATCGCTGCGCCTTTCCCAAGAATTTTTTGGCGGCATGGATACGTGTGCGGCTAAGATGACCTTCTGGTAGAAGATGGCTCTCCTCGCCCAAGATGCGTTACCATGTAGCAAAGAGAATATATCCCTACTTTGTGTCAATGTTGGCACGAATATGGGCTTGAGGGTAGAAATGTAAAGAAAGGCTGCGTTGACTTTGGAAGAAAATGCTTTATCAAAGCTAGAATTGATAATGGGGCGCGAAGGTTTAGAGCGCTTAGCGAATTCGACGGTTATGGTGTTAGGTCTTGGTGGTGTGGGGTCAAACTGTGTCGAGGCTCTTGCCCGTGGTGGGGTAGGTCGCTTGATTGTGGTGGACCATGATGTAGTGTGTGAGAGCAATATCAACCGTCAAGCTATTGCGTTTCGGAGCACCCTGGGACAAAAGAAAACCCAAGCCGTTTACAATATGGTAAAAGATATCAACCCGCATATTGAAGTAGAAATACTTGACGAATTTGTTTTGCAGGAAAATGTTCCGGCACTTTTGGAGAAATACGGCCGCCAAGCAGACTATGTGATAGACGCCATTGACACCATTTCAACCAAGCTTGCTATTGCTGAATATGCCGACCGAGAAGAGATTTGCCTCATTTCAAGCATGGGTGCCGCAAACAAGCTCTATCCAGAATGTTTCCGCGTGGCAGATGTTTATAAGACAAAAAATTGCCCGCTATGTCGCATTATGCGTAAAGAGGGACGAAAGCGCGGTATTCGTCGTTTGCGTGTATTGTATTCATGTGAACAACCAGTGGCGGTCCCCGTGCGCGAGGGTGCGCTGCGACGTGAGCGCTCTAATTTGGGGACGGCTTCGTATGTTCCACCTATTATGGGGCAGATGATTGCGGGCGAGGTTATTCGTGAGCTTTCCGGTATTAATGAAGCTGCAGAAGCCGGGCAATAATGCTCTACGATATGCACTGTCATCTGGGGTTTTCTGCTGATGCTGTCGCATTGTCGCGTGAGCTTGCTGCAGGCGATGTGAAATCATTTTCGACTACGGTAGCACCACGAGAATATGGGCAAATCTCTCGTAAATTGATGGCTTTTGACAGCGTGCGTGTAGGACTTGGCCTGCATCCATGGTGGTTATCTGCTGCGGCTAGTCCGCTGGTTGTAGACAGTGTGCCTTCCGCGGGCAATTTGTCAGCTGTGGGCGGCATGCCAGCTGCGTTTTTGGATGCATCTTCTACTCCCGAAAGAATGCTTGAAGAATTCCTTGCGTTGCTGCCTCATGTGAACTACGTGGGGGAGATTGGTCTGGATTTTTCGCCCCGCTGGACTTTTGCTAAGGAGGAGCAGCTGCGTGTGTTTCGTGTCGTTGCGCACGCATGTGCACAGGAAGGCGGCAAGCTTCTTTCGCTTCATGCAGTGCGTTCTGTTGAGGCAGTGTTGGATGCTTTAAAACAAGCTCGAACACTACGTGATAACGACATTGTTTTGCATTGGTTTTCGGGGTCGTCTGAACAGCTGCGCCAGGCAATCAAGCTGGGATGTTATTTTTCCGTGGGAGAAAAGCTGTTGCAAACCAAACGCGGTCAAGCTTTTGTTCAAGCAATTCCCGCGGGGCAGCTGCTGTTGGAAACAGATGCCCCTTCTTTGTCGGAAGAGCGGCAAGCGCAAGAATTTGTTGTCTCGCTTAAAAAGACCCTTGGTCAGATCGATTCGCTGCGCAAAGAGTCCATAGCACACGTTATTGAAAATACCAGTGTTCGTTTGCTTCAGCGCTAGATTTGATTGAGGATTATGATTCCCACGTTTTAAAGCGGGTGGGGGTGGGCCGTTTATGTCCTCGAAAATTAAGTTGCATTGCCTCGAAATATATAATTGCAGGTAAGGAGCTTGTTGTGACATTAAAGCCAAATGCTTATCAAGAGGGCTTCTTTATGAAATGCAAATTTTTGGTACTCTTTTTGAAGAGCTCTGCTTGAGGGACTTGCGCACTTACGCATCGGCGATGCAACAGTCTTTAGAGCCGCAAGTATATTACTATGCCGATGCTTGGAAGTTGATGTAGTTATAGGGCTTTACGTACAAAAATCAATGAATGGGTGTGATGTATTGTTGTTTTTGATGAGATGAAATATGTGTTCGTGCAGATATTTTCTCAAATTCGCAGCTCGTGCTCGCGTAAGACATTTTCCGTGGCTATAATAGTGAGTACACATGAGACACACAACGATGGTAGATGGAGGAGTTCATGGCTTATTATTTCGAGGAGCCTTCCCGCACATTTAATGAATACTTACTGGTTCCCGGATATTCTTCCGCAGATTGTATCCCTACGCGCGTGAGTTTAAAGACGCCGTTAGTGAAATATAATCGCGGTGAAGAGCCGGCTCTTTCGCTCAATATTCCTATGGTGTCTGCCATTATGCAGTCTGTTTCTGATGATGGCATGGCAATTGCTCTTGCTACCGAGGGTGGATTGTCTTTTGTATACGGCTCTCAAACCATTGAAGACCAAGCAGCTATGGTTGCGCGCGTAAAGGATTACAAGGCAGGTTTCGTCACGAGTGACGCAAACCTTTCACCAAATCTTACCCTTGCAGATGTTATTGCATTGAAAGAGGAGCATGGGCATTCAACCATGCCCGTTACGCATGATGGTACTGCACATGGTAAGTTGATGGGTGTGGTGACCGAGCGAGATTATCGACTTTCCCGCATGTCTCTTGATGTTAAGGTGTCAGAGTTTATGACACCGCGAGAGCGATTGATAGTTGCCCCTTCTAATACAAGCCTCAAAGGAGCCAACGACATCATCTGGGAGTATAAGCTCAATTCACTTCCTTTGGTGGACGAAAATGATCACCTGCTTTATATGGTATTCCGTAAAGATTATGACTCGCGTAAATCAAACCCCAATGAAATGCTCGATAGTCAAAAACGCTACCTAGTCGGAGCTGGTATCAATACGCGAGACTATGCAGAGCGTATTCCTGCTTTGGTTGAAGCTGGCGTTGATGCGCTGTGTATTGACAGCTCGGAAGGTTATTCTGACTGGCAGAGTCTCACCATTGCTTGGGTGCGTGAGCATTATGGCGACACCGTTAAGATTGGTGCAGGCAATGTTGTTGATGAAGAGGGATTTCGCTTCCTCGCCGATGCAGGCGCTGACTTTATCAAGATTGGCATTGGCGGTGGATCCATTTGTATCACTCGTGAGCAAAAGGGTATTGGTCGCGGCCAAGCCACAGCTACTATCGAAGTTGCTCGTGCACGTGATAAGTATTTTGAAGAAACCGGCGTGTATGTCCCGCTGTGTTCAGACGGTGGCATTGTGTATGATCATCACATTACGCTTGCGCTTGCTATGGGTGCAGACTTCGTGATGTTGGGTCGTTACTTTGCTCGCTTTGATGAAAGTCCAACCAATAAGGTCAATATAAACGGTTCGTACATGAAAGAGTACTGGGGTGAAGGTTCTGCTCGTGCTCGTAATTGGCAGCGCTATGACTTGGGTGGCGACAAAAAAGGTATGTCGTTTGAAGAGGGTGTTGACAGCTATGTTCCGTATGCAGGTACGCTGAAGGACAACGTTGATTTGACCCTCTCCAAAGTGAAGTCAACCATGTGCAATTGCGGCGCACTTTCAATTACTGAGCTCCAAGAAAAAGCGAAACTAACGGTTATCAGCTCTACTTCCATTGTGGAAGGCGGCGCTCATGACGTATTGTTGAAGGACAAAACCCCTTATGTGAGTGGCTCTATTCATTAAAGCAAAAGAGAAATTTCTAAAATAAAAGCCTGCTCGCAATGCGCGTTGCAGGCTTTTATTTATCTAAGAAAGGCTATTTGCATAAGCGAACTTCTCAATGAGATAAGCTTTACCAACTTGACGAGCGCCAGTAACTAGCATAGCCTGGTTTGACCTAGTCTTTTCCAAGATTTAAAGGTTTCTAGAGCCTTTCTTTTTAACACAGGCACTCCTTCTTGCAGGTTTTGCAACCCCATTATTACCTCAAAAAAAGATTTTGCAAACCATGATTACCGGTCACACTCTAGTGAATTGTGATAATCAAGCTTCGTTGTAACAGTCTGTAGCAGCCAGGTTTCATGGGCGCTTTTTTACTCATCCTACGGGATTTTACCCGTCCTACAGAAAAACAATCAAAGCAAATGACGGTTTATGAGTAGCATTTATCCTGATGAGAACTTCGCCGCTTGCCGAAATACTGCACCTTATTTGTGTCATAGTTGAAGAGTGGCGAACCTTCTTAACTTTTAGCTGGTATCATAGCGACGGTATACCCAACAGGCGCAAGAATTCCGAGTATGCAGGCACTTCCGCAGGTACACTCTTGAGCCGTAAGCCCCTTCAGAGGAGAGGAATATGACGAGAGAATTCAAATCGATGGACGGAAACACCGCTGCCGCGTATGTTTCCTATGCATTCACCGAAGTGGCGGGTATCTACCCGATCACTCCATCAAGTCCCATGGCAGACCTTGTAGATCAGTGGTCAGCTCAGGGCATGAAAAACATCTTCGGCACTCAGGTGAAGGTGTGTGAAATGCAGTCAGAGGGCGGTGCTGCTGGTGCAGTGCATGGCTCACTTGCTGCAGGTGCTTTAACCACCACGTACACGGCATCACAAGGCTTGCTCTTGATGATTCCTAACATGTACAAAATTGCTGCAGAGTTATTGCCTACGGTCTTTCACGTAAGTGCCCGTACGGTTGCTACTCATGCGCTCAGTATCTTTGGTGACCATTCAGACGTTATGGCTTGTCGCCAAACTGGTTTTGCCATGATTGCAGAAACCAACGTCCAGGAAGTCATGGATCTTTCTGCCGTAGCTCATTTAGCTGCAATTCGTGGCCGCATTCCTTTTATCAGCTTCTTTGACGGCTTCCGTACTTCTCACGAAGTGCAAAAGATTGCTGCTTGGGATTTTGCTGATCTTGCTGAAATGTGTGACATGGACGCTGTTCGTGCGTTTCGCGATCATGCTCTTAACCCAGAGAGCCCTGCTACCCGTGGTAGCCACGAAAATGGAGACATTTTCTTCCAGCATCGTGAAGCCTGTAATGGCATGTACGATGCACTCCCTGCCGTGGTTGAAGACTATATGCATCAGGTAAATGCTAAGTTAGGAACCAACTACGAACTTTTCAATTACTATGGTGCTGCTGATGCAGATCGCGTTATCGTTGCTATGGGCTCTTTCTGTGACGTTGTAGAAGAGGTTGTTGACTACTTGAACGCACAGGGTGAGAAGGTTGGTCTTGTTAAGGTTCGCCTCTATCGCCCCTTTGTTTCTGCAAAATTTGTTGACGCATTGCCTGAAACGGTTACGAAAATTGCCGTTATGGATCGCACAAAAGAACCTGGCTCAATCGGCGAACCTTTGTATATGGACGTAGTGAATGCGCTTACTCATGAGGGTCGCACTGACCTGACCGTAGTAGGCGGTCGTTACGGTCTTTCTTCGAAGGACACTCCTCCTGCTTCTGCATTTGAGATTTACAAAGAGCTTGAAAAAGATGAACCTGCCCGTGAGTTTACGGTAGGTATTGTTGACGACGTTACGCATCTTTCGCTTCCTGCCTTCGAGAATGCCCCCAACACAGCCGATCCTAGCACTATTGAGTGTAAATTCTGGGGTCTTGGCGGTGACGGTACGGTTGGCGCAAACAAAAATTCAACTAAGATTATTGGTGAGCACACTGATAAGTATGTTCAGGCGTATTTCCAGTATGACTCAAAGAAGACCGGCGGTGTAACCATTAGCCACTTGCGCTTTGGTGATGCTCCTATTCGTAGTACGTATTACGTTAACAAGGCCGACTTTGTTGCTTGTCACAATCCTTCTTACATCATCAAAAACTTCCGCATGGTAAATGACGTGAAGCCCGGTGGTGTATTTATGATTAACTGCCAATGGGGTATGGAGGAGCTTGAGCAAAACTTGAGCGCCGAAGCTAAGCGCTATATTGCAGAAAACGATGTTAAGCTCTACACCATTAATGCTATTGATATTGCTAAAGAAATTGGCATGGGTAAGCGTACTAATACTATTTTGCAATCTGCCTTCTTTGCCTTGACGGGTGTAATTCCTCAGGATACTGCTATTCAATCAATGAAGGATGCTGCTACAGAGTCTTACCTGAAGAAGGGTCAAGAAGTTGTAGACATGAACCATCGCGCAATTGATGCTGGTGCTACGGCATACACGCAAATTGAAGTTCCTGCAAGCTGGGCTCAGGCAACCGATGAAGCCACCACTGAAGCGCTTGAGGGTCGTGAAGAGCTGGTCAAGATGGTTGGCGGCATCATGGAGCCTGTTGCTCGCATGGATGGCGATCGCTTGCCTGTTTCTGCCTTTATGGATCACATCGATGGTCAGTTTGAGCAGGGTGCTTCTGCATACGAAAAGCGTGGTGTTGCAGTTAATGTTCCTGTTTGGGAAGTTGATGGCTGTATTCAGTGTAATCAGTGTTCGTTCGTGTGTCCTCATGCAACCATTCGTCCCTTCGCTCTTACGCAAGAAGAGGCTGCAGCTGCTCCTGAGAATACCAAGCTTGTTTCTGCTAAGGGTAAAGCTGCTTCTGCAGCAGGATACCAGTACACCTTGGCAATCTCTCCGCTTGATTGTATGGGCTGTGGTGTATGTGTGCAGGTGTGTCCCACAGATTGTCTTGCTATGGTTCCTCAGGAAGACGAGCTTGCGCAGCAAGAAGTATTTGCTTATTGCGTAGACAATGTATCTGACAAGAACGAACTTATTGACGTAAGTGTTAAGGGTAGTCAGTTCAAGCGTCCATTGCTTGAGTTCTCAGGTGCTTGTGCCGGCTGTGCTGAAACTGCGTATGCGAAACTTGTTACGCAGATGTTTGGTGATCGTATGTATATCACCAACGCTACTGGTTGTTCTTCAATCTGGGGCGGTCCAGCTGCAACGTCTCCCTACACGGTTGACCACAACGGACACGGTCCTGCTTGGGCTAACTCATTATTTGAGGATAACGCAGAGCACGGTTTGGGTATGTTGCTTGGTTACGAAGCTGTTCGTAATATGCATTTGGCAGACACGGAGAAGCTCATGGCAGCAGAAGGTGTATGTGACGAAACCAAGGCAATTGCGCAAGCATGGATTGACAATCGATCAGATGCAGAAGCAAGCAAGGAAGCTGCTGAGGCATACATTGCTCGTCTTGAGATGATTGTTGAGAAGACTGCGGGAACTGATGCAGAAAAGGGTAAGATTGCTGCTCGTATCCTGGAGAACAAGAAGTTCTTGAACAAGAAGTCAATCTGGATCTTCGGTGGTGACGGTTGGGCTTATGACATCGGCTACGGTGGTCTTGATCACGTTCTCGCTTCCGGCGAAGATGTTAATATCTTTGTATTCGACACCGAAGTATACTCAAACACTGGTGGTCAAAACTCTAAGGCATCTAACTTGGGTCAGGTTGCTCAGTTTACTGCAGCTGGCAAGGATATCAAGAAGAAGAGCTTGACCGAGATTGCTATGGCCTATGGTTACGTATATGTAGCTCAGGTTGCTATGGGTTCTAAGCCTGCTCAGACTATTAAAGCAATTGCTGAAGCTGAAGCATATCCTGGTCCATCGCTTATTATTGGATATTCACCTTGCGAAATGCACGCAATCAAGGGTGGTATGGCAAATTGTCAAGATGAAATGGTGAGAGCAGTGGACTGCGGCTACTGGAACCTCTTCCGCTTCAACCCAGAAGCACCGAAGGGCAAGAAGTTCGTGTTAGATTCAAAAGCACCTGATGGAACCTATCAAGACTTCTTGATGAACGAGGCTCGTTATAGCCGTTTGACCCGTGAGTTCCCTGAGCGCGCAGCAGAGCTCTTTGAGCTTAATGAGCAAGCTGCTATGGCACGCTATCGCCACTTGTCAAAACTCGTAGATGTTTACGCTGACGAATAGGCCTTAGCCTGTAAGTTATAAGGAAAAGAAATGCAACCTCCGCCACGCAATAGGGCGGGGGTTGTTTTTTGTGCAAGGAGGTTCGCGAGTTAGGCGAA
>CAYJGC010000052.1:0-11663 GCA_964369725.1 uncultured Eggerthella sp.
AGACTTGCATTTCTAAGGGCACCAGCTTTCGCAGCGTTTCTGTTGTGTGTAAGGCTTGGGCTGCAGTGCTCTATCTGCATGCAATGCTTTCATGGTTGTAGCCTTTCTGACAGGGCGTTAATCTGCAAAAAGAATGCGTGCAGCCATAAAGTAGCCTTTTATCGCCAAAACTATTTCTTTTATGGAAATCGTTGTTGAGGCGTGTTATTCTCTTTTGTCGCTGCCAGAAGCATCTGGCATGTTTTATTGTATGGTGTGACCGAGGAGAAACGCATGACGCATAAGTCAAAACGCTGGATTCGTGGAGCTATTCCAGCGGTGGGAATTCACATTTGTATTGGATCGGTGTATGCATGGAGTGTCTTTACGAAGCCCATTGTGGAGCAGTTAGGCGTAACACTTCAAGATGTGCAATGGGCATTCAGTATTGCAATCTTCTTCCTTGGTATGTCAGCAGCTTTTTTGGGTAATTTGGTTGACCGTATGGGACCGCGCAAGTCGGGAGCTCTATGCGGTATCTGCTTTGGTCTTGGTATGGTCGGAAGTGGCTATGCCATCTCTATCGGTTCTGTTCCGCTACTGTATTTGTTTTATGGTGTAATTGGTGGTATTGGCTTAGGTGTTGGCTATATTACTCCCGTAAAAACACTGGTGAACTGGTTTTATGATCGTCGCGGTTTAGCCACTGGTTTGGCTATTATGGGTTTTGGGTTTGCAAGCTCTATCGCTGGCCCTCTTATTCGTTTGCTTATTGATAATGTGGGAGTTGTGTCTACCTTCTTTATTTTGGGCAGTGTCTATTTTGTCATTATCATGCTGTCTGCTTTCGTTATTCAGCCTGCCCCAGAAGAATATGTTAAGAACATTCAGGCGAAAAAGAACAAGGTTGAAATCAAGCAGCATAGCTCTAAAGAGGCTATTCGTACGTGGCAGTTTTATGCGTTGTGGATAATGTTGTTCATTAATATTACGTGCGGCATCGCATTGATTTCAGTGGCTGATCCTATTATGCAAGAAGTTACGGGGGCAAGTGCTATCGTTGCTGCTGCAACGGTGGGTATTATGGGATTCACTAACGGTGCAGGTCGTTTAGCGTGGGCCACTGTTTCTGACTATATAGGTCGCCCTTTAGTGTATGTGTTGTTTTTCTTAATCCAAGTCGTCGCAATGTTGCTGCTCTTTAGTGTTGAGAGCGTTTTGATGTTCCAGATTCTCCTTTGCCTCGTGATGACCTGTTATGGAGGAGGCTTTGCATGCATTCCTGCGTATTTGAGCGATGTGTTTGGCACTAAGCAATTGAGCGCTATACACGGTAGAGTTTTGACGGCGTGGGCCTTTGCTGGTTTGGTTGGCCCTATCGTCGTAGTCTGGGCAAAAGACATTGGTGGAAGTTATAGCAGCGCCCTGCTTATCTTTGCAGCTTTATTTGCGATGGCCGCACTTGTGGCTATTGTAACTATGATTAAGCTGAAGAAAAAACAAGTAGAAGTTTAATACCATCGGGTTATGTAGGTGTCTCCTCAGATAATTGCCTATGAATAAAACTCCCGCCTTCTTTTCACCCTTGGGGTAAGAAGAAGGCGGGTTCTTTGTTTCCAATAGGTTAATTTTGCTGCAGGACTCTGCTTAGGTCGTGATTGCTCTCGATTTTTTAATTCATAGTGCTATTCTAGGCAAGTAATCAAGTTATCGCGTAAGGTAAGCGTCATTAAACAAAGATGCGTCAAGATGACAAAAAGGAGTGGAATCGCATGACTAACGTTTCGGAAATTTATGGCTCAATGGTGTTTAATGAGCACACAATGCAGGAGCATTTGCCCTCTGCAACGTATAAAAGCTTGGCAAAAACCATCAAGGAAGGCAAGCCACTTGACCTTGAGGTAGCAAATGTTGTTGCTCACGCCATGAAAGAATGGGCAATCGAAAAAGGTGCAACCCACTTTACCCATTGGTTCCAGCCTCTTTCAGGCATCACCTCGGAAAAGCATGACAGCTTCTTAGATCCTTGTGGCGACGGTCGTGCCATCATGAGTTTTTCGGGTAAAGAGCTTATTCAGGGCGAGCCAGATGCTTCAAGCTTTCCTTCAGGTGGATTGCGAGCAACGTTTGAGGCACGTGGCTATACCGCTTGGGATCCCACTTCTTATGCATTTATCAAAGATGAGGTTCTTTGTATTCCTACGGCATTTTGTAGCTATACGGGTGAAGCTCTTGATAAGAAAACTCCGCTACTCCGCTCTATGAGTGCAATCGACGAACAGGCAAAGCGCGTACTTGCCCTTTTTGGTGAGAAGCCACAACGCGTAGTAACTACGGTTGGCTCTGAGCAAGAGTATTTCTTGATTTCGGAAAAAGACTACGCTCGCCGCCAAGACCTTATTATGTGTGGTCGTACCTTGTTTGGGCATGCGCCACTTAAAGGTCAAGAGCTTGAAGAGCATTACTTCGGTGCCATTCGCCCTTCTGTTAATGAGTTTATGAAAGAGCTCGACGACGAGCTATGGATGCTCGGCGTTTCTGCTCGCACGAAGCATAACGAAGTTGCTCCCGCTCAGCACGAGTTGGCTCCTATCTTCTCAAACTCAAATCGTGCAATTGATGAAAACTTGCTTACCATGGAAAAGATGCGCCTACTAGCAAGTCACTACGGCTTGGTTTGCCTGCAGCATGAAAAGCCCTTTGATGGTATAAATGGTTCTGGTAAGCACAATAACTGGTCTCTTTCTGCTGGTAAAACTAACCTGCTTGAACCAGGTGAGTCTCCTAGCGAAAATTTACGTTTCTTAGTATTTTTGACCGGTGTTATTCATGCAGTTGATGAGTATCAAGAGCTCCTTCGTATGTCGGTTGCTTCTGCAGGAAACGATCACCGTTTGGGTGGAAACGAAGCGCCACCAGCAATCATCTCTATGTTCTTGGGAGATGAATTAGGCGCAATTGTTGAAGCTTTGGTAGGTAATGAAGATTACACATCGGCAGAGCGCGTAGCAATGGATCTAGGCGTAGATGTGCTCCCTAACTTCCTGAAAGACAATACGGACCGCAATCGCACCAGCCCCTTTGCATTTACGGGCAATAAGTTTGAATTCCGTATGCCAGGTTCTGCGGTAAACCTCTCTGACTGCAATACGGTACTCAATACCGCCATGGCTAAGAGCTTGAAGCTTTTTGCAGACGCTATGGAAGGTGTTACTGCGGAGGAATTTGAAGCAGCTGCTATTGCCTACATCAAGCAATGCTTAACTGATCATCAGCGCATTATCTTTAACGGTAATGGTTATGCAGAAGAGTGGGAAGTTGAGGCCGAGCGTCGCGGCTTGGCAAACAACAAAAACACTGCCGAGTCTCTTGAGTGCATGCTTGACCAAAAGAGCATCGATTTGTTTGAAGAGTTTGGTGTTCTTTCAGAGGTTGAGATTCGCAGCCGGTACGAAGTTAAACTTGAGAAATACACTAAGCTACTAAATATCGAAGTACGTACGATGAAGCGCATGGTGCGCCGCGAGTTTATTCCTGCCATAAATACGTATGCAGCTGAAGTTGCAGATGGCATTGGTGCAGTTCGTGCTGTGTTGGAGGATGCAGAGGTTTCACAGCAAGAAGAATTACTCCGTACTCTGCTTGCCGGCGTTAAAGATATCAACATGAATCTACAGGCTTTGATTGCTGCTCATGAAAGCGTTGAAGCATTAGATGACGAGCAAGCAAAGGCAACGGCTTACGCCGATAATATTATTCCCGCTATGGCAGCTCTTCGTGAATCGGTTGATGCCATGGAAATTTTGGTTGATTATGAACTTTGGCCTGTTCCTACGTACAACGAGATTTTGTTTTACGTTTAAACTCAGGAAAAGTAAGAACGCATCTAAAAAACGTCTCGCCGTGTGCGAGGCGTTTTGCTACTTTCATTGAATATCAACGTGTTTGCCGATGTATCTCGCATGCTTTAGTTGGTTGGAGTACAATGGAACGTGTATTGTAGAGAAGGTTTTACTTGCGCATGAGAAAGCTTGCATTTGTCGCGGGCGAGTGAAGAGAGATTAAAATAGAAGGGATATCTATGGCAGGAATCACAGAGGCACAGTATATTTGGAAGAATGGGGAATTGGTTCCTTGGGCAGAAGCAACAACGCATGTGTTGACGCATTCGCTCCACTATGGTTCAGGCGTTTTTGAAGGAATTCGTTGCTACCAAAACCCGGATTCAAAGAAGAGCTATGTGTTCCGCTTGTATGACCATATGGTTCGCCTTCTTCGTAGTAGTAAAATTGCCTGCATTGATGTGCCTTATACTGCTGAAGAGCTTTGTGAGGCAACGCTTGAGACTATTCGTGCCAACAAGCTTGAGTCGTGCTACATTCGTCCTTTGGTTTATCGAGGCTATGGAACTATGGGCGTTGATCCAACAGGCGCTCCTGTTGATGTAATAATCGCCTGCTGGCCATGGGGCGCCTATTTGGGTGCTGATGCACTTGAGAATGGTGTTGCTGTGGGCGTGTCTTCCTGGCGCCAGCGTTCAGTCAATGCGCTTCCACCTGCGGTAAAATCAACTGCTTCCTATATGAATTCTATTATGGCCAAGCTTGAGGCTAAGGCTCATGGTTACGCAGAGGCTGTTATGCTTAATGAGGCTGGTATGGTATGCGAAGGAACAGGCGAGAACTTATTTGTGATTCGCGATGGCGTATTATCAACACCTCCTTTGTCTGATGGAGTCCTTGAGGGTATTACGCGTGATTCAGTATTGTGTTTAGCTGATGATCTTGAGATTCCTTCGCTTGAAGAGAGCTTGACTCGTTCGGATTTGTATGTGGCAGATGAGATGTTTATGACAGGTTCTGCGGCAGAGTTGACCCCTATTGGGTCGGTTGATGGCCGTGAGGTAGGTAAGCCAGGCGAAATTACTCGTGCCCTTCAGGATCGTTACTTTAACTTGGTGTATGGCAATCTTGAAGAGTACAGCGAGTGGCTTGCTGAAGTCTAAGATTCTTAAGGAATAACATATGAATGTTCTCACGTATGACAGCACGTTACGGGACGGCGAGCAGTGTGAAGGTATTGCCCTGTCTGTTGAGGACAAGCTGCGTATAGTGGAGCGATTAGACGAATTCGGGGTAGCCTTCATTGAAGGGGGTTACCCCGCTTCGAATGCGAGAGATATTGAATTTTTCCGTAGAGTTAAAGAGCTTCCTTTAAAACATGCTCGCATAGCGGCATTTGGCTCAACATGCAAAAAAGAAGTGCCTGCAGATGAAGATGTGGGGCTTGCAGATTTGGTAGCGTGTGGCGCTTCAGTTGTAGCTATTGTGGGAAAAGCTTGGGATGAACAGGTGAAGCGAGCGCTTCGCACGTCTTTGGATGAGAATTTGCGCATGATTGCCCAGTCGGTTGCCTTTTTAAAAACCAAGGGGCTTCACGTGGTATTTGATGCCGAGCATTATTTTGATGGCTATGCTGCAAATCCGGAATATGCGCTTGCTTGTGTGCGTGCAGCGAGTGAAGCAGGAGCAGACTCCATTGATTTATGCGACACCAATGGTGGGTCACTTCCTTTTTTCGTAGAGCATGTGGTAAAAGAAACGCTTCAGAAGATACCTAACCAATCGTTTGGTATTCACTGTCACAATGATTCAGGATGTGCGGTAGCAAATACTCTTGCGGCAGTTCGTGCGGGGATTACCCAGGTGCAAGGCACCGTAAACGGGATGGGAGAGCGAGTTGGCAACGCAGATCTGCTTACCGTCGTTGCTAATCTTGAACTAAAGATGGGCACATATTGTGTTGGCGAAGAGAACCTTCGTCAGCTGACAAGCCTTTCAAGGTTTGTTGCTGACACCTGCAATATGACGTTAACGGCGCATCATCCCTATACAGGAGATTCTGCTTTTGCACACAAAGGTGGTCTGCATGCAAGTGCTATTGCGCGTTTCCCGCAGGCATATGAGCATACACAGCCGGAGCGTGTGGGAAATAATGCCCGTACGTTAGTGAGCGCTCTTGCGGGCAAGGCATCCTTGATCTCTAAAGCCAACAGCCTCGGTATAAATCTTGATCGGTATCCAGAAAAGGTACAAGAAATCTTGGATGATATCAAGACAAGGGAAGCGCAAGGGTACTCCTATGAAATAGCGGACGGGTCTTTGGCATTGCTTTTGCGAGGGCACATTGGAACATACCGGCCGCATTTTACCCTTGAGAGCTTTCGGGTAATTGTAGATGATCATGAAGATACGGGAGCTTTAGCAAAAGACGCCTTGTCTGAAGCTACTATTAAAATACACGTCGGCGATCAGCGTTTTGTTGCAACGGGCGAAGGAGCCGGCCCGGTAGGTGCTCTCGACAGCGCGCTCCGCATGGCAATTGTGGCATTTTATCCACAGGTAGCACATATGGAATTAGTGGACTACAAAGTACGTATTTTGGACGAAAATGTAGGTACGGGAGCTGTTACGCGCGTGGTAATTACTACGCGTGATAAAGAGGGAAGTTGGGGTACGGTGGGTGTTTCTGAGAACATTATCGAAGCTTCATGGAATGCGCTTGTTGATTCTGTTGAGTATGGGCTCATTCGGATAGGAGAAATGTCGTGACAAACTTAAGAACGCCCGAGGTTGAAGACTTGCTACAGGTGTTTGTTGCTTTAAACAACAAAGATGAAGCGTATGCTCTTTTAGAAGACTTGTTTACTGTGAGGGAACTTAAGGATATTTCGCAACGTCTAGCCGTGGCACGTCAGTTGGATGCAGGAAAATCGTACTCAACCATTGAAGAGTTAACAGGAGCTTCTGCTACCACTATCGCACGAGTCTCGAAGTGTTTGAGCTATGGCACAGGAGGATACCGCGGTGCCCTTGATGTATTTAATGAAGGAAGCAAACCAAAGGAGTGCTAGATGACAACGTTGTTTGTAAATGCTTGCGTAAGGGATAAAGAATCTCGTACGTTAACCTTATGTCGTGAGTATTTGACAAGTAAAAATGATATAGTAGAACTTGATTTAAGTGAGCTAGCTCTTGAGCCCTTTGATGGTGACATGGTGGCTTACCGCACTGAAAAGCATGCTGAGAAAGCATGGGACGATCCGATATTTGCTTTGTCGCGCCAGTTCGCTCAAGCAGACGAAATTGTAATTGGCGCACCTTATTGGGATTTGTCATTTCCTGCAGTTTTAAAAATCTATCTGGAGCATGTAAGTGTGTGCGATAGCGTATTTCGTCTTGATGAAAAGGGTTGCTATATAGGGCTGTGTAAGGCAACACAACTAACGTACATTACAACTTGTGGTGGATTTATAGCTGATGGTGACAATTTTGGCTATGATTATTGCTGCGGTCTTGCAAAAATGTTTGGTATTCCTAAGACGTGTTTTGTGGCGGCTCAAGGTCTTGATGTGGTAACGCTTGACATTGAAGAGCAGATGAATAGTGCACGTGAGGAGCTTAAAAAGATCTCCAGCTAGAAAACGACAATGTATAGGCTACTCAAATGAATTAGCATTGCTGGTGGGATTAGAGAACTGCGTCTTTTAAAACTAGGGCGCAATATTGTCTTTTGTCACATCGAGAGAAATGGCTGTTCTCTCTGGGTTTTGCGAGGTTAGCAGAGTGGTTGATGCGGTATTCTAACTGATTAACTCATTAGTGATAGGTTTATGTCGATGATGGCAGCGATAGATGAAGGTATGAATGTATGACACGCTTGCTTATTGTGGTTGATTATCAAACTGATTTTGTTGATGGAACTTTAGGTTTTCCCGGTGCAGAAAAACTTGCAGCTCCTATTGCAGAAAAAATTGCTGCCTATCACGCAAACCAAGATGAAGTGGTTTTTACATTTGATACGCATGAGGAAAATTATCTCACAACGCAAGAAGGCCGCAATTTGCCTGTGGAGCATTGTCTTAGGGGTAGCACAGGGCACAGTCTCTATGGCGTCGTTGCAGAAGCCAAGCAAGATTGTGACCAAGCATTTTATAAGCCTACCTTTGCTTCTGAGGAACTTTTTGATTGGTTGCGAGAGCGTCAGCAGATAGCACGTTGTGCAGGTGGTCAACCATTTGAAAGCATTGAGCTTGTAGGATTGGTCTCAAATATTTGCGTGATTTCTAATGCCGTTTTAGTAAAGACGGCTTGTCCTGAAGTGCCTATCGTTGTTGATGCAGCCTGTACGGCATCTTATGACGAGATTGGGCACAAAGCAGCATTGGCGGTTATGGAAAGCTTACAAATTAAGGTAATCAATCGTTCATGAGAAAATCGATGGGCTCTCGGAAAACGCGACTATGGCTTAGCTGGATTGCTGTCGCGGCGTGGGCGACAGTTATATTTTACGCTTCTTCAAATACGGGTGGCGACCTTAATGAAGGAAGTGGATGGTTTGCGTACGTATATCAGATACTCAAAGATATGCAAAGCGGGCTGTTTGGCTCTCAGATAGACGTAATAACGTCGGTAGCGCATTTTTGTGAATATGCTTTATTGGCAGCTCTGTTGAGCAATTCTTTACGATATCACTTGCCGCTTAGGTATGCGTGTATGGTGGCAGTTGTGTGTGCAAGCGCTTATGGAGTTACCGATGAGATTCATCAAATATTTGTTCCGGGCCGTGTGTGTGACCCTACAGACTGGGTGGTTGACACCTTAGGCGCAATGCTGGGTGCATGGATAGCCTATGGTAGGCTTTGCATGTGTAAAGACGCGTAAGCGTATGTACTCACGGGTTATATTGAAGAAAGGACAATAATGACGGTTGTGGGTCTTGTATCAGATACGCACGGCATTTTGCCTGAAAAAGCTCGGGCAGTCTTGGCAGATGTTGATCATATAATTCATGCGGGCGATATAGGTAGCCCTGGTATTTTGCGTGATTTAGAGGCGCTCGCACCTACAACGGCTGTTTTAGGAAATAATGATTTTCCCGAATATGGGTCTTGCGTGCAGCGTTTTGCGCACCCTGTTATTGATGGAGTGCGCTTTTTGGTGGCGCATTATCCTCGTGATGTGAAAATTGGCTTTAATGGGTGTGCAGGCTTGTCAGCAGGTGATCCTATTCCTCAGATTTGTGTACATGGGCATACGCATATTCCGTGCCTATTGACCGGCGAAGAGGCTTATCCCGCACAGTACCTTGTGTGCCCTGGGGCCTTATCAAATCCGCGAGGCAGCATGCCTGTACGCAGTATGGGTTTTGTTGTTATTGAGGATGGGCAGATTAAAGAGGTTCGTATTGAGTCATTAAGCACCCAGCTTATCGGCGGCTTTTTTCCAGGCAGCTAAAATTTCTTCACGAAAGGCTCTCGCGTCTTTTATGGAAGGGATACAAATAGATGCGCTTTTGATGCCAGGAGCAGCCGTCTCAAGATACCCCACAGAAAAAAGACGTTCATTGAGTGATACCTGCATGGTCTCTCGGTTAAACAGCTCGGGTTGTAGAATCATAGCCGCGGCTACAACGTCCCAACATACAAATTCTTTTACTTCGTAACGTTTGTTGAGCGAGGTAATCCATGTATCGCAGATGGAAGAAAGCCCGGAGCTACCTCCAAATGTCTTTGCAAAATCTTCTACCGTAAAAACAGCATCGAGGCAATTGTGTGCAGTAGCAACAGTGACGGGACAGGCAGCTCCTAGTACGAGATTAGTTGCAGCAGCATCGCAGGCAAAGTTGAGCTCATGCATAAGAGCGTTTCCTACCATGAGGCTTCGAGTTATGCCTCCCATGCAGTAGATGCCGGCAAGATTCTCAAAGAACTGTGGGTCGACAGCAGCAGCCCCCTTGAGGTTTGTTAGCGAGCCGAGCGCGAGTACCGTGAGGGTGCCGGGTTCTTTGGCGGCCGCTTGGGCCATATAGTGCGCAGCATCGCTGAGAGGATTCTCTTCACGGCCGGCTCCGCGATAAAGCGGAAAGTCGATCTTCCATTCGTCAAAGAGACGAAGAGTATTATTGTGAACAATTTCGATGGTAGAGTTGCCGTAGGTAGTGCAGATAGCCTCGATGTTTGTGTGTTTATAACACCCGAGAAGGTACAGCAGTGCAAGCCCGTCGTCGATATCGCAGCCGGGAACGCCCATCGTGTTATCAAAATCTATCAGTATCTTTTTTTGCATGACGTAACTCCCTGTGCATTTTTAGCGTACTATAGGTATTACGATACCATGACGAAGAGCTGTTGAAAGGATAAACGTGCAAGAATTGATGCTGCAAGAGGCAAAAAGTTACCTTGTGCGCGCTAGAACTCTTCGTGACGCGTTGGGTATTGCGTCATCTGTACCAGTTGAATTATTCCCCTTTGCGCAAGGGGAGCACAATGCGAATTTTTCGTTTTGTCACCCCGAAACAGGGAAACGTTTACTGCTCCGAGTGAACTGTGCAAGTCAGTTGGGTTTAGAAAATCAGATTGAGTACGAATTTAATGTTCTGCGTGAGCTGGAAGTAAGCGGGCGGACTCCTCGTGCGCTGTTTGTAGATGACTCAAAGTCTTTGTTGGATAAAGGCGTTTTAGTCATGGAGTTTTGCCCTGGTGTTTACTTGGATTTTGAAAATCCAAAAGACCTAAAAGAAGTAGCAGCTATTCTCGCAGACTTACACTGCGTAAAGCCGGCCCCTCATTCTTCTTTACTTAGCCCACCTGATGCTTTGATGGACCTGTATGAAGAATGTGAGCGCATGTTTTGGGTGTATCGTACATCTGCTTTGGCCGATACCTTTATTGTTGCAATGATAGAGTCTTTTTTTGAAGCGGTGCAACCTTATATAGGTACAACTCCTTGTGAGTCAGATTGTTGGCACATTCTCAATACTGAAGCTAATTCAACTCATTTTTTGTTGCCTGAGGATGGTTCCCCTGGTTATATGGTTGATTGGGATAAGCCTATTCGTGGCGAAGCGGTGCGCGATGTGGCTTACTTCATGGCTCCAACGACTACCATTTGGGATAGCGACTTTATTTTTGACAACGCAGGCCGTGAAGCGTTTTTGAAAGCATACTGGCATGCCGTTGCGGGACGCTTTGATCCGGGGTGCTTTGAGGAACGTTTACAGGCATTCACGGTTATGAATTGCTTGCGTGGGATAACGTGGTGCAGTATGGCGTGGACGCGTTATCACGATCCAGCTTATCCGCTTAAAAATGAACGCACGTTCAAAAAACTTAACACGTATCTTTCGCCGAAGTTTTTAACCCTGCTCAAACGCGACTACTTTCATTGTTAGGGGTTATGCGCGATAGCAGGTGGCGCTCATGCGGGCAATTTGCTTGCCTAGGTCATCTTCGACTAAGACCGTAAAGAAGGTAAGGTGACGACCAGGTTTTTCGCAAATGGCGGTAGCTATGAGTTTTGTGCCCACTGAAGAACGCATAAAGCTGATGGTGTGGTCAACCGAAACGGTGGGCTCTTCGCCTATGTTTGAGGCTACTGCAAGCGCAAAGTCTGCCAGTGTGAACGTTGCGCCACCCATAATGCCACCCATGGCATTGCGATGAATGTCGGTGATTTCCATTTCGCAAGTAGCATGTCCGCGAGAGCCTTCCACAACGCGACATCCTGCAGCCTGGGTAGCAAAACGATCGTTTTGAAACACTGCTTGAATTTCTTCAAGCGAAGGATTTTCGGGAAGTACGGGCACGAGAATCACCAACCTTGAGTTTGAGTTACGTTCTTGCA
>CAYJGC010000053.1:0-11478 GCA_964369725.1 uncultured Eggerthella sp.
GCTTACTCATCCTTACTGCTGCTTTACCAATCTAGCCTCTGCAAAGTTGGGCGAGAGTGCCACAACCTAACCCAGCACGCTATGACACAAGTAGATTTGTGACACAATCGGGCGGAGGACAGCACAGTCCTTCGCCTACCACCTCCAAAGTAAATCGCATACTATTAACTCTGAGATTGAAAGACACTATGAACACCCCATCCACATTCAATCAATTTTGCGCAGAAGCATATGCTTTGCTTGCTTACTCATTGCTTAATGTTCCCACAAACGACACCCGAGATTCTCTTATGAGACTTTCCGAATCATGCCTTGACCACGACTTATTATTCAAAATCGATCAAATGAACCCTGCAGAAATTGAACAAGCATTTTATAATCGCACAGTGATATCCTGTACAAAAACGTTTGTTCCTCTTTATGAACAAGCAATCCGCAGCGCACGAAAAAACACCAAAGGAAGCCAGGAGTATTTCCTTACCAACAGCAACTACACAAGAGCCGTAGAATCATATTATCGACAAGCAGGCTTTGACTTTTCGTACCTCAAGGGAGATATCGCACTAACAAAAACGCTTCGCCCTGATTCATTAGCTACTGAATTATCTTTTATGAGCTTCCTTTCCCTAAAAATTCAGGAAACTCAAAACGTATATGAACAAGAAAAGTTTTACACACTTGCCTGTGCTTTTCTCCAAACACACCTCTCTACCTGGGTGAACAAAGCGGCAGACATCTGCGAAAGCATTCAAAAAGACTACTTTTCACAAGTAGTACGGCTTTGCGCACTCTTTATCAAATCAGAGATTGAGCATTTGTCCCGAGACAAGGTGCCCGTCTAGTTTTTTGAACACGCACTGTTACGCGGTAAATGTTCAAAAAACTAGGAGGCATTCAACAAACACCTCCTAGTCTCACACCGATTCATTTCCGCCATTATAGCAAGGATGCTATAAAAAATTTAACTTGGCTTATTAACGTAAAATCGTCTTTCTGTAGATTACAATCAAGATTAGGCTTATAGGCTTAGAGGGTGCCCCCATCAGCGGCACCCTCTAAGCAATTTTATTGTTTATTGGATTAATTACGACAATTGCGCGAGTGCTTGTTGAGCTGCAGTACGTCCAGAATTGATGTTATTGGCATTACAGCTGCCGGGGATGTCGATAGTGTAAAAACCGCTATACAACTGAACGCCGTCAACGCCAATTGCATACAAGTTTGGGATTGGATTGCCTTCAAGATCCAATACTTCAGTATTAGGAGAAGTATCAAGACCACCGATAGTGTTATGGAAGAAAATACCATCATTCTCTGAAAGATAGAAAGGAGGTGTTACCAGCGCAGACAACTTAGCAGGATCTTTTCCAAAAACTTGGTCTTGCTTCGCGTCGCAATACGAGTTATACGTTGCGACCGTTTCGGCAAGTGCAGCAGGATCAAGTCCGGCTTTTTCGGCAAGCTCTTCAATAGGTCAGCTTTAAAAGCAAAGCCCTCTTCGATAACCTCGTTCAAGCACTCAAGAGGAGATTTATCCTGCGTGAGCCATGATCTTGCGTTATCGATAACCGTCTGGTCAAACACTGTATACGAATACTCTTGAGAGCGAACAGCCAACGCAGGACGAGCGATAATCTTTGCTCCGCAGTTTTCGTCAGTGTAGCGCTCACAACGCTCGTTAATCCAAATGGCATCAGCGAGACGAGAGTAGTCAGAAGACAAAACACGACCAGCCTTTGGATTCATAGGATATTCAAGCAAGGATGAGTTCTTCATCCAACTTTTTGCACCAGCTTTGATGACCATATTGATACCATCGCCATTCCATGTTCCTGATGAACCCCATACCTCACTACGATCTGAACTATAATCGCGCTCAGCCAACATCTCGGTATTATCATGGTAGCCACCGGTAGCGAGAATTACTGCACTTGCATTTACCTGCAAAATATCGCCACTCAAAGTTTCGGCAAAAACGCCTGCGACTAAGCCATCTTCGCCAATGTAAAGCTCGCGTGCTCTGGTTTCTAGCATAATAGTGCCACCAAGCTCTTCAATCCTCGCAACAAAAGGAGCTACATAACCATTGAAACCATCGCGTTGAGTTTCTCCAACCCACCAATGTCCTGTTGGCAAGATGCCTGTACCTTTATAATTATCAACAAGGTCTTCACACATAAGCGCACCTTGCTCAATTAACCAGTCAATGTTTGCAGCTGAATTTGCAACAAGAGAAGCCCAGCGACTACCGTCAACGTCATAGTTAAATGTAAGCAATTCTTCAGAAATAATTTCATAGGGCTGCACGTCAATGCCAAGATTTTGTTGAATGCGAGACCCTGATGCCATAACCACTGATGTATGGTTTCCGTTTCCTCCTGCAATATCCGAAGCTTCAAGCGTAAGCACATTGGCGCCTCCATTTAGTGCCTCTACAGTGGCAGCTAAGCCAGATGCACCAGAGCCCACTACAACAATATCGCAGTCGATGGTCTCAGTCACATGTGAGGCGAGCTCGTTAACTACTACCTCTTGGCCTGCGTCTGGCGTTCCTTCAGAAATTTCTACCGGTGCCTTTGCTACATCTGGAGCACATCCACCCAACGCCGCTGCTGCTGCAGATGCAGCTACACAAGTTGCCGTTGCCTTAATAAAATTTCTTCTTGTAAAGTCCATTCCCTTTACCTCCATGTTCACAACTTCCGAAAGGTCCTTATTCCTCCCTGTGCCGCTACAATAGAAAATTTTAAGAGCGTGAACATCATCCAAAACGAAGGAAATTAGAAAATAGACTAGCCAAACAAAGAGTCTCCTCCTTTTTGGTGGAGACTACTACCCTATCTCATTGTAATCGTTTTGGTACTTTTCATATAATGCAATGAGGTCTTGTTTATTTGAAACATCTGTTTTGCGATATATATTTTTAACATGAGTCTTTACTGTCGAATCTGCAATAAATAATTGCTCTGCGATCACTTTTGCGCTTTTACCTTGCAAAATTAATTCAAAAACATCAAGCTCACGCTGCGTATAACAAAAACTCTTAGCAAATGACGCAGAAATAAGATGTACTGCTTCCTGAACAGCCTGAGGCACAGCTTCCTTTAAAGAGTCAACCTTGACGTTTGCATCCGGCGCAAGTACTTCCTTCTCACTTGATAAACTAGTCTCAGGCCTTACACCGGCAAACAGGCTTCTACCTCCAGAAAAATTTCGCTCAAGAAATGCTAAAAGAATAAATGCCGACACCACCAGAAACATCTGACCAGTAGAAAAGTCTATTGCACTTGAAGTAAGCAGGTAACCCGCTATCAAACCAGCCTGCCCTACGGCACCACCTAAGCCAAAAACTCTAATTGCATCTCTGCTCGAAGATCCTGAGACTCGAGCAAAATATGCGAGCATAAAGCAATGGAACAGCATTGAGGCAAGAAGCATACTTGCCAAGGGTAAAACAGAATACGCATCAAGTCCAAAATCATTGCCGCTAGAAACAAAAGAGGACAACAGCAGAGATGCAAACACTATTAAGGGAATAACGATACGTTCAATCATCGAAACAGCGGTTTTTTTCTTGCGAAGCAAGAATATGAGAACAGCGAACAATACTGCAAAACTCGCATAAATAAAATATGCGGCCTGGGAAAGAGAAATCCCCTCGTCAAAATCGAAAGAAAACCCCAACCCCACACTAAAGCCCATCGCTGCCTTATAGAGGAATATTCCAAATAAAGAAAAAAGTGGCAGCAAGGCAAGAAGGCGAGGTTGCTCACTCCTCCCCGCTTTGAGTCCTTCTGCCTTAGTTCCACTTTTACTACCAAAACTCTTCCCTCGCAAAGCACCTAATCTCAGGGCAAACACCGCACCGAGAGCAACACACAGCACCAATGAAGGCATAATGGCACGAGGGAACAGCTGAATTAATGCCCACATCCAGACTCCGAGGCCAAATGCAAGCAGCATCAAAAACACAGAAAGCGTGATATTATCTTGCGCTGATAAAAGAGAGTACTTGAGCATCCAATATAAAAATAAGAAAGAGCATGTGACAGCAGCCAGAAACAAGCCAATAAACCGCATTATCGAACCCTCATCTAAATAAGCTCCCAGCAACAAAGGAACCATTGACAAGCATACACTCAATGCAATTAGCTTTGGCAAGACCGGAAGAGAGAATAATTTTTCAGTAAGTATAGGCTTTAAGCCGCAAGCTAGAAAAACGACGAAATAGATTGAATGAAATATTGCTGTGTTCAACCATCCAAAAGATGAAGAAAGAGGAAGCCATTGAGCGCTACTATTGTAAAGACTAAGCCACCAGCAATCGGTTAGACTCATACCAATTACAATAAGTGCCATAGAGTGCAATTTCGCCTTATTTAATTGCAAAATACTTAGCCTAACAATACAAAAGACACCCCATTAAAGCCGCATAAAATTACAAGGCTTATAGTTTATCACAATAAGAGTTTTGATTTTGCACTCTGCAAAGCAAGCAGCTATCTTCAATATCATTTTACACTGGGGCAAAATCAACTCAAAGGGTCAAAATCTACATAATTGTTTCGGTTGTGTTTGCTGAATATTTCAGTAAGGTTAAATTAGCTACAAAGGTGCGCAGATGTTGAACAAGTGCTTGAATCAGATTTGGACTAAGGCTAGGATAAGTATTAAAAGGCTGAGTTTTTGAATTACGATTCCTTTTATGAACGATTAAACATCACCGAAAAGGACCTCCTATGACTGTCAGATTCCGCAACGTCTTAGATGCAATCCCCCTCTATCGCCCTGGCGGCTGCCCCGATGAGCAAGGAGGCACAACAGCAATCAAGCTCTCGTCTAACGAATCACCTTGGACGCCACCCCAAAGTATTACTAATGCCATAGAAAAAGCTTGCCAAAACCTTAATCGCTATCCTGACTTCTACAAAGAAATTCTCACCGAAAAACTTGCCGATTACTACAATCTTGCCAGAGAGCAAATAGCTATCGATAATGGTTCTGGCACATTGCTTCAAAACTTCGTTCGCATTGTCGCAAACCAAGGTGATGAAGTAATCTTTGGAACTCCTTCTTTTGCGGCCTACGAAATTGACGTACTTTTAGCGGGCGCCCAGCCTATTAAAATCCCGCTTGATCAAACATTCACCTACGATCTTAAAGCTATCGAGGCTGCATTAACTAAAAAAACGCGCTTGATTTTTATTTGCAATCCCAATAATCCTACCGGATCATTTCTTACAACTGCAAAACTCGCCGCATTTCTCGAAGCTATTCCACCAGACATTCTTGTTGTAATAGATGAAGCCTATCACGAGTTTGTGACAGAAGAAGACCAAAATGAATCTTTAAAACTTCTTGCAGCGTTCGACAACGTAGCTCTTCTTCGTACTTTTTCAAAAGCGTTTGGACTTGCTGGAATGCGTATTGGTTACGCCCTCACAAAACCAGACATCGTTGACGCGCTCAATAAAACCGTTGCTGAATTTTCAGTCTCAACGCCTGCACAAGCAGCAGCATGCGCATGCCTCGAGCCAGAAGCTCTCCATATAATGAAACAGCGTGTATCTGACATTACATCCAGCCGATTCATTTTTCAACAATTACTTACCCAAGCAAACAGGAGTTTTGTACCCAGCCAATCAAACTTTATCATGCTTCCCCAAGACAGCATGACGGGTTTTACCTTGCTTGAGCAAAGAGGTGTGATTTGTCGACCCTTCAGCAATCCAGAAGGCATTCGCATTACCATAGGTACACAGCAAGATATGAAAGTTGTTGCAGAGACAATGGGGTTATCATGGCCAAATCAATAAAGAAGCCCAAGATTGCAATCATTTCGTCACACGAACTAGGCAACCCTAACATTAAACCATTAGAAACCATGGCAACCATTTCTTATTCAAACAAAGTAGGTCTTAAAGAATCGCTTCAAGACGCTCAAGCTGCTTTCTTTTGGGATGTTGCGCAGATTAATGAGCTTAAAACACATTGGTCATGGGCGTCATCACTCAAATGGATACACGCAGCAGTAGCAGGTGTTGATGCGTTTTGCTTTGAGGAAATACGCAACGCACCTATCATACTTACCAATGCCGGAGGCATTTACAACTACGCAATAGCAGAATATGTAACAGGAGTAATTATTGCACATGAGCGAAATTTCCCTCGCCTCTACCAGAACAATGCACTCAAAAACTGGGAGCCTTTTACCAGTTCAAGCGTACAAGGCAAAAATGCGCTCATCATTGGGCCTGGACAAATTGGACGAACATGCGCTCAATCACTTGCTGCTCTCGGAATGAATGTACGAGGAATCGGTTGTCACAGCACCCTAAATGATAGCGATTTTGAGCGAATTGACCACATGAATTCTATTGAAGAGCATATAGGGTGGGCTCATCACATTATCGTGACAGCACCACTAACTCCGCAAACCCACCATCTTCTTAATGAAAAATTGTTTCAACGTTGTCGATCCAGCGTTCACCTTATTAACGTTGGCCGCGGCTCTATTATTAATACGTCTGATTTAATTTCTGCCCTTGAACGTGGGGAAATTGGAGCAGCTACCCTCGATGTCCTTGAGACCGAACCACTTAACCCCCTTAGCCCGCTTTGGGATATCCCTTCAGTTTTAATTACTCCTCATATTGCGGGCGAGGTCACAGGATTTGAAACAGCTCTTGTTGACCAATTTATTGAAAATGCTTCTTATTGGATACAAGGCCAGCCTCTTAAAAATATAGTTGATAAAGAAAAGGGATATGCTGCCAAGCAACAGCCCTGCCACAAGATTAGCTAAACTCAACTCTTTCTTTAGTTATTGACATCTCTAGATACTCCAAGGTAGCTTCACAGTAGCTACCTTGGAGCTTGTTCACGCATGCCACGATAAAACAACAAGCCTAAAAAGGTAGTTAACCCTATCTTCTGTTATCAACTTTGAAACAAATTAATAGCCAACACTTATTTAAGTACGCTTTGAAACGAAAGCTAAAATAAGCGCCGCCGCAAGCGACAAAAGGACAAACAGAACCGGCAATTGAAACGAAGTTCCATAGCCAAAAAACTCAACTGAATTTCCCGCAAGCAAAGCACCCAACGCAATTCCTGCACTTGTGGCGGTATTGAGCCATGAAAACATTTCTGCATGACTATTTACAGGCGCCAAATCTCCTCCCAATTGATAATGCAAGTTTGTACAAGCAGAAACAAGCAAGCCAACGCCAAACAAAATAAAACATAAGCGATTAAAACTGCTTTCGCCAAAGGGAAGAAACGCGCATACAATTACATAAACAGCCGTACTAGCAACGAGCTGCCACACTAATGCAATTCGATTTTTTGGAGGCTGCACTCGAAGAAATAGTAAAACGCCAAAAATTGAGCCAATAGACCAAACCGAAATCGCAAGTCCCCCCTGAAATGACCTACCTTGGCTGCTGTAAAATAAAGGCAATAAGGTTTCAAGCCAACCCGAAAAGGTCATAGCACCCATACACGCCAACATCAGAAACCATGTAGCGGGGGCTTTGGAAAGAGAACGAACGGGTAGTGACGTTTTTTCGTATTCACTCTTCCCTATTTGAGCATAGCGTTTGACCGAATCCAACTGAGAAAGCACGAGAGATCCCACAATCAAACACCCTGTAGTTAAACAAATACCCCATACAGTAATATTAAAAGCAATAAACACGCTTGCTACTAAAGGACCGCTCACAAACAATACATCAATAAGCAAAATTTCGAAGCTATATGCGCATGGCAACAATTCTGTAGGCACTAGCGTTTTCCACAAAGATCGAGTTGTACCAGCCACAGGTGGCGCAATAGCTCCACAGACAAAAGCACAAGCAACTACTACAGGCTCATAGAATCCAAATATAACAACGATTACCAGACACCCCACCGCAAGCACTTGTCCTAGCGCACAAAGCTGAAGAGCTTTTGGTCCATAGCCCCTGTCTACCAGCCTTCCTAAAAATGGCGCAAATAATGCCGTTCCCATTGTCCACGCCGCAACCGTCAAACCCGCTGTAACAGCCCCAAAACTCTCACCCACAAACAACACCAGCAATAAAGAAATACACCCCGTAGGAATACGAGCAATCACCATTGCAGCAACAAGAGCAGGAACGCCTTCAATACGAAATAACGAAAGATACTTTTTTATAACGGAATCATTTGAAACCAGCATTAGTTAAAGCACCTTGGAATGGTAGCAATATGGGTATCGTTATGGATTTCCTTACCATCCTTTTTCACTATCGTACGAGTTTCAACAACAAAATCATCATATGTGCAGGTCATTGTTGAATATACACCTGTTTCGACCTGCCAATTTTTCCGCTTAAAAACACTCTTACGCAATGACATTGTGCATGCAGAAAGAGGGTCGTTTTCATTAATGATATAGGTGGTTGATTTTGTGCTCCCAAACGTCAAGCCATTCGCTGTCTCGAACAGGGAGCTATCATCGCTTGAACGAGAAAATGACATAACACCTGTCTGAGGATCATATTCTCTTTTCGCAAAAGGCTTTCCAGGAACTATTACCTTTGGCTGTTCTCCTCGCGCAATCTCTGGCTGGGCAAAAGGACGAACTAAAGGCTTGTCAGTTTCGTTGCGTATGGGAGCATAAAATACACTTGCCGATGTATCTATGGTTATCGTTGCCACCTCTCGACTGGGCCAAATCCACGGCCAATAACTAGTTGACAAAGCAAGCCTTAATCTATTTCCAGCGGGAATACGTGCTGCAATAACCTTAAGAGGTATTTCAATGTCATACCACGCCCCAGGCTCAAGCGCTTCAGGAAACTCATGCGAATCTCTATGCGTTAAATTTAAGTTAGCTCGCGTTATAAGCTCAGACGTTCCGTCTGGCCAAATACTACACAAGCGCGCAAACACAAATGCTTCCGATTTATCAGAGGAAATTCGCAACCCGACGACAGGGCTTCCTACAATTTCGACGTCGTGGCTCAAAGCTTGCGTCTCAAAAGTAAGCGATCTCTCATCATCAGGCGACTGTTCGGACGGCAAATCTATAGGACTTCCCATAGGTAGCCATGTATCAACCTGCGTCCCTGTAATCAGTGAACTCGAATGGCTTACATACGGCCCTTTATGGGAAACAACGCTTTCTTGCCATGCCACATCACTTAGAAAGCCGTCAACACTAAGAGACCAAGATAGACCTGATCTACCCTGTGTGAATGAATTAGTTTCAAGCCATACACCTTCGCGGTAAGCGCAATCAGGTGTTGGGAAACTTGGCTCCTGAAGATAATATCTTATTTTGGGGTCCTCTTTGACGCCTGTATCAAGATCCTTTAGCCACTGATCCCACCAGCGCAAACATTCTTGCAAAAAACCAATTGCCGGACCCGGAATTCCTCGTTCAGGCCAAATATGCTCCCATGGACCTATTATTCCCTGAGTAACTGACGAACAATTATCAACTAAGCGAACAATCGCGTCGGTGTAGCCATCCGCCCACCCACCAACAGCCAAAATGGGACATGTAATATCAGCATACTTCTCACATACAGAACCTGGTTTCCAATACGAATCTCGATTTTGATGAGATAACCAAAAAGATGTCATGAACGAATTCGCATTCATGCGCTCCATTTGCATCGCGTACCATTCATCCCCCACTATCTGTGGGTCGGCAGGTCTAATATTAAATTCATGCATAATAGAACCCCACCAATTTTGATAAAAACCCAATAGAGAACCGCCCATATAATGAACGTCGTTATCATAACGATCGTCGCTTGCACAAACAGTAATAATCGCTTTCAATGCAACTGGTGAATGTTGCGCGACCTGAAGCGAATTAAAACCACTCCAAGATATACCCATCATTCCTACTGCACCACTCGATTCAGGCAAACGCGAAAGCCATTCAACTACTTCGAGAAGATCACACTGTTCGCGCATAGTGTACTCATCGACTAGGATTCCTTCGGAGTTGCCGCTACCACGCAAGTCTAGTCGCGCGCAAATATAGCCATGGCCTGCAAAGTATTCCATACGAACCGAATCATCATACAAACTAATATCATCTTTTCTATAAGGAATGGCCTCCAAAATAACAGGAAAATGCTCGTCTTCGCAACGAGCCAAAGGCTTCCAAAGCTTAACTGATAAGCGGATTCCATCCGATAGGACTATCCATTCATGAGGCACTACTTCAAATTCGTACTCAAATTCTTCCACTACCACAGGGACTATTGCAGAAGACATAGTAATCACTCTTTCTTTCTTATAATGACAGCTTAACAAGGATGATTGTTTTTGAAATTTGGCACAGGAATTATCCCATCCCTTATGCGGACACGAGCCACATAGCATCGACCGACCAGGATGCCACCACGCCCGAAGCATTCTCTGCAAGCGCGCAGACACAGGAATCATGTGCCACTAAAGAAAGGTCTCCCGCTTTTACCTCAATCTTTGAATAACTACCCAAGAAGGTTTTCTTCTGCACATACATGTTAAGAGAAACGATTTTTTCTCTTTCTTCATGAATATCTTTAGACAGGTAAGGTCTGATTGAAATACTTTCAGGACGAACAATTACACAAACAGGCTTTCTTGTCGATAAGTTCGGAACACCTGATACCGTAACCGAGCGGCCCAATTCAGGGAAATAAGCCTTATATCTTCCTTTTTTATCAAACACCTCTTCAATCATGCCCGTAAGCATGTTTGAAGCTCCAACAAAATCGGCAATAAAAGTTGAATTGGGGCACCGGTATAGCTGTTCCGGTCGAGAAACCTGTACAAGCTCCCCTTCAGTCATGACACCAATCCGGTCCGACATCGCAAATGCCTCCTCTTGGTCATGAGTAACATATACAAACGTTATGCCAACTTTTTCATGAATATCCCTCAGAACATTTTGCATATGATGGCGCAGCTTCATATCAAGAGCACCTAGTGGCTCATCAAGCAAAAGCGCTTTTGGTTCGAGCACCAACGCACGCGCCAAAGCCACCCGCTGCTGCATACCTCCCGAAAGCTCTTGAGGCAAATCTTTTTCATGTCCCGTAAGGTTTACTAACTCAAGCATAGTAGCCACGCGTTTTGCGATTTCTTTCTTCTCCATACGGCGACCCTCAAGCCCATATGCCACGTTTTTTTCAACACTCATATGTGGAAATAAAGCATAATTTTGAAACACTGTATGAACATCGCGCTTATTAGCTGGCATGCGCGTAATATCTACACCTTCGAGAGAAATGATTCCACTTGTTGCATACTCCAATCCTGAAAGCATTTTAAGTGTTGTAGTTTTTCCCGAGCCCGACGAGCCAAGAAGAGAAAAGAACTCCCCTCGATTAATCTTGAGATACGTTGGCTTTACCGCTAAAACACCATTTCCATACTCTTTAGAAACACCATCTAAAATAATTCCTGATGTTGCATTGATTCTTCCTACATAATCTTTAGGTATTTCAATAT
>CAYJGC010000054.1:0-10808 GCA_964369725.1 uncultured Eggerthella sp.
TAATTACCAGCAGCCCTTGCTGCTTGATAGTCATCAACAAGCTTTTTGGTCACGTCAGCCGGAGCCTGCTCGTATCCTTCGAGCTGAATAAAGTATGACCCCGAACCACGCGTAATCGACCTCAAATCACGAGTATAATTTACCACTTCAGCATAAGGTGCGCGCACCATGATAACCGTTTCGCCTTCGTCAGTTGAATCGGTTCCCACAATGCGTCCACGGCGCGTTGATATATCACCCATAACAGGACCGGCATATTCTTCAGTCACAATAATATCAAGCGTCGCCATTGGCTCAAGCAAAATTGCGCTTGCTTCGGCACACGCAGCACGAAAACCAATGCGCGCAGCCTGCCTAAATGCCATTTCATTAGAGTCAACCGAATGATAGCTACCATCATAGACAGCACACTTGATATCAACCATGGGGTATCCTGCAAGGAAACCTTCAGCCATGGCATCCTGCACACCCTTGTCGATAGCGGGCAGGAAGCCGCGAGGAATCTTGCCACCGACGATTTCGTCAATAAACTCATACCCTTCCCCTTGATTAGGTTCAAGGCGAAGCCAGCAATCTCCAAACTGTCCAGAACCGCCCGTTTGCTTCTTGTGGCGCCCTTGAGCTTGAGCTGTTTTACGAATGGTCTCACGATAAGGAATACGGACAGGAATAAGTTTTGCCTCTACGCCTGTCTGCTCTTTCAGACGCGCAAGCAGCGTTTCAACCTGCGCTTCGCCCATTGCCGTAATAACCGTTTGGCGCGTTTCTGCACTACGCGTTACGGTTAGCGTGGGATCATTTTCGGCTGCGCGCGTAAGGAAGGTTCCCAGTTTATCTTCATCATTTTTATTTACTGCTTCTATAGCAACAGGATATTGAGGTATAGGAAGCGGTAGCGGATCGATTGCTACTTCACCTGACTTAGAAAGCGTATCGCCTGCGCGCGTGTCGGTGAGCTTAGGAACAACAATGATATCACCTGCTTTAGCGCTTTTCACATCATTTGATTCCTTGCCCATCATGACATAGAGATGACCCAAACGGTCTTTCTTTCCCGTACGTGCGTTAATAAGTTCCATACCGGGTTCGATAACGCCAGAAATAACCTTCAAGAAACTCAGGCGCCCCACGAAAGGATCAGACACCGTCTTAAAGATAAACGCTGAGGGCTCCCCCGTTTCATCTACATAGGTTTCTTCCCCATTAGCTAAGAGAAAACGGCCGTGATGACGTGGGTGAGGGAAGTACGTTGCAATATCTTCCATAACTCCCTGAATGCCCTGTTCGATAATGGTTGAACCCACAAAAACAGGAATGAATAATTCTTGTGCGATTGCTTTATCTAAAAGATCTTCAAGCTCCTCTTGAGTGAGAAGCTCTTCACCATCAAGATATTTCATCATTAATTCGTCGTCTGCTTCGGCCACCAAATCGCAAAGCTTTTCGCGGGCTGCATTTGCAGCGTCTAAGTATTCTGCAGGGATATCTTCTAAACGTTCCTTGACCCCACCTCTATCAAAATAGCGGGCGCACATACGAATAATGTCAATTACACCTTTGAAATCTTTGTCTACACCAATAGGAATAGTAACTGGACCTAATCGAGATCCAAAACGAGCATGAAGCAATGCCATTGCCGTGTCAAAATCTGCATTTTCGCGATCAATATGATTGATGAAAACTGCGCGGGAAAGACGCATGGATTCAGCTTCGCGCCAAAGCTTCGTTGTCATAATTTGAGGGCCTGCAACCGCATCAACCACAAACAACGCCATTTCAGCTGCCTGCATAGTAGCAAGTGTGTCACCAATAAAATCAGGGTGACCTGATGTGTCAAGCAAATTAATCTTGTAGTCTTTGTACGGAATAGGAGCGATAGAAGTACCGAGAGTAAATTTGCGCCGGATTTCCTCATCGTCGTAATCGAGATAGGATTTCCCGTCGTGCGTCGTTCCCATACGAGGAGTACGACCAGAAACGTGCAGCATCGCTTCGGCAAGCGATGTCTTGCCGGCGCCGTCTTGGCCGACCAGCACAATGTTTCGAACGTGTTCGGTAGCAGGAGCTGCCATGTTGACCACCAACCTTCCTGTTGTGTGG
Organism: uncultured Eggerthella sp.; assembly: GCA_964369725.1. Classification (GTDB taxonomy): domain Bacteria; phylum Actinomycetota; class Coriobacteriia; order Coriobacteriales; family Eggerthellaceae; genus Paraeggerthella. The sequence goes on from CAYJGC010000054.1 coordinate 2,101, forward strand.
CCGACGCCCGTTGTCGCAAACCCTAAAAGACGCAGACCACACGAGAGCCTTACCTGTCCGTTTGCCTCTGCGTACCCTGCGCACGCAGAATCGATACTCCACAGTGTAGCGCAAAGTAAGAGCTGCGAAGCGAGAAGTTTGACTATTTCGGTATACCTTTTGAAAATGTCGTTAGGAGTTCGTTACTAAATGGTGACGGTTTAGAAAATAAGAGCCTTAACGGCTATACTTCAAGCAAATAACACCATGACGACATAAACACTGCGCAAGCGAAACGCAATGCAAATTACAAGCAATTTTTACGTAAGGATGATACAACCATGAAAGACCCCATTATAAATGTTGAGCCTATCTCATCTAGCACGGTGAAGCAGGAAGCGCGTGCTCAATCTGGGCAAACTGCGGGAACAGCTACGACTACCCCCTTTAGCTCTCCAGGAAACGCTGGATTTGATGCCATCAACAAAGCAGCACACACCGTCAAAACAGCGGCGCATTCTGTTAAAACAGCAGCAAGTAATAGCAAAGCGGCACACTCTGCCAAAACGGCTGCAGCAGCCGGTGTTGACGCGTTCAACAAGAAAAGAAATGAACAGGCTTCTGCAAAGCAAGCTGCTCATAATGCCTACTCTACTCAACCGCAGACCGATGTCACAACGTATGCCAGAGAAAATGCAAAGCCAAGCTTTATCGCAGGCATTTTACAGATTATTGCTGGCATACTGGTAATGTTGGTGGGTATTCCTCTGCTTCTTTTACCAGGGCCAGGCATTCTTACTATAGGTGCTGGCGCATGCCTTGTTGCGCGCGGCATCAAAACACTACGCGGACATTAAAAACAAGACCGGGGATAATGCCTGCCCCGGTCTTGTTTTTCCTCTAACTATTACAACAAAATACGCTCATACCCTCACGCTACAGCTCATCAATAATACGAGCAGTACGCTGAGACACTTCCACCTTCGCCTTTTCCACATCAATAAGCGGCCACGCACCATCACGATAGATGACTCTGCCATCACACATGGTTAAAACAACGTCAGATCCATGCCCCGCATAAACCAAATTACACAACGGATTTGTCATAGGTGTCCAAGAAGGATTCGTCACGTCTAAAACCATGAGATCAGCCTTCATCCCTTTGGCAATTGCACCACAATCCTCACGTCCTTGCGACAGTGCTCCCATACGCGTTGCTGCATAAAATGCCTGCTTAGGCGTTATCACTGAAGGATCACCTGTCGAACCCTTTGACAACAATGCAAACAAGTACAAGTCTTGCATCATGTCATGGTTGTTGTTTGACGCCATACCGTCAGTTCCTAGACAAACTGAAACTCCCTGTTCCAACATGGATGCAACAGGCGCAAATCCACTACCCAGTTTCATATTAGAAACAGGATTTGATGCTACAAATACTCCCTTTTCTGCCATCAGAGCAATGTCTTCATCATCAACCCATACGCAATGAGCAGCTGTTACTGGATTATTTAATACACCCAAGCTTTCAAAATAGCGCAACGGCGTTAGCCCATCGCGACGCTCCTTGCACTGTTCATGCTCCAAGCGAGTTTCCGACAAATGAAGCTGAATGCGCAAGCCGTGCTGCTGCGCATACGCTGCCATATCTGCAACAGCTTGAGGGTTCGAGGTGTATTCTGCATGGATTCCTGCATCTATCACGATGCGACCATCTGCAGCTCCCTGCAAATCCTGTATCAGCGAATCGCACGTTTTCTTAAGCGGAAGATCCGCCAGACGCTCATCACCAAAAGCTAACAATGAGTCGGCGGCATTCATTTTCATTCCTGCATCTATGGCCGCTCGAGCGCCACAATCCATGTGATAATACATATCGGAAAAACTCACCACACCATATCGAGCCATTTCAGCACATGATAACAGTGTTCCCCAATAACAGTCTTCAGGTGTCATCTTTGCTTCAAACGGGAAAACACGATCGAAAAGCCATGTTTGCAAAGGGAGATTTTCTGCATAGCCACGCAAAAGCGTCATAGGAGCATGAGCGTGCGTGTTATAGAAAGCAGGTGCAAGAAGCTTTCCGCTGCCGTCGAATATTTCTCCCCATTCATTTAAGCCTTCTGATAAAGGAGGCTTGTCTCCCACATACTCAATCTTATCTTTCCGAATGCCCACCCATTGATTCGTGCGATAAATAAAATCCTCATCTATTATGTCTATATCTGAAAAAAGCATACTCCTCCTTATTTTGAAATTCCATATCGCGGACAGCAACTTTTGGTTTCGGTTCATTTTACTTTGCTTATGCTATCATGCTTTAAGAGACGAGAGCTGCACCCAAGAAAGATAGGTGCGTAAAACCCAGAAAGAAGGAACCATGGCAGAAGAGTGCTCACATGAATGCGGGAGTTGCGGTGTTTCAAATTGCGGAGACCGCACCGCACAAGCTCCAGCAACCCTACAAACAAATTCTCGAAGCAAAATCAATCACGTAATTGGCGTAGTGTCAGGCAAAGGCGGCGTTGGAAAATCACTCGTAACCAGCCTTTTAGCAAGCGCCATGCAAAAACGCGGCTACAAAGTAGGCATTCTCGACGCAGATATTACTGGTCCTTCTATTCCTACTACCTTCGGGCTTACTGAAAAGCTATCAGCTGACGAAGATGGCATCTTGCCTGTTGTGACTGAAAGTGGAATCAAAATTATCTCAACTAACCTCATGCTTCCAGGCGACGATGTTCCTGTTGCATGGCGCGGACCGGTAGTATCAAACGCCATCCGTCAATTCTATAGTGAAACAAGCTGGGATGAAATTGATTATCTTTTTGTCGACATGCCTCCCGGCACCTCAGACGTTTTGTTGACCGTATTTCAATCTCTCCCTGTAGACGGCATTGTCACGGTTTCTGCCCCACAAGAACTTGTTGCCAAGATTGTTGGCAAGGCAGTCAATCTAGCTCATGACATGAACGTTGAACTCCTTGGTTTGGTTGAAAACATGGCCTACTTCATGTGTGATGACTGCAGCAAAAAGCACTATATTTTTGGCGAACCTCAAGGCGCTGTCGTGGCCGAGCGCTACAAAATCCCAGCTTACGCAACACTCCCTATGGATCCTGCCTTTGCAAGCCTCTGCGATGCCGGTCGCGTCGAAGAGTATGACGTCGATGGTGCACTTGATGTTATAATCGAACAGATTGAGAAAACAAGCACTGTTGCGTAAAAGCGCAGCAGACAGCTTCCCCCTCCTCTGATCATGAAGAAAGACCCCGCGTTGCAGCTGCAGCAACAAAGGGTCTTTCGCTATTCTAGAAGCAATTGCAGACTTAAGCTTAGGGTTATAGGAGACTTACGGGAGAGTCGAGTTTAGGGGAACAAGCACGCACAAACCTACTAGGCAAGTCCACCTTTTTTCTCATAGAAAATCTTGTAAATAAATAAAGAGACCACTAGCCCCCCTGTTAGGTCAGCGGGGGATTTGCCTCTTGGCTGAATTCTAACCCAAGACAATAACGAAAACAAGCTAGTAAATTAGGCGAGGTCGTGTCCTATAAGCCCCTATATGGTCAGTCAGGTCGTACCCCACCAATGAAAAAGACCCAAGTCCCTATCCAGGGCCAGAGGTCTTTAACTGCCAAAATGGTAGCATCCTTTAGCTTGTTTGTCTATCGCTTATTAAATACACTATTCCACGCTAAGAAATCTCGTTCAAATCCTTGCCGTTGTAGTCTTTTGCCGTTAAAAGAAGAATGATTCCTGCAATAACACAAATGCCCATCATATAGTACGCAGGAGCCATTCCGTTTCCAGTAAATTCAATAAGAGCCGTGGCAACAAACGAAGCAGTGCCACCAAAAATAACATAGGCAATATTTGAACCCATAGCAGCCCCCGTATACCGAACCTCTGTTGGAAACATTTCTGCCTGATAGCAAGCAATATTCGAGTCATTAATGGAAAGTGTTACACATAACATGAGTTCTGCAATAATTATAATCGGAAGAGACGCAGTGTTCAGCATTACGAATCCTGGAATACTGAAAATGAGAAAAGCGATACAGGCGCCAAGCAACATTTTCTTTCTTCCTACCCTATCTGATATTCGACCCGCCACCAGCACTATAGCAATGTAAGCCACCAATGCTACATCTGTCGCAAGCTGGGCTGGAGCAGATCCTATGCCTGCATAGCTAGTGAGATAGGTGGGTAGATAGGTCAATACGAGATAGAATCCTACTGAATTAACCATCGTCGCAGCAATGCTTGAAATCAGTCGTCTACGATACTTAGTAAACACCAACGAGGTTGAGTGAGTTATTCTATAGGCGTCTTGCTCGCTCTCAGTATTTTGCTTGTGCGCTTTTTCGAAAGCAGGAGAATCCTCTAATTTCGTACGAATATAATGTGCAATAAGACCCAGGGGACCTGCAACAAGAAAAGGAATCCTCCACCCCCAATCAGTCACATCAACTTCAGTCATTACCGTTTTAATAATCAGAGCTGCAGTTGAGCCTGCTAACAGTCCTGCAGCTGTCGAGGCAGGCACCAAAGCACAATAACGTCCGCGCTTATCTGCTGGTGCATATTCAGCCAAAAAGACCGCCGCTCCAGAATACTCTCCCGCAGCAGAAAAAGCTTGAACGCTACGAAGAGCTAAGAGTAGCAAAGGAGCTACTAGTCCTATCGTTTCATAAGACGGTAAAAGTCCAATTAGAACTGAGGCGCCCGTCATAAGAAATATCGACATAGATAAAGACCATTTTCGTCCTTTTTTATCACCCATACTGCCCCAAAAAGCAGCACCTAGTGGCCGAAAAATAAATGAAAGAGCAAACACGGCAAATGAAAGTAACGTGGAATTAACCTGAGACTCCGGGAAAAACACTACACCAATTGTTATTGCAAAATACGTATAGGTCGCAAAATCAAACCACTCAATAAAATTACCGAGGAACGAAGAGGCGGCTACCTTGAAAGGCACCTTCCTCTCTGCAATAGCATCCATAGCAACCTCTTTCTGTTATGATTCGTGATAATCGCCTTGAAAATGCGCTACTTCATTCAAGCAGCGTGCATACAACTTAAACAACATTGTGCTGAGCCCTTTCAAAAGCACATGCATCCATGGCAGACACATAAATAATTAACAAAACTCTTTATTAATGGCCTTCACCATGCCACTCACGACAGCATCCCTTAAAATTACCCCTTTTTCACAAGAAGAGAGTGCCGGCGAAGAAAGGCATCCCGAATCGGGAGTATACGAGGCACGAATAGGCAATGTGTCATATTTAGGCATCTCGGCAGGCAAGCCTTGATAGAGAGGATTGTTAACTTTCTCCATATCAACTAAATCGGGATAAAACAAAAGCATGAGCGAGGTTTCCATTACTCCTGCGTGCTCAAGATCCCAACCGGTAAATCCTTCTGGATAAAGCGACTCAATTGTTTTCTCGTCAACAAAATCCCAGTAGGACAAAAGCTGGATTCTAACGTCTTTAATTCCATTTTCGTTCGCTTTTTCCAATGCTAAATTTGCACCTTCAAAAATAAATTGATAGTTTTCATAGTGTCCATTCATTAAAACTATCTTCTTTACGCCATCTTCAATTAAGCTGAAAACAATATCCTTACTTAAAGAAATAAGCGTAGCGCCTGATAAAGACGTTGTACCTGAAAGATGAAATCCTCCGCCAGATCGTTGCTGAGAGCGATATCCATAGTTAATGGGAGCTGCAACGATAGGATTGAAGATTCCCTCTTTAGCGAGAGCCTCCGCGGTTTGGCCGGCCATAGCTTTTGTTAAAGCAGCATCTACACACATTGCCATATGAGACCCATGCTGCTCTAAAGCTCCAACAGGAATAAAAATGAGCGGATTATTCTCAATCTTTTCTCGATAGGTAAACGCATCGATTTCTTCCATATAAACACTTTGTTTCATTTTTTCTCCCAACATATATTCTTTAAAACGCATGCGCCTCGAAAGGCGCATGCTTAACGCTTCTATAGTCGTTCTTTTGCAGTTTCTTTTTCAATATTTGTCGAAAGAAGTTCAGCAACCTCTTCTTCTTGCTCAATTTTTTCCCCTAGCTTACTCGCAGATGAAGTCGAGAAGAATATCTGACAAACCCCACCAAGAACAATTAGGACACCGCCTATCAACTGGAAGCCCGTCATAGCTTCACCGAACATAACAAATCCAAGTATCGATGCCATAATCGTTTCTTGATAGGAAATCGAAGCCAATTCTCCAGCTTTAAGTCTCTTTGAAGCATGAGTTAATAGATAGAATGCACCAAACCCAGTAATGAGAGCTGCGGCGATAAGAACAGCCCACGATGAACCCGACATGGTAAACATATTCCAGGTTTCTGTAATCACTTGCCCGCTTGCATCATATTGGGTAACACCATTGATTTTCACGGGATACGACAAAGGCTGCAAGAAGAAATGATGCCAAATTAGTAAGACAATAATAGCCAACGAGGCAAACAGGAAATTCCACCAGGAACGGACGTTTGAATCGCAATCTTGACGATAACGCGAGAAGAACAAATACAGACCGTAAGCAATACCAGAAGCAAATGCAATTGCATTTCCGAATGCGTATTTAGGGTCAAGATCAAGAGTTAAGCCTGTTGGTGTAATAATGCCCACAATAAAGAGCATGCCAACCACTACAGCAAGTATGCACATCACGCTTTTTGCATTTAGACTCTCTTTAAGAAATACGGCAGCTAGAATTGTTGAATAAATTGGTCCCGTGTAAATAAGGAACGAAGCATTGGCGAGTGTAGTGTATTGTGTAGAAAGACAATACAACCCTGACAATAGTCCTAGAAAAATACCTGAAAGCAACATCGAGCCAGAAAATTTTGTTTTCTTTAGCTTAGGAAATCCACCAATAAAAAGAAAAATAATTGATAAGGCAATTAATCCTATGAAATTGCGCCAAAAAGAAACAAAATCGCCTGGCGCGTCAATAAAGCGTGTAAAGGCTCCAATTCCACCCATCAAAGAAGATGATGCAAACATCATTGCAAAACCTATAAGTTTGTATTTTGCTTGTTGATTCATACATGCCTCCGTAATACGAGTCGCCAGTAACACTAAACATAAATTATGGTTTTAGCGACGAACGTTTGTAGCAACAAAGTTATTTCGGTCTTTAAACCACTGCAACTTCCAACCCTCTGAAGCCTTCATTCAAGGAGCGCCTCCGCATAGGCAAACAAAGACTTCGGACGGCTGGAAGCAATTTTGATTACACATTTGGGCTGTTGCATTTTTCTAAAGCACGTAAAAAAACCGGCGCCGCTTCGGCTAGTCCATCTAATCTTAAGCGATTTAGCATATTCGCCCCCTTCCTCTTCCTCTTCCTCTTGAGAAAAGCCTTGTGTTACCAAATCTACCTGGTAACTTTATATATCCATTCTCTATACAGAACTTCGTCTCTTCGAGGGTTATACGAGGCGAGGTGTTACGGCCTATTTGCACTAACAGTTAATCCTGTCCGTTTTTGGAAAATGAAATAGTAAAATGTAAACTCAACGAGAATATTATGCAAAAATGTAACGTGCATTTAGAGTTTTTATACAGTATGTTTAATTAAGGTTTACACATGGCTCAGAATTAAGGAGGTTTGAATGTCTCTCAATCCGGCGCACACACAAGATATTTTCAACTCACCAGAATTGCGCACGAAAATGAAGATACTTCATGCCGTTGACAAATCTCTTGATCGAATAACAATATCTGAAATCTGTGAAAATGCAGGAATATCGAGGCAGACTTTTTATCGTCACTTTCAAAGCAAGTATGATATTCCTTGGTGGCATTCGATATTTTGCCGTCAATTCTATCTGAATGAAATAGGTCGTACTGTGGATTGGAAGACGGGATACTATCACCATTTGAGACTTATTTCACAAGAGCGAGATTTCTACCGGAAATCTATCCAATACAGCATCAACACCCCCTTTGGGCATACAATAATGCCTGAAAACAGAAAGACGGTATTGCTTGACACGCTCGAAAACTATAAAAATATCAAGCCTAATGAAAATATGCTTTTCCTTGTAGAAATATTTTCAAAACTAGAATGCGAAGTTCTTAACGATTGGTTTAGATCCGACCAACCAACGGATCTTGAACGCTGGTCTGACGATCTCGTAAGCTTGGTTCCTGACCGATTGTTTCGAGCCCTCAAAGTTGATACCCCAGGCTCTATGCAAAGGAAGTGATACAGCTATCCTACTTAAACAAATAACGAAGTATGTCTTCGAAAGTTAATCAAGGATGAATCTTAAACAAAACCCAGTCACCGTGAGATACTTCATTGGAGATTATAGGGTTATAGGGCCCACAAGCCAATTTTAGGCGGAGCGACCCACCTCTCACCACTGTGCAAAAAAAACGAGGCCAGACATCTGTCTGACCTCGTACAACTTTCTGGAGCCAGTGACAGGATTCGAACCTGCAACAGGCAGTTTACAAAACTGCTACGCTACCATTGCGTCACACTGGCACTGCGAAAAAGCGTGCTTGCGTATTGTACGACAACTTTGGCTTTTTTCCAAACCTTTTTTTAAAAAAAGTTCTTGACCATTTTTCTGGTTGCGATATACTGAGTCACGCACTTTTGGGGCATTAGCTCAGCTGGGAGAGCGCATGGCTGGCAGCCATGAGGTCAGGGGTTCGATCCCCCTATGCTCCACCAAAAT
>CAYJGC010000055.1:0-9762 GCA_964369725.1 uncultured Eggerthella sp.
CGCCTTTTGATTTGTTGAGTATACTCTTTTCTACTCAATCGATTCGAAGATCCACCACTACCCCGCGAATCGCCCGAAGGTAAAACGCTACTTACGAATCCTTTTGTCGCGCGTCTTTTTTTCCTGGCACTAGAAAAGCCAACTCCAGCAGCATTCGTGGGAGCCGAACGGGAAGGGCGAGCAGCATGGCTTCCCAGCATTGAATTTTGTATCTTTTTAGAGGTGCTTTTCGATTGAGACGCAGAAACACCTCTTCGTCGCTTGAACATAAAAGCTTACCCATCTAATGCATCTACGCGAGACACAGCCACGCGTTTGACATCAGCCCCAAGGCTTACGAGCTTGCCAGCATAATCCTCGTAACCTCTATCAATATGCTCGATACCATGAATGCGCGTTTGTCCTTCAGCAACAATTCCAGCCAAAACAAGCGCAGCTCCCGCACGAAGATCCGTGGAAGAAACATCAGCACCCTGAAGACGACTTGATCCTCGTACAAACGAGTGATGGTTTTCGATAGTGATTTCTGCACCCATGCGCCTGAGCTCTGCCGCAAACATAAATCGATTCTCAAATACGTTTTCGGTAATTACCGACAAATCTTGAGCCATTGCCGCAAGCAGCATAAACTGCGCCTGCAAATCGGTAGGAAAACCAGGATGAGGAAGCGTTTGGATATCAGTAGAAATCAAAGGCTCTATTCGTTTTATCGAAATCCAATCAGCTCCCGTTTCAACAATACAGCCCATTGCCTCAAACTTTACTAAGGCAACCCTTAAGAAAGAGGGGTCTATTCCACGCACTACAACAGGTCCTCCTGTGAGCGCACCACCCACCAAAAAGGTTCCTGCCTCAATGCGGTCACCCACCGTAGTATGACAGCAAGGGTGCAGCGACGAAAGCGCCACCCCTTCGATTTCTATTACCGAAGTACCTGCCCCGGATATTTGAGCACCCATTGAGTTAAGCATACGAGCCAAGTCAACAATTTCAGGCTCACAGGCTGCATTTTCAATTACTGTTTTGCCTTCAGCAGCAACGGCAGCCATGAGTAAATTCTCAGTAGCGCCTACACTGGGGAATTCCAAAACAACATGAGCGCCGTTCAGCCCATTAGGGGTGCTTGCCTCCAAAAAACCATGATCGATTTCAAAAACAACACCTAAAGCCTCAAGTCCTACGAGATGCATGTCTATTTTTCGTGCACCAATTTGACAACCACCTGGCATGGCAACTCGTGCGCGACCAAAGCGACCAATCAAAGGACCGAGCACAGAAATACTCGCACGCATCTTAGACACCAGCTCATAAGGAGTTTCATGGCTTTGCACCGAAGACGTATCAATAGTTAGAGTATGATCATTGCGAACAACCTTAGCACCCAGGCGACGCAAAACTTCCGACATAATATTAATGTCGGAGATAAGAGGTACATTGCAAAGAGTACTCTTACCCTGTCCCAAAAGCGTTGCTGCAATAAGTTTCAACGCAGAATTTTTTGCACCAGCAACGGTCACTTCACCTGCCAGAGTGTTGTTTCCCTCAACAACAATAATCTCTTCACTCATGTAAGCCCTTTCAAAAACGACGCCTAAAAACCGCGGCGTTATCTATGTACTCTTCACCAAATACGGCGGAAAATGCTGTTTCCATTATAAGAGAGCTTCGGATTCTTTCTCATCTTTCACACCGAAAGCAGAAGGATGGCAGATTATTCCTACAATAGTACTCGAAAGAATAAAAACTGACTCCAATATGCACTGAAGTCAGTTTAATAGGTTAGTTCTATACTCTGAAAATATACTTACAAGTTCCGTAGGAACTAATTTTCAGTGTTATTGAATTGCTTTATGCCTCTTCACCCAAAACAAAGCGGCTAAAGCCAAGAATGGTGATTTCTCCGCCAAGGGTCTTTGCAGTTTCTGCGGTGTACTGAGCAACGCTCTGATCAGGATTCTTAACGAAAGGCTGCTCGGTCAAAGTGCTCTCCTTGAAGAATTTCTCCAAACGACCAATAGCCATCTTCTCCTGAATAGCTTCTGGCTTACCAGATTCTGCAGCCTGAGCCATGTAGATTGATTTCTCATGCTCAACAACAGCTGGATCAACCGACTCACGAGTTGCAGCAACAGGGCTTGCAGCAGCAACTTGCATAGCAACGTCGCGACCATACTGCTTGAACTCAGCAGAAGCAGGGTCGATACCTTCTACGTTAAAGGTTACCAATACACCAATCTTGCCACCACCATGAATGTAAGAAGCAACGCCACCAGCCTGCTCAACAGTAAAGCGTGCAAGTTGAATGTTCTCACCAAGGGTATGGATTGCATCGGTAACTACAGCCTCAACGGTTTCACCTTCTACATCAGAAGCCTTCAAAGCGTCTAGGTCAGCAGGATTAGCAACCAATGCAGCCTGAGCAATTTTTTCTGCATAAGCTTTAAACTTCTCATTCATGCCTACGAAGTCGGTTTCACAATTGAGCTCAACAACAGCACCAGCAGTTCCATCCTCGGAAACCAAGGCCATAACCGTGCCCTCATTAGTAGCACGACCTGCTTTTTTAGCAACAGCAGCAAGACCGCGTGTGCGCAATACGTCAACAGCAGCCTGGATATCGCCTTCTACCTCAACAAGAGCCTTCTTGCACTCCATCATGCCTGCGCCGGTCATCTCACGAAGTTCCTTGACCATAGAAGCAGTTACAGCAGCCATGTTCATCCTTTCTCTCAATGCCGTCTTTGCGGCTTTTCATTAAAAAATGCTGCCTGCCCTTTTCAGGCGGGCAGCAAAAGCGTACGGTATGTAAAACAATGACCTACTCAGCAGCAGGAGCAACAGCCTCTGCAGCAGGAGCAGCTTCAGCAGGAGCAGCCATATCTTCTGCAGTGACAGGAGCGCCAACGCCAGCAATAACAGCATCTGCAATGAAGTCTGCAAGCAAGTTGACTGAACGAATTGCATCGTCGTTTGCAGGGATGCCAAAATCTACATCGTCAGGATCACAGTTAGTGTCAAGGGTTCCTACAACGGGGATACTCAAGCGACGAGCCTCGTGAATAGCAATGCCTTCACGGTTGGTATCAATAACAAAGATTGCATCAGGAACGCGCTTCATGTTGCGAATACCATTAAGATTTGTTTGAAGCTTTGAAAGCTCTTTGTGAAGAAGAATTTGCTCTTTCTTAGGAAGCAAAGCCATGCGACCGTCGGCCTCCATAGCCTCAAGCTCTTCCATGCGATTAACGCGTGAGCGAATGGTAACGAAGTTGGTAAGCATACCACCCAACCAACGAGCGTTTACATAAGGCATGCCACACTTGTTAGCAGCTTCGGTAACAGCTTCTTGAGCCTGCTTTTTCGTACCAACGAAAAGCACAGTGCCGCCCTTGCGAGCAATTTCTGAAACAAACGTATATGACTGGTCAAGACCAATAAGCGTTTGCTTCAAATCAAGGATGTAGATATCCCCACGGCTACCAAAGATGTATGGTTTCATTTTGGGGTTCCAACGACGGGTCTGATGCCCGAAGTGTGCGCCTGCGTCTAGCAGTGACGCAATACTGACTTTCGCCATTTCTAATCTCCATTCGTTAGTCCTCTGCTTACGGTCATCCCCAACATCCGCAGCCTTTTCGGTGGCCACTCGCGGTGTAGGTCGCGCAAGCATGTGTAATTTAACAACCGTAGAATCTTAACACAGTAAAAAACAAAAGCAAGCAAATTTATATCTTTTCCAATTACAGCCTGACCTAGAGTGAAGCATCCGCTCATCAGGAACCCCTGAAGCCGCCACATGATCTTGGAATAACTCAAGCAAGGTCGATTTACCACAGCGACGAATTCCCGTAGCATTCTTTACAACATCTTTGTCTTTATACCCAATATGCTTTTCAAGATAAAGCGGTCGGTTAATTCTTTGTACAATAAATCTCCTAGATTTGCGTATAGAAAATCATTATTCATTATTGAGGTATTGTAAAGTTTTGAGCTTACTAGTCAAAAACTTATTTTGTTGAGAAATTTTGGACTTACTAGTCGAAACTTTGGTGAATTCCTATTGCGCTAAAAGGAAGGCTACTAAATATGGCTGAATTTTCCTCTTACGGCGAAGAAACAAGACTATGCAAACCAGTTCTTATTTACTATTTGCATCAAAGTGGCATCTTCTTGTTTCTCGAATTCATACTTTGCATAAAACGACACATTTTGCTTTTCTTCAGGCACTACATTGAGGTAGAGGATTTCTTTATACTCCTCTTTAAGCTGAGAGAGCAATTGAGCAGCGATGCCTTTTTCTTGATAGCGCGGATTCACCAACAAACAATCAATAGTAGCCTGCCATACACCATCATCAAGTCCGCGAATCAAGCCAACCAACACACCATCGTCCCAAGCAGATATAACTTTTGACGATTGGGCAAAGGCAAGTACGAGCTTATCTGCGCGTTGTGCAGACTTCCATTGCACAGACTCAAAGAGATCTTTTAGTTGTAGCTCGGTAAAAGATTTTGTTGTTTTATACGTTATGCTCATAACAAACCCCTCTATAGAAAAGAAACAGCGAACACTTCTTTATTCCGCAATTAGCAAAGCTGTTAAGACAGATGCTCTCTTGCATTTTATCTCACCAAGGTCTATGTTTGGGTTTTAGTAGCGAGGTTTGCCTATTGAGGACACCCTGATAGATGAGAGACCTTAGCACCTCGAATCCTGCGGGACTTCAAGAATAGCTAAAATGAATCTTAACTGGGGTTAAAAAACAAGAAGCATTATCGACGCGACCATTGCCGACAAAACCGTAGTAGCGATTATAAATAGAATCTTTTGATAAGGTCTCTTCCCTTCCTCTACTCTCTTAGAGATTTGATCGAGTGATTCTCCTTTCATAAAAACAACTATTTCTTTATAAGTTTGAACGTTAAAAGCACTAAGCAGGTCCTTAACGAATTCGTCACAAAATACAAATCTTTTACTCCATCAAAACGCCGTCCGTGCAGACATAAAAGTTCTTTGCTATAAAAATCCCCACCAACACAACTAAAGATTCTCTTCAAATGTTCTTTATCGTAATATAAAACCACACAACAGTGCAAAAACTACCAAACAGTAGGAAGTTTTTGCATTCGAATGTAGTAAACTTTTCATTATTGCTGGATTACCCACCCCTTCAGCAAGGTTGTTGGACAGCGCGAAAGCAATCGATGAATACCTCCAAGAAATCTACAGTACCGTTGTCCTGAAAGATGTTGTTGGTCATTTAAAAAATACTGATTCAATGGTAATAGAAAGTATCCTCCGATTTCTGTTCAGCAGTGCTGGACGCCAAATATCAACCAAAAAGATAGCCGACACGTTAACCTCTATGGGTAGAAAGATTGATGTACATACCGTGGAGCGATATCTGTCCTCATTGCTCGATAGTTACATTCTTTACCAGGCAAAACGCTACGACATTAAGGGAAAGCAGCACTAAAAACACTTGAAAAAATACTATGCTTCGGATATTGCGCTGCGCCGTATGCTTTTAGGGCAAAAACATACGGATGTTGGGCATATCCTTGAAAATATTATTTTCTTAGAACTCATTCGCAGAGGATTCAAGGTGAGTATCGGCAAAATGGATACGTTCGAAGTTGACTTTGTTGCAGAAAATGCCGAGGGTGTATTTTATTACCAGGTAGCAGCAACAGTGCGCGAACAAACAACACTTGAGAGAGAACTGCGAGTTTTGCAAAAGATTCGCGACAACCATCCAAAGCACCTACTCACTCTAGACGATGACCTTGATGCCGATTTTGATGGTATCAAAAAAATCAACGCCTTGCGGTGGCTTTTGGGGAATTGAGTGATTTAAATCAGGTCATTCGTTTTATAAACACTGTAGCCTTCATAGTGATAACTTGCATCGATGCCCTTTAGGTAAATCTCTCTGTTATCGATGTCCACTGTGAGTGCGTTTTTCAAAAGAAACTTTATCTCAAGATCTTTGATGGGGCTTCTTTCCATTGCAAGCAGATAATCGTTTTTATCAACCCTACTCCAATCCACTACCATCTTGATGCTGCTTTTAAGCATTATATCGAGCCAAATTCTTGCACTACGACCATTACCCTCTCTGAAAGGATGAGCTATATTCATCTCAATGTACTTTTCAATAATTTCATCAAAGTTTGAATGCGGCATATTGTCTATGTTTTTCAATGATGCTTCAAGATACATAAGGGGCGCAAAGCGAAAATTTCCTTTTGCGATATTTACATCGCGAATCTCTCCTGCAAAACCATAGATTTCATCAAACAGGTGCTTATGAATAGAGCTGAGAGACGAAAAGGTACCCGCTTCTAAGGTGTCTAATATGCCTTTTTCAAACAACTCGTAAGCTTTAAGCTTGCTTATTCTTTCCTCAGCAATTGCAAGTTCAGCCTCTGTTGTTATTCCTAACTTATTCTCAAGCATACTTTTCTCCTGATGCCTACAGCCTTGAATTCTTGTCGTGCCTTCTGATAGCCTTGTTAATGACCTATCCGCTCAGATAAGCTACCCGTAAACTTATCTTGCGCATACTTGCTTTACGGAGTCAATGAAAATAATTTTACACTTTCAATCCTTTTGAGATTTTTTGAAAGCCTCTCTGTTTCAAAAGGCTTTCCATGCGCAGGATATATTTTCCTAGGATTTAAGTCGATAATCTTCTTCCACGATTTAATGTAGTGCTCTTTGTTGCCAATCCAAATTGTAATATTATTTTTACTCGGAAATCCACTCATAGCAGCATCGCCACAGAGTAAATATCCTTCTTTGGTAAATAATGATATAGAGTCATCAGTGTGCCCAGGTGTCTCTATTATTTCTGCGTTCAGCTGTTCTTCAATTTCAGTTTTATTTTCGTCAGACAGAAAGATCAGCTTATCCTCATACTCTTCTTTTATTGGCGGGAACTTATGTTTTCCCTTTCCTAATATCTTCATGAGCAAACAAAACAAATAGCTTTGTCTCCCACTGCATCCACCCTCAAATGAGTTTTGTCCTTTTCGTAAAACATCAATACCTTTATAACTCATAATGACCTTAATATCTTTATTTACCCTAATCATATCTTTGACAAAACCAGCGTGGTCATCATGAGCATGCGTCAAAAAAATGTATTTTATGTCTTCTATTGAGACATTGTTATATCTAAGTTTCTTTTTACAGCTATCAAAACTATTCTGATATCCAGTATCAATCATTACATATCCATTTTTTGTTTGATACAGATAGGTGTTCATTACTCTGTTTCCTATGTTAATCAAATAAAAGCTCCCTCTAACATATTACTATCGTCCGCTTCTCATTTATCCAAAAAGAGAGACAAACCGCCGTACCTACCCCTACCTATCCTCTGGCTCAACAAACTTAAAACAGTCGATTGCATGGTTATTCATAATACCTACCGCCTCTAGATAGGAAAAGCAGGTAACCGTACCCATAAATTTGAAGCCCCTTTTTTTGAGGTCTTTTGCTACTTTGTCAGACAATTCATTTTTTGCCATAGTTCCATCAAAAGGAAAGTAAAGTACTTTATTATTGGTAAATCCCCATAGGTACTTTGAGAAACTTCCAAATTCATCTACTACTTTTAAATAAGATTGAGCATTTTGAATGGTCCCTAAAATTTTAGCTCTATTGCGTACAATGCCTTGATCTTGCAAAAGCTGCTCCACTTTAGCGTCGTCGTAGGAAGCTATCGCTTTCGCATCAAAGTTGTCGAAGGCTCTTCGGAAATTCTCTCGCTTTTTAAGAATAAGCAGCCAGGAAAGCCCACAGTGAAACGATTCGAGCACAAACATCTCAAAAAGATGCGTGTCATCAAAAGATGCCACTCCCCATTCATGGTCATGGTAATCTTTGTATACTTCATTATTTTCAAGATTTGGCCAGCTGCATCGTTGCATGGTAACCACCTGTTAGATTAGATTGAACGCTTCAGCAAGAACACTGCCTGCTACATACTGCATCTTTGTATTCTACATCCAATACATCCCCCTAGAGCAATTACCGCTCACAATATCTGCACTCCTCAAATTTAACAGCACCTAAGCACTCTTGCGCGCAAGAATAAGACCTACAATTGCTCCCACAAAAACAATAGGAGCCAATCTCACAAACAACCATTCAATCGCATGAAAAGCTACCCCAAGAACAGCTGTTTCAGGATTGCTGTAATCCCATTCCAAATAGGGACTGCGCAAGTTTCCTATCACCATAAACATTAGCACTATAGCTACACACAAAAAAATTAATACGCCCTGAACCCTTTTCTTGTTTTTCTCACGATTTTGCGATAGCTGCAAGTTGATAATTTCTAATCTCTCCGAAATTATTTTAAGCTCATCTTCCCTTTTTTTAACAATAGTTTCACCAAGCAAAGTGCTTACGGGAATTTCAAGATTCTCTGATAGAGAAAGCAGCATTTCAGCATCGGGAACCGACAGCCCTTTTTCCCATTTCGAAATAGTTTGTCGCACAACATTCAGCTTAATTGCAAGCTCTTCTTGCGAAAGACCCTTGGATCTTCTTATGGCCTTAAGATTTTCACTTAACATTACTCTAGCCTCCTTTTATAAAGCTGACACTAATACCATGCAACAATAAGTAAGCTATCGACACAAGCAATGCACAGTAACATCGCGCAACGATTCAAAACCTGAGCGAGAAAACAGCGTAGCATCAACAAAAGGAGCTGAACCCAAAAGACTTGCGCGATCTGCTTGTTTTATAGCGAATTCAATTCGCAAACCATAATATATTCGTCTTCGTTTTGAGTTGAAATTTCAAATCCCACATTTTGATACATCTTCACTGCATAGTTATCTTTCTGTACTGCAAGTGAAGTTTTGACATATCCTTTAGATTTTAAAAGCTCTAACATTTCTTTCATAAGCTGAGTTCCTATACCCCTACCACGATATTCAGAGTATATCGATATCGCCAACTCAGGCGCTGTTTCATCAATTTGCCCAAAACCTTTAACGCAGCGAACCCAGGCAGCACCTACAATTTTTTTATCAATCTCCGCCACAAGACAATGGTCATCTTTCTTTGTACCAAATCCCTCAACATAAAGCCAAATAGCAGGCTCTTGAATGATTGTTCTTGGCACCAAAGTACTTCCATCTTGCTGGAATATAGCTTCATAGAGAAACTCTGTAAGCAGCATTATTTCATTATGTTTGATTAGTCGAATAATAATTGTTACCGCCTACTCTCGTTGCGAAGTCTTAATTATAGATCCCTTACCCGCCTACAATGAGGCATAGCAATCAAATCTTAACACCTCTAGAATCTTCTCAGGTAACGCGCTTGAAGCAATTAACCGCATAATTAGATAACAGATTCTACTATAGTTAGTTACTGAATTGCAGACAGCAAAATCTCTCTCCTTTGGCTTCTTTCATATGAAAAGATACACTTTGTATTTCCTATAACTGAAAGGAGTTTCATATAACTACTATTTCTATTAGCAAATGGGGAAATGCCTCTGCTTTGCGCATTCCTCAGTCGTTTTGCGCACATTTAGGAATTAAAATAGGTGATTCAGTTAAGGTAAAACAACCCCTGAGTTCTTTCTACAATACTCAAAACTACGCAAAACTCAAGGCTTGAACAACAACGAAACGAAGCGCTACACAAAAAAGAACTGCATCTAATTTGATGCAGTTCTTTTTTTCGCTAACAGAAAATTTGTCTAGTTTGACACGGCCATGCCTTACTTATGAA
>CAYJGC010000056.1:0-5506 GCA_964369725.1 uncultured Eggerthella sp.
AACGGGTGGTAGAGTTCTCGTTCGCGCCTCAAATGGGGCGTATCTCTTCTTGTGCGAATCAGCTGAGCGCACAAAAGAGAAACCATATAAGCAATTGTCTTTGATATGTAAGAGTAATAAAAGGCAATTGGACATGCAAGAGGTAAAAGGAGAAGAGCTTTGCCTACTATTAACCAGCTGGTCCGCAAGGGCCGCAAGAAGTCGGTAGACAAGAAAAAGACACCGGCTCTCAAGGGAAACCCGCAAAAGCGTGGCGTATGCACCCGTGTATACACCTCAACGCCTAAAAAGCCTAACTCGGCTTTGCGTAAGGTTTGCCGTGTGCGTTTGGTAAATGGCATGGAGGTTACGGCCTACATCCCAGGTATCGGCCACAATTTGCAGGAGCACTCAATGGTGCTTATCCGCGGCGGTCGTGTAAAGGACCTCCCCGGTGTGCGCTACAAGGTTATCCGTGCAGCACTTGACTGCGCAGCGGTAGACAACCGCAAGCAGGCTCGTAGCCGCTACGGCACCAAGCGCCCAAAGTAGTAAACCACTAAGACGCGCGGGTCATCCATTGTTAGCTTCCTAAAGGGGGAAGCGCAAGACCTAATGGATGGGAGAAAGCCATCTAGAAGCGCGCAGGATTAAGAAGGAGTAATACATGCCGCGTCGTGCAGCAGCAGTCCGCCGTGAAGTACAGCCGGACGCACAGTACAACAACCGCCTTGTTACGCAATTGATCAACAAGATCTTGCTTGACGGCAAAAAAGCCACCGCTGAAGGTATCGTTTATGGTGCTTTCGAAGTAATCGCTGAGAAAACTGGCGAAGATCCTTTGGCAATCTTCAAAAAAGCTATGGACAACGTACGTCCTACGCTTGAAGTAAAGCCTAAGCGTGTTGGTGGCGCAACCTATCAGGTGCCGATGGAAGTTAACTCCCGTCGCGCAACCACGCTCGCAATCCGTTGGATTGTTGATTTTTCTCGTAAGCGCAAAGAGAAGACCATGAAGGCTCGTCTCGCAGCAGAGATCATGGATGCCGCCGAAAACACAGGCGCATCAATCAAGAAGCGTGAAGACCTGTACAAGATGGCAGAATCTAACCGTGCATTCTCGCACTATCGTTTCTAGGGAGACTACGGATTATGGCTAAGACCTCTCTGAACCTTACCCGTAACTTTGGCATCATGGCACACATCGATGCGGGTAAAACCACAACGACAGAGCGTATTCTGTATTATACGGGCAAGACCCATAAAATCGGCGAAGTACATGACGGCGCCGCAACCATGGACTGGATGGTTCAAGAACAGGAGCGTGGTGTAACCATCACCGCTGCTGCAACCACCTGTTTCTGGGAAAAAGATAAGCAAGAGTATCGCTTCCAGATTATCGACACACCCGGCCACGTTGACTTTACCGCTGAGGTAGAGCGCTCATTGCGCGTTTTGGACGGAACTGTTGCGGTATTCGACGCCGTAGCAGGTGTTCAGCCTCAGTCTGAAACTGTTTGGCGCCAGGCAGAGCGCTACATGGTTCCTCGTATCGCGTTCATCAACAAGTATGACCGTGTTGGCGCAGACTTCTTCAACGCTATTGAAACCATGAAGGATCGTTTGGGTGCAGCTGCTGTTGCTGCTCAGATTCCTATGGGTGCTGAAGACCAGTTCTGGGGCGTTATCGACCTTGTCGAGATGACCGCATGGGACTTCAAGGCTGACGAAAAGGGTATGACCTACCCAGAGCCTATGGCAGAAATTCCTGCAGAGTTTGCTGAAGAAGCAGAACTCCGCCGCCAAGAGCTTCTTGACGCCGCAGCTGACTGCGACGACGCGCTCATGGAAAAAGTTATCATGGAAGAAGAAATCACCGTTGCCGAGTTCAAGGCAGCTATCCGTAAGGGTGTTGTCGAATGTAAGATGAACCCTGTATTTGTTGGTTCTGCTTACAAGAACAAGGGTGTTCAGGAGCTTTTGGACGCTGTTGTTGATTATCTCCCAAGCCCTCTTGATATCGCAGCTATCAAGGGTGTTAATCCAGACACTGGCGAAGAGGACGAGCGCCCTGCAGACTTGAAGGCTCCTTTCTCTTCACTCGCTTTCAAGATCATGACCGATCCTTTTGTTGGTAAGCTTACCTACTTGCGCGTCTATTCTGGACAGCTTGACTCAGGTTCTTACGTTGTTAACGCTTCTAAGGACAAGAAAGAGCGCGTAGGCCGCTTGCTTCAGATGCACTCAAACCAGCGAGTTGATATTGACACGTGTGGTGCCGGTGACATCGTTGCTGTTGTTGGTTTGAAGGCAACTTCAACGGGCGATACGCTTTGTGCAGAAAATGCTCCTATCATTTTGGAATCAATGGAGTTTGCCGAGCCTGTTATCGATATTGCTGTTGAGCCAAAGACCAAGGCTGAGCAAGACAAGATGGGCGTTGCTCTTCAGAAGCTCGCTGAAGAAGACCCAACGTTCCGCGTATCAACCAACCAAGAAACTGGCCAAACCATTATTGCAGGTATGGGTGAGCTTCACCTTGAGATTATCGTTGACCGCTTGTTGCGTGAATTTAAGGTTGAGGCTAATGTTGGCAAACCTCAGGTTGCTTACCGCGAAACTGCCACCAAGCCTGTTATGGGTGCAGAAGGCAAGTTCGTTCGTCAGTCTGGTGGTCGTGGTCAGTATGGTCATGCTGTTATCAACATGTACCCACAAGATGAAGCTGGCAAGGGTTACGAGTTTGAGAACAAAATTGTGGGCGGTACGGTTCCAAAAGAATACGTTGCTCCAATCGACAAGGGTATTCAAGAGGCTTTGAATGCTGGTGTTTTGGCAGGATATCCTGTTGTAGACATTCGTGTAGAGCTTGTTGACGGTTCGTACCATGATGTTGACTCATCTGAGGCAGCATTTAAGGTTGCTGGTTCTATGGCAATCAAAGACGCTCTTCGCAAGGGTGGATCAGTTATCCTTGAGCCAATGATGGCTGTTGAGGTAGAGACTCCTGAAGAGTACATGGGTGACGTTATGGGCAACCTTTCAAGCCGCCGTGGCCAAATTCAGGGCATGGGTGACCGTGGTAACGCTAAGACCATTAAGGCTAAGGTGCCATTGTCAGAGATGTTCGGTTACGCTACCGACCTTCGCAGCGGAACGCAGGGTCGTGCTTCATATACGATGCAGTTCGATTCGTACGATCCCGTACCGAAGAACGTAGCAGATGAAATTATTAGCAAGGCCGGCGGCAACGCGTAGTCGTGACGCTCGAGCATAATTGGAGGTAAGGTAAGTGGCTAATCAAAAGATTCGCATTCGTATGAAGGGGTACGATCATGAGATCGTGGATCAATCCACCAAGCTCATTGTTGATACCGCTCTCAAGACGGGTGCTAAAGTATCTGGTCCTATTCCGTTGCCAACGGAGCGCAATCTCTATTGCGTTGTTAAGGGCCCACATGTTGACAAAGACTCGCGCGAGCAGTTCGAGATGCGCACACATAAGCGTTTGATCGACATCCTTGAACCAACCCCTAATACGGTTGACTCTTTGATGCGTCTTGATCTCCCTGCTGGTGTCGACATCGAGATCAAGCTATAAGGGGGATGTGCAACATGATCAACGCCATCTATGGTAAGAAAATTGGCATGACCCAGATTTTCGGTGAGGATGACCGTGTTATCCCTGTTACCGTTATTCAGGCAGAGCCAAACAAAATCTGTCAGGTAAAAACCCAGGATACCGACGGATACGAAGCAGTACAGTTGGGCTTTGGCTCCATCAAGGAGAAAAAAGTCAACAAGCCTATGGCAGGACACTTCGCTAAGCAAGGTACCGAAGCAGTTCGTTACCTACGCGAGGTTCGTGTAGAGAATGCTGGTGAGTACAACGTAGGCGACCTTCACACCGTAGCAGCTTTCGCTGACACGAAAAAGGTTGACGTTCGCGGTACTTCAAAGGGTAAGGGCTTTGCTGGTGTTATGAAGCGCTATGGTCATCATGGCGGCCCTGGTGGACATGGTTCACACTTCCACCGCGCTCCCGGTTCTGTCGGTCAGTGCGCCACGCCTTCTCGCGTGTTTAAGGGATTGAAGTTGCCCGGTCACATGGGTGTTGACACCGTAAGCGTGCGTAACTTGGAAGTAGTTCGCATTGACGAGGATCTAAACCTCATTTTGGTGAAGGGTGCCATCCCAGGCGCCAAGAACGGCATCGTTCGCGTCCGCATGGCGTAGAGCGCGAATTGAAATAAGGAGCATGAACAACATGACGACGATTGACATCAAAGACGTGAAGGGCAAAAAGGCTGGTTCAGCTGACTTGGCTCCTTCCGTGTTCGGCATCGAGCCGAACGTACCTGTGATGCATCAGGTTGTACGCGCGCAGCGTGCATCTTGGCGTCAAGGTACGCACGACTCAAAAACCCGTGGCGAAGTTCGCGGTGGCGGCAAGAAGCCATGGCGTCAGAAGGGTACTGGTCGCGCACGCCAAGGTACCATTCGCGCCCCACACTGGACAGGCGGCGGTGCAGTATTCGGGCCTCATCCGCGCAACCACTCTTTCCGCATAAACAACAAGGAAGTTAAGCTTGCAATGCGTTCTGCGCTTTCTGCAAAACTTGCTGACGAGGAATTGGTAGTAGTAGATTCATTTGGTTTCGAGAGCCCTCGCACCAAAGATGCTGCTGCAATTTTGAAGGCATTGGAAATTACAGGTCGCGTTACTATCGTTATTGCTGATGACGATGTAAATGCTTACTTGTCATTCCGTAACATTCCTACGGTTAGCATTTTGCCTGTTGGCGCTGCTAATACCTATGACTTGGTTGACAACAAAGCTTTGGTATTTACTGCTGACGCTTTGAAGCGCATCGAGGAGGTGCTTGCATAATGAAGGATCCTCGCGAGGTTATCATCCGCCCCGTTGTAACGGAGCACAGCTACGACATGATGGAGAACAACACCTACACTTTTGAGGTGGCAAAGGACTCCAACAAAGTAGAGATTCGCCAAGCTATTGAGGCAATCTTTAACGTGACGGTCGTAAGAGTTAACACTCTTAACGTAAAGGCTAAGCCAAAGCGTGTTCGCTATCAAGCTGGCAAGACCCGCACGTGGAAAAAAGCTATGGTTACGCTTAAAGAAGGCGACACCATCGAGCTTTTCGCTTCGTAAGCAATACGTAGCGACAAGGCGCTTTGCCTGTTTCGCAGATGGTGTGTGAAGCTGCGAGACAGAGGCGCAACATTGTTTGACGAAAGCGCAAGAGAGCGCCCTTGCTGGCGGCGATGTTTCTTTGCCGCTGTGAGGCGCAGGAGTAACTTTGCTTGACAGAAGCGGGCAACGCCTAAGCGGTTTCATGGTTGGTTAAGTCAATCCACGACACTTGCTTGGGGCAGACGGATAACGTCTGAGCGCTTGCTCAAGTTTATTGCCGAGATTCCTACAGGCGAAACTGAAGTTTTGAAGAGGCTGCATCAAATGAGATGCAGCCTCTTTGTTTTTGTAGCAGTACGCCCGACATGGG
>CAYJGC010000056.1:5606-9480 GCA_964369725.1 uncultured Eggerthella sp.
GCTCAAATACGAGCTATAATCAAATGATGTTACAGATAGAACAACAGATGCCTAATGAGATTGCGGAAGCACTTGCGCAACGCGTGCGCATGCGTCGCAAAGAATTAGGTTTTACTCAATTACACCTTGCCCAAAAGGCGGGGATGAGTCTGGGCTCATTAAAGCGCTTTGAGCAGCAAGGTCAAATTTCGCTGGTTTCTCTCATTAAGCTTTCAATAGCTTTAAGATGTGAATCTGATTTCGAAGAGCTGTTCATGAAGCGCGCCTATCGAACGATTCAAGAAGTTATTGACGAAAAGTGAGAAGACTATGCTTGATACCAAGATAGCATCACTGCAAGTTAGTTTAGGTAATCGCAAAGTGGGCACACTTGCTCAAACAAAAAATGAAGTCCTTGCTTTTGAATACGAATGGGAAGATTAGGATGAGCGGCTATATCGTCTTATGTGCTTTAATGTCCTTGCAGGAAATCGCGATGACCATTCAAAAAACTTCTCATATTTATACGATGAAAATAAAAATGCATGGCGTCTGTCGCCTGCGTATGATTTGACGCGTAATGCAGGAATGAATGGGCAGCACGCAACCACGGTAAGCGGAAAAGGCGCAGATATCGCCGATGATGACTTACTGAGAGTTGGTGTACAGGCTGGTATAGCGTTATCAAAGGGGCGTATTATTCTTGAAGAGGTGCGAGAAGCAGTGATGTCTTTAAATGAACACTAGATTTCCTGACTGCTTTTAAAAGCGCAATAGCATCGCAGAGCATACAGGCATTATGTTCTTTAATGTTTGAGGCTGCAACTGACTTTTGCACGCAGCTCGCTTCTAGTTTCAACTGGCTTTAGCGTGCAGCTCACTTCTAGCTTCAGCTAACTTTAGCGTGCAGTTCACCGCCAAAGTAATTTTCGTACAGACTTCTCACGAATGCGAAGCCAAGCGAGCTTCGATGCAGAGTGAGTAAAATTTGGAACCGTGGATGGAAGTTCACAGTGTTCTCGCAAGTGCGAAGTCAAACGAGTTTAGATGTAGAGTTTAGAAGCTTCCGAAAGAGGTTTAGCAAATTCTTTAGCAAAAATTTGGGGGTACGGAGAAAATCCGAACTACCTGAAAATGCCTCTCAGCGAAGGCAAGCATCTCATCTGCAGATTTAATTTAAGAGTAATTTACCTATATAAAAGTTAAACGAAAATTCTCTCCGTACCCCCAAAATTTTGCTAAAGTGGTAGCTGTTCAAGGTCTCAAACTTGAGTTCGTCGAAAAGTGTGACCAATATTCTTGTTAAAGTGTCAGCTGTTCGACGGTGGGAGGGAGATGCTGTTTGAAGATGAATTATTTTAACAGCATGCTAGCTTATAGCACGCAATGAGATATCTGTTGATTGGCTTGGTTTTGAGGACGAACTGCCTGCATTGTAGATAAAAGAGAGGGCAACTATGATTTTTGATTTCAAAAAAGAGTTTAAAGAGTTCTATGCTCCTAAAGATAAGCCGAGTCTGGTGAATGTGCCGTCCATGAACTATCTTGCGGTTCGCGGGAAAGGGAATCCCAATGATGCGCAGGGCGCCTACAAAAATGCTCTCGAAATGTTGTACGGTGTGGCTTATACACTCAAAATGAGTTACAAAAGTAATTACCAGATTCAGGGGTTCTTCCCGTATGTGGTGCCGCCGCTTGAAGGCTTTTGGTGGCAAGAAGGTGTCCGGGGTGTTGACTATTCAAAAATGGATGATTTTTGTTGGATTTCCCTCATTCGTTTGCCAGATTTTATAACGAAGGCAAATTTTGATTGGGCGGTTGATACTGCAACAAAAAAGAAAAAGAGAGACTATTCTCAGGTAGAGTTTTTTCCATATGAAGAGGGGCTTTGTGTGCAATGCCTCCATGTTGGACCCTTTGCTGAAGAGCCGGTAACGGTGGAATTAATGCACCAGTTTGTCGAACAACAGGGGTATGAAATTAATCTCTCAGAATCAAGGCATCATCACGAAATATATCTGAGCGACCCACGAAAAACAGCTCCAGAAAAACTCCGAACGGTAATTAGGCACCCTGTAAAGTGAGCTCGACGAGCAACCATCTCGTTTCCGGCGCGCTTACGTATCTTGCACGTCTACTCTATTGAGCGGGTAGTCTATCTCGCTTACCGGAGAAAGCGATAAGTGTAATTGGATGAATTGAAAGTCGCGTCGTTTGGCTGGTAGGCCGTTTGTTATTGCGGCAGTTATTGAGCGCGAGTTTTGAATCGCTCAGACAGCAGTGGGCATTGCTGAATGCAAACAAGGCGCAGGTGAAAGGTAGTATCTCAGGCATAAGAATATCTGGATTCTTTTATAGAGGAAGTATTGCTTGATGCCATTGGCTCTATCCCAGTAGTAGCCAAGATAAACCTGACCGCGCTGTTTTGGGCATTTCTTTGTGATAGATGAAAAGATGGTGGCAAAAGTGGCAGCAAAAGGTGGCGACGAACCTGCCTGAAAGCTTCTTTGCTCAAAAGTTGTCGCCTGTTAAGATTGATCTCAGTGTAGAATTCAATGCAGAGTGTGAGAGAAGCGCAAGGGAGCTTATAGAGAAGTTGTGTTTGTCGAGACTTGATATGGCGAAAGTAGCTTAGAAAAACGATTGATGATATGAGATGTTTGCCTCACTGCGGATTAAGTAGCAAGGCAGTTTGAAAGGGTGCGTGTGAAAGAAGTAATTGCCAAAAGTCTTGTATCTGCAAAAAATACGATGAATATATACCGTGGCTGCACTCATGGGTGTATATACTGCGATAGTCGAAGTGAGATTTATGGCAAAACGTTTGATTTTGAGAATATCGAGGTCAAGATTAATGCGGTTGAACTTCTTAAAAAAGAGTTGGGTAAGAAGCGAAAAAAATCAATGATTGTTACTGGCTCAATGACTGACCCCTATATTCCTCTTGAGAGGGATTTGCAAATCATGAGACAGTGTCTTGAGGTAATAGAGAAGCAGGGATTCGGTGCAGCTGTTCTCACGAAATCGGATCTAATTCTGCGGGATGTAGATGTTCTTAAAAGAATAAACGAAAAGACTAAAGCTGTTGTGCAGATGACCCTGACAACATTTGATGAAGACCTTTGCAAGATACTCGAACCGCATGTTTGTGGAACTCGGCGACGCGCCGAGGTTCTTGCGGAAATGCATAAAGCAAACATCCCTACCATAGTATGGTTTTCGCCGCTGCTTCCTTTTATTAATGACACTGAAGAAAACGTCAGGGGTATTTTGGCATATTGTAAAGAAGCAGGTGTGAAGGGAATTATTACGTTTGGTATGGGGATGACGCTTCGTTCAGGCAATCGGCAATACTATTACCAGGAAATTGAAAAGCACTGGCCAGGGCTTAAGCAAAAATATATGAGAGCATTCGGTTCGTCATATGGATTGAAAAGCCCACAGAATGCAAAGCTGTCACGTATAGTGAGAGAATTTTGCAAGAAAAACAACATGCTGTATGGCGAAAAGGAAGTGTTTTCGTATGTCTGGGACTTTCCGCAACAAAATGAGCAGTTGAGTTTTGGGGATGAGTTGTTTTAGTGGGTTGTGTAAGTGGGCTGTGCAGCGTTGTGCTTTTGGTTATCCAGGTGGCGGGCGCGGGAGGTACATTCCCTGTAGAGCTAACGCCCGATGCCTTTGGCGTACTTAATCCGCTCATGCCCTTTACCTATGCAATCAATGCGGTAAGAGAAGCGGTGGGAGGCATTTATGCTCCTAACTTGATACGTGACCTTATAGCCATGACTTTGTTTATTCCGGTAGGCGTAATGATAGGCATGCTTTTAAAGCATCGTTTCAAAAAAATTAATACCTATTTCGAAAAGAAGCTCGAAGAGACGGATCTTATTATTTA
>CAYJGC010000057.1:0-9290 GCA_964369725.1 uncultured Eggerthella sp.
TTTCAGGAGTTTCTTCTCTGTAACAATAGAAAGGCTTGTCAAGATATCCAATACGGTTGGTTTGGCAAAGAGTTTCGATAAGAAAAGGATTGTCAGCCCAGCCAGCTCCGGGAAATTCGCGAAAGCGGATAGTGTTTGCATCGAGGAAATTTTTTCGGTAGAGAGCAGACCAAATAGAGGGATGATGGGTTAACAAATGAGCAGCTTCACTAATTGCAAATGGTTGAGTTTTTGGTTTAATACGACTACGGTAGCTGCAGTTTAGTTTTCTTTGTTGTGGCGTGTCGGGCATCCAGATGCGCCAGTAGGGCGTTTTGATGATGTCGAGCGGTTCGGCAAGAGAGTTTGCAAAAGAAACCATTTCGGCATACATCCCTGGTTCAATCCAGTCGTCAGGCTCAATGATTGAAATCCATTCACCTGTTGCTTCTGCTAATCCTCTGTTGCATGTTGCGCCATATCCCTGATTTTGTTTATCGATGATGCGAATTCTGCTGTCTTGGCTAGCATATTTTTGCATGAGAGTAAGAGAATTGTCGGTACTACCATCATTAAGGCAAATGATTTCAAGGTTGTCATAAGACTGTGCCAAGATGCTGTCTAAGCATTGCTCTAAATAAGGCTCAGCATTAAAAATAGGAATAACGATACTAATTAACTGATTGTTGGTGGGCATAAGTACGGTGCTCCTTGAGAGGTATTTTAGTCAAGTCATAATACCATGTAGATCTTCTTTTGAGATATAGGGTAGAAAGTCTTGATGAAATATGCCCAAAGAGGTTTACAGTTCTTGGAGTGCGTAACATACGCGGTCGTAGGCAGCCTGTGTTTGGGTTATCAAATGAGGGTCAAGAGGATTTTCACTCCGGAGTGTATCATGGATAATGCTCGAGAGGTCGTACAGCTCAACTAATGAGAGATTTCCCGATACTCCTTTAAGAGTATGTGAAGCAAGTAGAGCCGCTTCTGTGTCGTTTGCATTAAGGGCAGTTTTGAGCTCTTCAAAGCTGTGATCGTTGGGGAATTTCATTACCAGTTTTCTAAAAAGTGCTTCGTTGCCACAGAATCGATAAAGAGCATCTTCAAAGTCAATAATGCTTGATGAAATAAATCGTTCGTTCATGTGAGCCCCCTTGGGTAAAGCGTGCTAGCTGTAAGATTAGTAAAGCTTGCCAGGGTAGTGTCTCGCAGAACGCTTTACTAAGTAGTGATTTCGCGTGCTTAACAATTTATCATAAGATATTAAATCTGAGAAGAAGGGAACTCCAAGGTAGGCAAGGGTTATCTGATTTTGGTATCCACTCTCTAGACATTTCGCCAGAGCTAAGGATAGGTACCCCACGGTCGGCAAGGGGCGATTTGATTTTTGTTGGTATGAGCTTTGCAATGATAAAAGTATAAGGTAAAGAACACCCCTCAACACCCGTACGGTGTCTTTGAGTTGTATTGGTTTCGACAGCTGATGATAAGGTAACTGCAAAATGCGGCTCTTGCATGAAAGGCGTCCAGCAGTCAAACCGAGCAGTTACTTGGCATCTTCTTCAACATAGATGCCTTCTTGGGCAAATACGGTGGTAAAAGTCTTGAAGAAAATCTTTAGGTCAAGCACGAAATTCACCTTGCGAACATATTCGACGTCAAGTGCCAGGCGGTCTCGCCATGGTAACGAGTTGCGCCCATATACTGCTGCATAGCCCGTGATGCCCGGCTTAACGGTGAGCTTTAGCCCTTCTTCGCCTTCGTAGAGTTCTGTTTCCCGTTTAAGGTCAGGGCGAGGTCCCACAACACTCATGTTGCCTATCAACACATTAAAGAACTGCGGCATTTCGTCAAGGCTTGTTTTGCGCATAAAAGTACCCACGCGTGTCATGCGAGGATCGTCGGCACCGTTATAGGTTGAACCATCTTCCATCAAAAGGTCAGGCGCATTTACCCGCATGGAGCGTAGTTTGTACATCTTAAATTCCACACCGTTTTTTCCCACTCGAGGGGCATTGTAGAACAGCGGACCTTTGTCCTCAAAGTAAATGAAAGGAGCTAAGATGGCAATGACCAATAAAACAATCGGTAGGGCAATAATCCCTACGATAAGGTCACACAGGCGTTTTCCGAGCGACAAATACATTACCGCACGCCCTTTGTTTCAAGTTCTTGGTAAGAGCGCACAAATACGTCAACAACGTAGTCAACATCTTCGTTAGTAAGTTGGGTGTGGAGTGGAAGCGTGATTTCGTTAGCAAACTGCCCAAATGCGTGGGGGAAATTGGAAATATCGAAACCCAGATTACGGTATGCACTCAAAAGGGGAAGGGGTTTGTAATGAACATTGGTGGAAACGCTTTGTTTCGCCATGCTTTCAATAAGAGCATTGCGAAATTCCTGTGTTTTGCCCAGCAGGCGTACCAACATAAGATGACCGCTTGAAGAAAAGCCTGCACTTTCAAGTCGAGCAACGCTGTCGTTTGCTTGTGCGGCGTCTGCCCCTTGGTGATCTTCATAATGGCGCAAAACATCAACGGGCAATTGTGAAAGACCTAACTCGTAGCGAGCAATGAGCTCACGTCTTCGAGCAAGCAGTGAAGGATAACGCTTGATTTGAGCTAAGCCAATTCCAGCGGCAATGTCGGTCATATTGCACTTCCAGCCAGGAAACGCAATATCATACTCCCAGGCGCCAGCAGTTGTTTTTGCAAGGGCGTCTTTGGTTTGTCCATGAAGAGACTGCAGCATTATGTTTTGATACAGCGCGTCATCGTCAAACAGTCCTGTTTTCCAGGTAAGAGCCCCGCCTTCTGCGGTTGTAAAGTTCTTTACCGCATGAAACGAAAAGGTTGTCAGGTCGGCAACGGTGCCGCAGCGTTGCCCTTGCCAGGTAGCCCCAAGCGCGTGTGCTGAATCGGCAATTACGGCTATACGACCAATAGCTTGCTGACGTTTATTTGAGGGATTCCATAGTGCCGAAGAGTCCTCAATGGCTGCAAAAAGTGCCTGGTAGTCACACATGCGACCAGCGATATCAACAGGGATGATTGCTTTGGTACGCTCGGTTATCAGACTGCGTAGTGCGTCGTAGTCCATTTCATAGGAGTTTTCAGCGGTGTCGCACAACACGGGGGTAGCACCCACGTGGCAAATGGGAGAGCATGAGGCAGTGTATGAATAGGCGGTGGTAATAACCTCATCTCCGGGACCTATTTCTAAAGCACGTAGCGCGCATTCGAGTGCGGCGGTTGCTGAAGAAAGACAGGCGGTTCGTGCGCTTCCACAAAACTCGGTAAGCTCTCGTTCAAGCTGTTTGGTTTTAGGGCCTGTGGTAATCCAGCCGCTGCGGAGAGCTTCAGTTACTTCGGCAATTTCTTCTTCCGTGATGTCTGGTGGCGAAAATGCTATGCGGCGTTGTTCGATCAAGATGCCTGCTCCTGTGTCGTACGGTGTTACGGTGTTACGGTGTTCGTGATACTTGTTTTGTGCGTCTTTATTGTGACGCTTCACCGTTGATTTAGCGAGGGTTTTACAAATATTATAGTAATCCGCGTAACAGTTCTACAATTTTTAGATAAGCCTGCGGTTGGTCAAATTCGTTTTCTGCGATGGCGCGTCCGCGCATACCCATTTCTTTGCGTACCAAAGGATAGGCCACAAGATCTTCAATTGCTTGAGCGAGCGCCTGGGGATCTTCGGCTTCTACATTGATTCCAAACCCATCTTCGATAACCTTTGCGCGAAACTCAGGACTGGATCCCGTGTTAATCATGGGATTGCCGCTGGCGAGGTAATCGCCAATTTTGGTTACTATGCTTTGTACGGCAGATTTCACCAAAGAGTTAATGGTTACGTCTGAAGCACATAGATACGCAGCCATGTTGTCATAGTCTTGATAGCCTAAAAAATCTACCGGTGCATGAGATTCTTTCGCAAGAGTTTCCAGGTTGGCGCGGTCGGGTCCATCACCAAGAATTTTTACGCGAATGTTACAACCGAGGTCTTTTTCCTGCACCAATGCAGCTGCTTTAATGAGTGTGGCAAGGTCGTAGCTTGCTCCTAAGGTGCCCGCATAGGTAATCCACAGTTCTCCTTGTGGTTTTGCAATAGCTTGCATGTTCTTGCGAGCTCCCTTGTCAAAAGCTGCCAAATCATTGCCTACATACACTGTTGCTTGCGGGTAAGATTCTTTGCGGTCTTGCTTTGGGCGGTCTGCGTATTCATCCGAGGTTCCCACTGCTCCTGATAAGAGTTGATAAACAATCTTTGCATCGCGTGAGAAGGGGTAGAACGCTGCTGTACTTATAAGGGGGATATTGACTACCATGCGCATTGCTTCGGGCCATAAATCATTAATGTCAGCCACAAAGGGGATGTTCATGGATTGGGCGCTCTCCGCACAAACGCGAGCAACATCGTTAGGCGGAATTTCTGCATAAATAAGATCATATCGACCAGCAGTTTCGTCAAAATGATTACGCAAATTTTTTGCAGCAATGCGATGACTGCTAATGCGCTGCAGGTCAAGATTTTTGGTGTATCCCGGCTCATTGATAAAGACAATACGGTAGGGAAGTCCCTGATAGCACGCGCGGGTGCAGTCACGAGGAGCTTTATTCCAGTGCTGAAACGATGAAGTAATAAGGTCAACCTCAAACCCTTCGCGCACTAAAAGCTCTGACAGATAGCGAAAACGTGTGTATCCACGCGTTTCATCACCCAGCTTTACGCCCATTGTTACAACGGCGATGCGCTTTGGGTTGGTTGTTTGTGTGTGTGAAGTATTCATGACGCATAAGTATAGCAATGATTGCGCTTTTTCATACTGACGAAGGGTGGATTCTTTGTTGGTTTATTTGTTGTTTGGTCTTTCGCAAAGTCTTTGGCCTTTGGTGAGGGCTCACGTTATACTAGACGTTTATCTTTTACATCTATGAGATTCCGCTTTACGTACCTATGAAAGAGTAGATTTATGGCAAAGAAAATCGCAGTTATTGATGGTAATTCGCTCATGCATCGTGCGTATCACGGTGTTCCTCTCACCATGAATGCACCCGATGGAACGCCCACTAATGCGGTATTTGGTTTTATGTCTATGTTGCTCAAGTTTATCGACATGCAAAAACCCGACGCCATTATTTGTGCTTTTGATGCCGGACGGCCTGCACATCGTATGGAAGCACTTGAGCAGTATAAGGCGCAGCGCCCGCCTATGGACAACGACCTAAAAGTTCAATTTCCGCTCATGGAAGATTTGCTCGAAGCTATGGATATCCCTGTTGTGCGTATCAAAGGCTGGGAAGGCGACGACATTTTGGGTACCATTGCAGCGCGTGATGAGGCTTTGGGGTACGAAACGCTCCTGGTTACGGGTGATAAAGATGCTTATCAGCTCGCAACCGATATGACGCGTATCGTGACGACTAAAAAAGGCATCACCGACGTAGCAATCTATGGCCCAGCAGAAGTGCTTGAGCGCTACGGCATCACGCCAAAACAGGTTCCTGATTATTTGGGTCTAAAAGGGGATTCGTCAGATAATATCCCTGGTATCCCCGGAATTGGAGAAAAGACCGCAGCAAAATTACTGCAAGCTTACGGTAGTCTTGAGGGATTGTATGAACACGTTGATGAGCTCAAAGGAAAGCAAAAAGAACGCGTTATCGAAAATAAAGAAGCAGCGTTTGCTAGTCGCAAAGTTGCTACTATCGTAACCGATCTTGATTTCCCTTTGGATTTAGAATCCTGTAGCTTCCCTTCTTTTGATGCTGAAATTGTGAGCGAGGCCTTTCGCAAGCTCCACTTCAATTCGCATTTGACGCGTGTTTTGAAACTGGTGGGAAAAGAGGTTGAGAAAAAAGTTGCACCACTCGTATGGGAACCCGTGGTCGTAGCAGAGCAGGCAAGAAGTTTGCTCGCAGCTGCTATAGAACGTAAAGAGCCTCTTGGAGTGGCATTTTTAGAGTCCGAACAGGTTTCTTTGTTTAGTGCTGGATTGCACTGCGCTATTAACACGAGCGAGGGAACGGCTCTTTTCGAAGATGAAGAGGGTTTTGATGCGTTTGCACAGGTGGTTAAGGGAACCTCATTTGCAGCCCTCGATGTGAAGGCGGCACTCCATCGAATTTATCCTGCTGATAGCGCACAAGTTGCCTATGTTTCCGATGATGACCTTTTAGACATGCAGGCATTTGACCTCGGACTTGCAGGATATGTTCTCAATTCTTCAGTAGGTGAATATAGCTACAATGCTTTAATGGATGCCTATCAAGGCGGTGTGTTGCCTGAAGCGAAAACAGAAGCAGCCTTAGTTGCCATGCAGGCGGCATCGGCGCGCATCTTGGTTGAACCCTTGACCGAAGCGCTTAAACGCGATGAGAGTTCACAGGCATATTTTGATATTGACCTGCCGCTCGTGCCAATACTAGCTATTATGGAACGCACGGGAACGGCGCTTGATTACGAACGTCTTGAGGCTCTAGGTACAAGTACACAAGTCGAACTTGATGTGCTAAAGCAGCAAGTGTACGCCATGGCGGGAGAGGAATTTAACCTTGATTCCCCTTTGCAGCTTTCGCGCATTTTGTTTGAGGTATTAGGCTTAAAGCCGCTTAAGAAAAACCAGCGGGGATACTCAACGGATGCAGGTGTTTTAAAGGAGCTTTCAAAAGATCATGAGATGCCTGGCCTCATATTGCGCTATCGTGAGTTAGCTAAAATTAAGTCTACCTACATTGACGCGTTGCCTCGCCTGCAGGCAACCGACAAGCGCGTGCACACCACGTTTAACGAAACAGTCACCACGACCGGACGACTTTCTTCATCAGAGCCTAACTTGCAAAATATCCCGGTGAGGACTGATTTTGGTCGTCAAATTCGAGAGTGTTTTGTTCCTCTTGAGGCAGGGCACAAGTTCCTTTCGGCTGACTATTCGCAAATAGAGTTACGGTTGCTCGCTCACTTGTCTGAAGACGAGCATCTTATAGCTGCTTTTTGTTCGGGCGTGGATTTTCACGCAGCCACAGCAAGCCGTGTATTCGATTTGCCGGTGGAAGATATTACGCCCGAATTGCGTAGTCGCGCAAAAGCGGTAAATTTTGGCATTGTGTATGGTCAGCAGGCCTTTGGGTTGTCTCAGAGCCTGGGGATTGCCTTTGGCGAGGCAAAGGATATGATTGACCGTTATTTTGAGGCGTATCCCGGCGTGCGTGCATATTTAGACGGAACCATTGAGAGCGCTAAAAAGAACGGCTATGCCCAGACCATGTTTGGGCGCAAGCGTCATATTCCTGAATTAAAAGCAAGTAATGCAAACCAACGTGGATTTGGTGAACGTACCGCAATGAATCACCCCATGCAAGGAAGCGCTGCCGACATTATCAAGCTTGCGATGAGCGAGGTGCAGCGCCGCTTAAAAGATGAGAAGTATGCCGCAAAACTTTTGCTGCAGGTTCACGACGAATTGGATTTTAGTGTGCCTGATGACGAGATTGAAAAGCTGTCTAACATGGTTAAAGACGTGATGGAATCGGTGGCTCAATTGAAGGTGCCTTTAGTGGTTGATGTTTCGGTTGGAAACACGTGGGCAGAATCGCATTAGTAAAGTTGCAGAAATCGAAAAAAATATTACACTTTGTTGTTGACTTAGGGTACGTACGCTGGTAGGATATTGCCTTGCGTTTTGACACATTCAAGGAGAAATACATGTACGCAATCGTGAAAACGGGTGGCAAGCAGTATAAGGTTGCCGCCGGTGACAAACTAAACATTGAAAAACTCGAAGCCGAGGTTGGCGAGAAGGTTGAGCTTCAGGCTATCTGCGTTGTTGATGGTGAAAACATTGAAGCAGATCCTTCAAAAGCTGCCGACACGAAGGTTGTTGCTGTTGTCGTTGAGCAATTCAAGGGCGAAAAGCAATTGGTCTTCAAGTTCAAGAAGCGTAAAGGTTACAAGAAACTGCGCGGACACCGCCAGAACTTGACCCGCGTGCAAATTGAGTCTGTTGGCTCAGTTACGGCTGAAGTAAAAGCGTCTGGCGACGCTGAGTAAAGTAAGGGAGGGAACACCATGGCTCACAAAAAAGGTCTCGGGTCTACCCGCAACGGTCGCGACTCCCGCGCACAGCGCTTGGGCGTTAAGATGTTCGCTGGTCAAATTGTAAAGACGGGCAACGTTATTGTTCGTCAGCGTGGTACGCATTTTCATCCAGGTGAAAACGTAGGGCGCGGCAAGGATGACACCTTGTTTGCTCTATGTGATGGAACGCTTGAATTCACACGTGGCATTAAGCGCAAAATTCACGTACGCCCTGAAGCATAAGGCAACTCCTACCACGACTGCGTAACATTATTATGTGAAGCGATGCCCCCTCGTCTATAGGGGGCATTTTTCATTTACAATCATCTAGATAAGAAATATCCATTGCGTTTTAATTTTTAAAGGCGCAGGTAATGAACTGAGGAACCTTTCGTGTTTATAGATAAAGTACGCGTTCATGTAACGGGCGGAAATGGCGGCGCAGGCTGTATGTCGTTTCGCCGAGAAGCACATGTCCCTAAAGGTGGTCCAGATGGCGGCGATGGTGGCCGGGGAGGCAATGTCGTTGTCGAGGCTGATGCCAGCTTATCGTCGCTCATTGAATATCGCTTTAAGCATCACTTCAAGGCTCAGCGTGGTACTCATGGCCGCGGTTCGCGTATGCACGGCGCTACGGGAGAAGATTTAATTCTTAAAGTGCCTATGGGTACGGTGGTACGTGAATATTTTGAAGAAGAAAAAGAAACCGGCGAGCTTATTGCTGATCTCACGCATGATGGTGAAACGGTGACGGTGGCGCGCGGTGGTTATGGCGGCAGGGGAAACATTCACTTTGTAACTTCATCGCGTCGCGCTCCTGCATTTGCCGAACTGGGAGAACCCGCTCAAGAGCGATGGATTGAGCTTGAGATGAAGCTTATGGCAGATGCCGCTTTGGTGGGCATGCCTTCTGCAGGTAAATCGTCGCTTATTGCAAAAATGAGTGCAGCACGCCCAAAGATTGCCGACTACCCATTCACAACGCTCGTTCCTAACTTGGGTGTTGCCCGTTCAGGCGATCTAAGCTTTGTAGTGGCAGATATTCCGGGTCTTATTGAGGGAGCTCATGAAGGTCGCGGCTTGGGACACGAGTTTTTGCGTCATATTGAGAGAACGGCTCTTATTGTCCATGTCGTTGATTTGACGGGTGACTGGGAAGGCCGAGACCCTCTTGAAGATTATCAAGTCATTAACCAGGAACTTGCCCTGTATGCTGATGAGCTTGCTGCTCG
>CAYJGC010000058.1:0-4016 GCA_964369725.1 uncultured Eggerthella sp.
CGTTGCGCTTAGTGTTGCGGTTAGTATGGAAAGCTTCGAAACTCTGTTTTTTGGGGGGAAGCTAAGAATTTTCTTCACACCGTAAATTTACATATTGACTATGCTTGATTTCGCGGGTAAAATACCCACTTGCGCATTAAGGCATATGGGCCGTTAGCTCAGCTGGTAGAGCAGGGGACTTTTAATCCCAAGGCCGCGGGTTCGATTCCCTCACGGCCCACCATTTTGCGCTGGAAGGCAATCTCTTCCATTTCTCCCTCAGACTGGGCTATCGTCCAACGGCAGGACTCTGGTTTTTGGTACCAGCTATCTAGGTTCGAATCCTAGTAGCCCAGCCAGTTTGAGGTTGAGATTATATTTTGACCGACAAGGCGGTCGCGCTCGACGCAAGTACCTGGCGAACATGTTTTTGGTGACTGTTTGCGCGACTATAAGTCGCACGCCTGATATGCAGGTTTTGTGAACCAAGTGGTCTTGGATTTCTGCGCTCAAAAAATCTCTTGCATAGTTCTTTCTTTCTTGATATCATTTTGTGTTGCTGCAAACGTACGATTTGCTATAAGGAGCACAATTGAGCAAAGAAGATGTAATCGAGCTAGAGGGCACCGTCCTCGAGGCATTGCCTAATGCAATGTTTAAAGTAGAGCTCGAAAACGGTCATACAATATTGGCCCACATATCAGGCAAAATGAGAATGCACTATATCAAAATTCTGCCTGGTGATAAGGTTACGGTTGAGTTGTCGGTATACGACCTAAATCGAGGCCGCATCACGTATCGTTTTAAGTAATAGCAAGAATAATCACCTGCGGCTGGGTGTGACGATAGAAAAAGAACGCATAACCGAAAGGAAAATGATATGAAGGTACGCCCTTCGGTCAAGAAAATGTGCGACAAGTGCAAAATCATCCGACGTCATGGCAAAGTGCTCGTAATCTGCGAGAACCCACGCCATAAGCAACGTCAGGGCTAGGAAGAAAGAGGAGATATAACCTATGGCACGTCTCGTTGGTGTCGACCTTCCTCGCGACAAGCGCATTGAAGTCGGCTTGACCTACATTTATGGCATTGGCTTGACCACATCCAAGCAAATCCTTGCAGACACTGGCGTTGATCCAGACGTTCGTGTTCGCGACCTAACAGAAGAAGATGTTGCGAAGCTTCGTGACCACATTCAAGGAAACATCAAGGTAGAGGGCGACCTTCACCGTGAAGTTTCTCAGAACATTAAGCGCCTCATGGAGATCGGTTGCTATCGTGGTTTGCGTCATCGTCGTGGCTTGCCTGTTCGCGGACAGCGCACTCACACGAATGCACGTACGCGCAAAGGTCCACGTAAGCAAATCGGCGGAAAGAAGAAGTGAGGTAGTTCGAAGTGGCAGCTAAGAAAAATGTACGCACTCGCGTAAAGCGCTCCGAACGTAAGAACATCGCCGTTGGTGCAGCGCATATTAAGTCTACGTTCAACAACACTATTGTTAGTATCACCGATCCTCAGGGTAACGTGATTTCCTGGCAGTCAGCTGGTACGGTGGGCTTCAAGGGCTCCCGTAAGTCAACCCCCTTTGCCGCACAGATGGCTGCAGAAGCTGCAGCTAAGGCAGCAATGGAGCATGGTTTGAAGAAGGTTTCTGTTTTCGTAAAGGGTCCAGGATCTGGTCGCGAAACAGCTATCCGTTCTTTGCAAGCTGCAGGCTTGGAAGTTTCAAGCATTCAGGATTGCACGCCCATCCCACACAACGGTTGCCGTCCGTGCAAGCGTCGTCGCGTGTAAATGAAAGGATCGATATATTATGGCAATTAATAGAACCCCGGTCCTCAAGCGCTGTCGTCAGCTTGGCATTGAGCCAACTGCTTTAGGCTACAGCAGCTCAAAGACCTCCATTCGTGAGCCCCGTCGTCGTCGCAAAGAAAGCGAATACGGCATGCAGCTCCGTGAGAAGCAAAAAGTTAAGTTTATCTATGGCGTTTTGGAGAAGCAGTTTCATGGCTACTTCAAAAAAGCAAAGGCAATGCCAGGCGTTACTGGTGAAAACTTGATGCGTATTCTTGAATCACGTCTTGACAGCGTTATTTTCCGTCTGGGTTTTGCTCGCACGCGTAAAGAAGCTCGTCAGGTTGTAACACATGGTCACATCACGGTAAATGGTAAGCGCGTTGACATTCCCTCATATCGCGTAAAGCCCGGTGATCTTGTTGCTGTTGGACCTAAGTCTAAGGACTTGCTCCTTATAAAGAGCGCTCTCGTTTCAAATGCGCGCTTCCAGGTTCCAGCTTGGCTTGAGGTAGACATTGAGAAGCTTCAGGGCAGCGTTCTCGCTCTCCCTGAACGTGACCAGATTGATCTGGACATTCGCGAGCAGCTCATCGTCGAGCTTTACTCGAAGTAATCGCAGCTTAGTAAGGAGGCTCACCTCATATGACAGAGTTCATGAGGCCTACGGTAACAACAGAAGAAGTCAACACTACGGTTGCACGCTTCATTGTGGAGCCGCTAGAGCGCGGTTATGGCTATACGCTTGGCAACTGCATGCGTCGCGTGTTGCTATCGTCTCTTGACGGTGCTAAAGCTACCGCTATCCAGCTTGACGGCGTTCAGCATGAGTTCACAACTGCTGAAGGTGTTATTGAGGACATTACTAACATTGTTCTTAACGTCAAGGGTTTGGTATTTTCTGCTCTTAACGATGATGTTACGGAAGCTACAGCTCGAGTTTACAAAGAAGGCCCCTGTACCGTAACTGGTGCAGACCTCGATGTGCCTACACAATTTGCTTTGGTAAATCGCGATCATGTGATTGCTACGGTGGCTGATGGCGGCACACTTGATATGTCTATCCGCATTGGTGTCGGGCGTGGTTATGTTTCTGCAGAACGTAACAAGCGTACCGAGGATCCTATCGGAATAATTCATGTCGATTCATTATTTTCACCCGTTCGTCGTTGCACGATGAACGTTACTGACACGCGCGTTGGTCAGCGTACCGATTACGACAAGTTGATTCTTGAAGTGGAGACAGACGGCAGTATCACGCCGATCGAAGCCATTTGCGGAGCTTCTAATATCGTAAATCAGTACATGGGAGCATTCATGGGTTTGGTTGAGGTTGATGAAGAGGAAGAGGAAGAGAAGCCTTCAATCTTCGCGCCCGAAGGCCAAGAGTCCAACATTGAGCTAGACAAACAAATTGAAGATTTGGATTTGTCTGTCCGCTCATACAACTGCCTCAAGCGTGCAGGCATACATGCTGTGCGTCAGTTGGTTGAATACTCTGAGAATGACCTGTTGAACATTAGGAACTTTGGTGCGAAGTCCATTGAAGAAGTGAAGGATAAACTCATTTCCATGGACCTCAACTTAAAGCAATAGGAGATACAAGATCATGAGACACAATTACAAGGGTCGCAAACTGGGTACTGACTTCAGCCATACCAAGGCCATGAAGAAAAGCTTAGTAAATGCCCTGTTCTTGAATGACCGTATTAAGACGGTTGAGTCACGTGCCAAGGAAATCCGTCCTAACGTGGACAAGATTATCACTTGGGCAAAACGTGGCGATTTGCACGCTCGTCGCCAGGCTATTGCAGCTTTGGGTGACAAAGATTTGGTACGCGAGATCTTTGAGAAGGTCGAGCAAGGAATGTTCCAGGATCGTCAGGGCGGCTATACCCGCATTATGAAACTGGGACCTCGCAAGGGCGACAATGCTCCTATGGTTATCATGGAGCTTGTTACCGAGCCTGTTGCTAAAAAGACCGACGAGAAGCCTGCTGTAAAGAAGGCTGCTCCTAAAAAGGTTGAAGCAGTAGAAGAGGTAGCTGAGGAGACAGTGGAAGCTGTAGAAGAAACAGCTGCTGAAGAAGCTGCTGTAGAGGAAACTCCAGCTGCAGAGGCAGAAGAAAAGAAAGCTGAATAAGCTACATTCTATCTTTTGTGTTATTGAAAGGATCCGCAACGCGGGTCCTTTTTTGCTATAGGTGCCTTTGTGAGATGCCTTGGCTTCTGGGTGGTTCTT
>CAYJGC010000058.1:4116-9137 GCA_964369725.1 uncultured Eggerthella sp.
TTTGCAATGGACTCACCCTTACAAAGGGAGATAGGGATAACCCTTTCATTAGACGAACTCCTCGCTAAAGTGCAAGCAACAACAAACTATAAAGGTGATGCATGTTTTTGGGAAGATTTAGCACGAGAATCTGGTGGTCATATTCAGTGGCTTATTGATCGAGGAGTAGTTTTTTCAGGCGTGGGAAATTACAGCGGGCATGCCGATGTCGATTGTATGCACGAATTTGAAGGTAGGGGTGTAGCGGTTATTGCCGTTTTGGAACACGCTGCGTTGTCTTGTGGGGTAGAAATATTGCTTGAAAGCCCAGCAAAAGATCTTCTTATTGCAGATGGAGTTGTGAAAGGCGTGTTGGTTCAACATGCTGGTGAAGTCGTGCAAGTTGCGTGCGGTGCGGTAGTATTGGCAACAGGTGGCTTCCAAGACAATCCAGGCATGCTGATAGAAAAAGGTTACGGTAAAGACAACAGCTTTGCTATCGGCTATGGCGGACATGATGGCGATGGTTTAAGAATGGCAGTATCCGCTGGTGGTTTTGATAATGCCCTCGCAAGAAGTCATTGTAGTGTGCAAACCTATCGAGAATGGACGGGAGCTACTCCGTGCTCTTCTCTTTTGTTTGGCGTAGGAGATTGCGGCGATTATCTCTGGGTGAATCAAGATGGTGAGCGCTTTTGTGACGAAAGCTGCGGGCAGAAGAATTTGAGCTTTCCCGCGAATGCAACCTTTTCACAAAGAGAAGCATACTCCTTAGTTGACAGAGCATTCCTTGAGAAATATAAGGCCGTAGAAGCTCTGGCTCTCGAGGTTGAAAACGACCAATACGGTGACAAGTATGTCGCAAATACTCTAGAGGAGCTTGCTCAAAAGGCGGGGATTAACGCCTCTATTTTAAAGAAAACTGTTGAAGAATATAACTCTTACTGTGATCTTGGTTTCGACAGGAAGTTTGGAAAGGACGCCGAAAGTCTTACTAAAATTTCAGAACCTCCCTTTTACCTTCTGCGCCAAGCAGTTATGCTGCTTTGTACGCTAGGAGGTATCGAAGTGAATAGAGATATGCAAGTGGTTGATGCTTTGAAATTGCCCATCGAAGGTCTTTATGCGGTTGGGGCAGACAGTTGCCAGTTGTATCATTCGTGCTACACTCTGTT
The DNA here is from genome assembly GCA_964369725.1 of uncultured Eggerthella sp. Classification (GTDB taxonomy): domain Bacteria; phylum Actinomycetota; class Coriobacteriia; order Coriobacteriales; family Eggerthellaceae; genus Paraeggerthella. The sequence goes on from CAYJGC010000058.1 coordinate 5,271, forward strand.
TTTTGCCGGTTCGGCAAACATGAACAATATACATTCAGGTCGTAGAGCAGCTCGGCATATTTTGTCAAACAGATAAGCGAAGGTCGCTTGCGCTTTGTTTAGAGAGTTTTAATATTTTGCGCTGCAGTGTGCCATACTGTCATTATGCGCATAAACGTTAGTTCATATATTCCAGGGTCTTCCCTTATACATACAGCAGACGCACGGGTTAAGCTTCTGTTGCTTGCTATGTTTTCGATAGCTTTATTTTTAGTTCAGACATGGACGGGGCTTGCCATTTGTATGGCAATGCTTGCTTTGGTGCTTAAAGTTTCAGGAGTGTCTGCGCATCAGTATTTTCGCTTGATTGTCCCCGTATATTTTATTGTTTTGTTCACGCTGGTATTCAATAGTTTTTCATTTTCTGTAGCCGAATCTGCTGCGAGTGTGGGACAAATTGGATTGGGGAATGTTTCTGCTGGCGTGTTTGATAATCTTGCTCCTATCGTTTTACTGGGGAATTTTGGTTTCGATCCTTCTGGGTTTGCCCGGGGGTGTTTTTATGCGGGTCGTATTTTGATGCTGGTCTTGGCAAGCTTGGTTGTCACCTATTCCACTACTTCGACAGACCTTACTCGAGCATTTTGCAGCTTTATGGCGCCGCTGCGCGTGTTGCGTCTTCCGGTAGATGATATTGCAATGGTATTTTCGCTGGCATTGCGCTACATTCCGGTAACCGCCGAGGAGCTTGGAAGGGTATACGATGCGCAATGGGCGCGCGGGGCATCGTTTGACGAGGGAAAGATTTGGGAGCGGCTAAAAGCCTGGCAAGCTGTGTTTATCCCGCTTTTTGTAGGATTGTTTCGTCGTGCAGATGCGTTGGCGGTAGCGATGGATGCGCGTTGTTATGGAGTACCTAAGATTGCAAAAACAGCGCTTAATTCTCGTGCATTACAGATCAAAGATGCGTTGATTATCAGCGCAAGTCTCGTGCTTTTTGTTGCAGTTTCTTACTTGTTGTAGGGGTGGTCGTCACGGCACATTTGACTCCGCGCAGCTAGGGGCACAGCTGATTTCGCAAGCTATGCGCAGTATTTAAGCTCTGTAAATACCGTAGAAAAGATTAAAGCACACATAAGCCACAGGTGATTTTGGCGGCTCTGTGTAGTCTCAGAACGTGTGAGCTACGCGTCTGACTCTGCGTAGTCTAATAGGCGCTGTAAAAGTTGGGGAATATTGCATAAGGATTGTTTCGCATTGAGTCTCTTTGGGTAGTTATCTTTAAGCGGAAGAGAAGAGTCTCGTCAAGGGATTGTTTTTCGGCAGCTTTCCAGGACTTGATAGTAGCTGTTGGTTGATTTCCATTGTCTTGGAAAATGATTTTCAGAAAACTGCTTACAATTTAGCAGCCACGCAGCGTATCGCACTGCAAAGTTAGAAAATGTGTAGTATTCTGTAGGTGTATGTTTCAAGCTACATTATGAGCTAAGGGAAGAGGGTTTGTATGAGGATTGGCGCTCTAGCGAAGACAAATACCATAAGGGTAGTTATTGCTTTGGCAGCGTTTACTTTGATTGGGGCGATGCTGCCGTCAATAGCCAGTGCGGAGCCAGAAAAGTATGTTCTTAAAGAATCATCAGATGGCTTTTCGAGCCCCCTAGTTCTGGCAGGATTTTCCGACGACCTTACTTCGATTCAGTTTTATCCCAATGGGGCAAGTCCTGAAGTAGATTTATCGGGAATCACACCCGTTTCTTTAGATAAGCAAAGCCTAGGCACGATTAAGGGCTATTTTGACACTGGTACGGGTGCGGTGTATGTTCTTTCAGAGGGCATCATAATGATGCCCGAAAACTCAACTAGTTGGTTCAGAGCTCTGCCTGGGGTAACAAAAATCAATACAGAAGTTTTAGATACGTCTGCTGTAACAAACATGCAAGCTCTTTTTTTTGACTGTGCAGCCCCTTCGTTGGATCTGTCAACATGGGACACCTCGAGTGTAACAAACATGCAAGCTCTTTTTTATGAGTGCGCGGCTAGATCTCTTGACCTTTCAGATTGGGACACTTCTAGTGTAGTAGATATGTCCTTAATGTTTAGCACAACTTCGGCTGCGTCGCTTGACGTGTCTGGGTGGGATACATCAAGCGTAAATGATATGTCTATAATGTTTGCAGGATCTGCTTTTGAAACACTTGATTTATCTCATTGGGACACCTCTCAAGTGAATAATATGGATGATATGTTTACTTCTGCATCCAAGCTCAAAGCTCTAAGCGTAATTGGGTGGGATGTTTCAAGCGTTGGCAAGATGGAAAATATGTTCGGTTATTGCTCGTCTCTGACATCTCTTAATTTATCTACGTGGGACACCTCGAGCGTGGTCAGCATGGCCAACATGTTTGAAGACTGTTCATCACTTGCGTCTCTTGACGTGTCTGGGTGGGATACCTCAAGTGTAGAAGACATGACTTACATGTTTGCGGGTTGCACAGCGCTTGCCTCTCTTGATGTATCTGCATGGAACACCGCAAATGTAGCAACTATGGCTCATATGTTTGCCGATTGCGTCTCTCTTGTCTCGCTTGATTTATCAAGCTTCAATACGTTTAATACAACAAGCATGTGGAGAATGTTCAATGGTTGCACAAAGCTGCAGACGCTGAATTTGTCTTCGTTTGACACTTCAGGTATAACTGCCGCAGAAGGGCTTTCTGAGATGTTTTCGGGTGCCAACAAAATCGCTTCACTTACACTGGGTGCAAATTTTTCATTTGATGGGGCCTCTGCTTCGAGGTTTGATGTAGCGCTCTACACGCCAAGCGGTCTTTCGCCTAATGGCTCCGTTTATACCGGCTTATGGTCAGACCTCAAGGGCAATGCTTATGTTGCAAACGAGATTCCAAACAACATCGCTGCTACGTATGTGCCTCAGGCAACGCATGTTGTTGCTTTTGATTCTGTTGGCGGTAGCGCTGTACCTAATCAAGCGATATCGACGGGAAATAAGGTTGTTGAGCCATCAGCACCCACTAAGGACGGATTTGTCTTCAATGGGTGGTTAAACGATGGGGTCAAATACGATTTCAATCAGCCTGTAGCAACAGATCTTGTGTTAACGGCAGACTGGATTTCTTCAGCAACTTCAAACCCTGGTACAGGCGATGCGTTGCCGAAAACGGGAGACACTGGCATCGGTGGAGTTTATGCAGCAGCCATGCTTGCGTTGATGGGCTCTATGGGATTGCTGTTTGCAAGAAAAGTGAAGCAACCTTAGAGGCTGTGATTAAGGAGGGGACTGCAGAAGTTGTTGGTGATGCTATCAAGGCGGACTGCTGCAGAAATGGTTATCGAGCAGTAATGAGAAATGATATCTTCAGGGAAAAACGACCCTGTTCTTAGCTTAGGTATCTTTAAGTTTAGCTCTCCAGAATTGGTCAGTAGTTTGCGATCCCTGCACCCATTGCGAGAATTTTCTCGCTCGGGATCTTTAGCCCCATATTCGTCATTGCATATCTCATCAGCTTGCGCTGACATTGTGGCATTAAGTAAGGCTCCAAACATGCGTGTTCCAAAAGCTTGCAAATGCGTACATTCTTTTAGTGCTTCTAAAGCAAACTTCTTCATTTCTGGGCTTGTAGCTAGTAAACTGTCCATCGGCGGCCATTTCCTTTCTCGAATGACTTTTTGGCGATTGACATTCTAGGTTATGACCGCTTTTTTAGGTTTACTTTTAAACCAACTATTTTTTCTTACGCCAACTTTCGGGACGCGATCAAAATGGGTAGCGTCCCGACAAGCGGTGTAAGAAGTTGGATCACGTCCCGAAAGCTGGTGTAAGAAGTCGGGTCGCATCTCAAAAGTTGGTATCGCACCCGAAAAGCGGTG
>CAYJGC010000059.1:0-5776 GCA_964369725.1 uncultured Eggerthella sp.
GCAGGACAGAGACTTTGCGAAAAGAAACCAGGAGCACGTCAAAGCAGTCTGGCTTGTCGAATCGAAACAGTCCGATTAACGGCGGGCGACAAAGCCTCGTTGCACCGAGTTTCTATAGGGACAAAGCTTTCGCTACCTGAAAAGTGCACGCAAAACGTTGTAAGGGTATCGAACCTCTATAGAGGCAAAGCTTCCACTATCTCCATGCCCTCATCTAAAGGAATTTGCCCCAGTGAAGCAAGCACGCAGCGTCCTATATGATAGCCAAGATTCACTGGAACGGCATTTCCAATTTGCTTATACTGGCTAGCAAGACTTCCCTCAAACACCCAATTATCAGGAAATGTTTGAATTCGTGCATACTCGCGTACTTTCAAAGGGCGTGTTTCCGAAGGATGACATCTCTCGGTCTGTTTCTGAGCTGGTGCACAGGTGAGCGTGAGACTGGGATGATCCCATGAAAGACGACGAGCCATCCCAGTTTTTCCGCCACCAAGATTATAGCTTCCTCCCATATATTCTCTTGCCACTTCATCAGGTAAATCTCTCCAGCAACCGCCTTCGGGAACCAGTTCCATAACTTTTTGTTTTTTGAGGGGATAGCTCTGACCATCTGAGTCGGGGCAATTCTTCAGCGCTTGCCTCATTGAAATAAAGTAGTCTCGCTCTCGCGGAAAAACAATAGGATTGTCTAAATCCTTACGCACGGCGAAAAAAATGAGACGTTCACGCTTTTGAGGCACATCGAGATACTGAGCGCGCAAAATGCGATAATTTACACGATAGCCCAACTCATCAAGCGTCGCTATCATAGTTTGCAAGGTTCTACCGCCATCATGTCTCTCGAGACCTCTTACATTTTCACCAATTGCAATTTTTGGCTTCACCTCTTGAATAGCACGTGCAAACTCGAAAAATAACGTTCCGCGTGTATCTTCAAAACCCTTTGACTTGCCAGCATAACTAAACGCTTGACAAGGAAAGCCGGCTTGAATTACATCCGCATGGTAAGTATTAAAATCGATATTCTTTACGTCTCCAGCAACTATCGGCCAATCTAGGCTGTGGAGCTCGTTATTAGCCAACAATGTCTGCACGGCGTTTTGGTCAAGCTCGTTTAGCAGCACGTGCCTTATGCCAGCATTGCCAAATCCCAATGCCGTTCCCCCTGCACCAGCAAACAAATCGATACACGTTACGTCATCGTGCTTGTTCTTACTTTCAAGCACTTGATAATCAACCGCGTCACCCTCTCCCCGAATCTTGCTTTGGAGACGCTTTATTTCGTTTAGATTAAATAACCGCTTCGACGTTTTGTCTCGAATAGCTTTAATTAGACCCAGCTTGTTCCACCTGCGAATTGTATCCGCCGAAACATCTAAAGCTTTAGCCGCCGCAGTTACGCTCACGTACTCAAATTCTTGCACTTACCCTCACTTATAACCATTACCTATGCAATGGTTATAAGTATACACAATACGCTTAATTCAAAGGAAGCGAGAGAGCAAAATACTCCTGCATTCCACTTGCATTGAATGAGTCTGTACCTATTACATCTTCAAGGATTGAAGGGAAAGCATGATAAAGTTCTTTTAAAGCATGTTCTTTTTTAAAGGCTTTCTCATAAATAGTAACGCCATCACAGCAACGGATTGTTTCTTTAGCTGTTCTTCCTGATACATTCCATGGTCTATCATAGCGTTGAGGAGTTTTTGGCACAATCTGAACAAGATAGGCTGTTGTATCGTGCGCTTTTGCAAGCACGTCGAGTTTATCCCACATTTCCTTTTCATCCGAAGCTTTAATAGTGTTGAAGCGATTCTTAACCTCTATATAAATAGGCTTTGAACTGGGTGTTTCTCTGGCAATCAGATCAACAACGCCACCCGCAGTTCCCAAACTTTCCCAACCTTCAGCAAGACCCAGTACCGACTGATGCCAATTTCCTACTGCATTTGATATTGATTTATTGATAAAACGAAGCTTTTCAAAAGCCATCATACTTTGTGCATCTTGATCAAAAATAACCGCTTGAACCATGATAGTAAAGGGGTCAGGAGGCGAATCAGGACGAGCTTCTTGAGCCTTTGTTATAACACCACTAAAACAGTGCTTGGTGACCTCGAACAATGCTTCTTCATCAATCCAATCCAAACCATAGGAATGGTTTCTTTCTGGCATATCAACTCCTCCCACTAGCGACTAAATTTATAACCTAGCTCTTTAACCGTTAGGTTAAATTCTATCATGCTGCACTCTATGACTATCTATCAACAAAATCCTTTTCGGCTAAAATAAGCTCCGTCTCCCCTGTCAAACATTTGTTCTATCAAGTATACTGAAATATTACATTTGTCGCACAGGTGAGAGGAACCAAAGAGATGCTGTCGCGAGAAGAAATTGAATCAGAGTGCTTTGGGCGCACATTCGCACGCGCCTGCACCATCGCAAATTCAGACCGTCACATCCTCACCAAGCAGGTTCGTTATGGCAGGCATGAAACTATCATCAGCGCTATCGTTTCAAGCTCTACAGGCTGGGATGAGAATTACCGCACCTCTGTTTCCTTTGATGAAGATGCTGATCTTATTGAAGAATACAGCTGCACCTGTCCTGCCTTCGGCAATTACGGAGGCATGTGCAAACACTGCGCCGCCCTTGCTCTCTCGTACAACAAGGCGCCCCAAAAATTTATGGGGTATCAATCAGTGCGTAAAGCACAGACATCACCTTGTCTCACCAACTTAATGAAACGCATTGACCAACAGGCAAACGAAATTAACCTGACCAACTGCATCTATCTTGAGCCTTTTCTGTCTCATGAAGCCCGGAACTGGGTAGTAGATTTCAGGATTGTGGGCCCTCAAGGGTCTTATATTATTAAAAACATCTCGGATTTTATTGACCGCGTCCGGGCGGGCGAACAATTCTCTTATGGTAAAAAACTTGCATTCACGCATGTACTGCCTGCTTTCACCACTCAAGGTCGCCGCGTTGTAGAACTACTGGAACGCGCAGTTACTTTACGTGAACAGTCTAGCGCAGCAGCCTACTGGCGCTACCAAATTAATAATGTCGTAGGACGCGAGCTGGAGCTTTCGGATTTAGAAGCGATTGAACTGTTTGACATCTTCACCAATCAAACGCTTACCGTCAAAGACTCTCGCCTTAAAGGGCTTCCTCCTGCTCATGCATCCGTCGAAGAAGCAGATCCTCGTATACCTATTTCCTTACAAGCTGCCGAACGCGATAGTTATCTTATTGCGAAAAGCTATGACGCCATTATTACAGCTCACGGTACACGCATGTATGTTTACCAAAACGATATCTTTTATCGTTGTTCTCAAGAATTTGCCCAATGCGCTGATTTCCTGAAAAATGTACACAACAGCAGAGAAGATTTCCTTTTAGTAGCAAAAGAGGACATGCCGCTCTTTTGCGCCACAGCCTTGCCCATTATTGAGAAGCATCTTCTGGTGCATACACCCGCAGAAATAGACACGTTTCGACCTATGCCCTGCTCGTTGGAGTTCTATTTTGATCGAGACAAAAGGGGCGTTTTGTGCGATGCTTGGGCAATCTATGGTGAAAAACGTTATCCTTTGTGTAGTTCTTCATCAGAAGAAAAGAACAAAGAACAAACAGCCGACGACGAGATTGGCCCTTTGCGCAATCAGCGAAAAGAAACGAAGGCGCTTACGCTGCTGGAGCGCTACTTTGGCTCGCTGCATCCAAGTGCGCTTTTAGACTTTAGCAACGACGAAGCAATCGCGGCTCTAATTATGGGAGGACTGGCAGAATTTCGCTCATTGGGAACGGTCTTTGCCACGCCTGCTTTTGATGCCCTTCTGCGCGACACAAAGCCCCAAATAACGATGGGTGTATCACTTACGGGTAACCTTATAAATCTGACGGTGTCTGCAGGGGATTTGCCCGCAGCGGAACTAGGAGCGCTTCTGTCAAGCTATCGCAAGCGCAAAACGTTTCACCGGTTGCGCAACGGCGTCTTTTTAAACATCGAAGATTTCGACCTTGCCCAACTTGATCGATTGGCATCAGATTTAGGACTAACCTCAAAGCAGCTATCGTCAGGCACCATTGAACTGCCCGCTTATCGTGCTCTTTATCTTGATGAAGAAGCAGACCTTGAGCGAGACCGTTCATTTACTCGCTATGTAGAAGCGTTTCGCTGCGTCGATGAAACCTCCTACCAACTTCCACCATCGCTTGAAAGCACTTTACGCCCCTATCAAGCGGAGGGTTTTAGATGGCTGTCAGCTAGGTGCGACGCAAACTTTGGCGGCATTTTAGCAGATGAAATGGGGCTGGGTAAATCAATCCAGCTTATATCACTTTTGCTGGCAAGACAGGATGAGGCGCGGAAAACAGGTCCGAGCCTTATAGCATGCCCCGCTTCTCTCGTATATAACTGGCTCGCAGAATTTGAGCGCTTTGCACCAGAGTTATCGGTATGCGCGGTGACCGGAACAAAACGCGAGCGAGCCAAAATAAGGGCTGTAGCTTTGGATAAATCAGAACCCTGTGATGTGTTAGTAACTTCATACGATTTGCTACGTATTGACTCAGCTGACTATACAAAACATACCTTTTTCTGCTTTGCCATAGACGAAGCTCAGTACATTAAAAACCCAGCGACCCTCATAACGCGCGCTGTCAAGCGAGTTGAATCCCTGCATCGCTTTGCTCTTACGGGTACACCTATGGAAAATCGCTTAAGCGAACTATGGAGTATTTTCGACTTCCTTATGCCAGGACTTTTGGGTCCCTACTCTCGATTCCGCGAGCATTTTGAGGCTCCTATTATTGGCGGAGACGAAAACGTGTCACGCAGACTCCAATCTTTAGTAGGACCCTTTATGCTGCGGCGTCTGAAGAGTCATGTTTTGCGCGATTTGCCAGAAAAGCTTGAGTCTTTTGTATACACGCCTTTAGAAAAAGAACAGCAGCGTCTCTACGGCGCCCATGAACAGCAACTAAGGGAAGATCTTACTACGCAACACAACGACAAGAACAAACCCCATCCTGAAAGAAGCAAAGTTGAAGTGCTTGCGGAGCTCACCAAGCTACGCCAACTTTGCTGTGACCCTCGCCTGCTCTATGAAAACTATACAGGGCATGCCGCTAAGCTTGACACCATTATGGAACTTATAGAGTCATCTCTTGATGCCGGAGAGAAAACGCTGGTATTTTCTCAATTCACCAGCTTTCTTGCGCTCATTGCTGAATGCCTCGACAAGCACAACCTGCCGTACTACACCATCACCGGTGCTACTCCCAAAAAGAAACGCCTTGAACTTGTTAATGCGTTTAACGAAGATCAGACGCCCGTTTTTCTAATATCGCTCAAGGCGGGCGGAACAGGACTCAATCTTACCGGAGCTTCGGTGGTCATTCATGCCGACCCTTGGTGGAATGCGGCAGCACAAAACCAAGCAACCGACCGCGCGCATCGTATTGGGCAAACTCGCGTGGTAAATGTGGTACAAGTAATTGCAAAAGACACCATTGAAGAACGAATTGTGAAGCTTCAGCAGGCGAAAAGCGATCTTGCCAGTCAAGTAATCGGAGCAAGCGGCATCTCTCTCGCTACGCTATCACGCGAAGATCTCTTAGATCTTTTGCAAAAATAGAACTCTATAAAGAAGTTTGAGCTTTATCGTAGCACTCATGCCGCTTGAAGATCAATTCATCAGTTTAGTCTTCACTATTCCGCAAAAACCCCACCACAAGATGCAGGAATCAAAATTACTCCTGC
>CAYJGC010000059.1:5876-7668 GCA_964369725.1 uncultured Eggerthella sp.
TTCACTATTCCGCAAAAACCCCACCACAAGATGCAGGAATCAAAATTACTCCTGCATCTTGTGACTATTACTGCATCAAAGACAACTGGCTGTCGTGCATCCCGTTTATAAGAGTTAACTTGATTGAGGTTCCCACACCCAATTCGCTTTCAACATCCATGCTAGTTCCTTGGTCGAAGTATCCGCAAATGCGATCGTGAACATTTTTTGCCGCAATCCCTAAACCTTCTTTAGATTTAGCGTTCAAAATATTCTGACGCTTTTCTTCGCTCATACCAACGCCGTCATCCTTAACGTAAATAATGACGTCGTCGCCTTCGACCTCGCCTATAATTCTAATAGTAAGCTTTCCTTCGGGCGACATGGCATGACGAACCGCATTTTCCACCAAAGGCTGCATAAGGAAGGGCGGGATAAGCATTTTGTTAATTTGAGGATCTATTTCTTCTACCAAGCAAAGCCTATCTGCACCAAAGCGCGCCACTTCAAACGTAAAATAGCGCCTGGTTTGCTCCATTTCTCGCGTAAAAGTAATAAGATCTGCGGAATCCTCCAAAGTACGTCGGTAAAACATAGCGAATTCTCGCAACAATCGGCGTGCCGATTCGGGATCGGTTCTGATAAACGATGCGATAGTGTTAATAGTATTAAACAAAAAGTGAGGGTTAATTTGGCTTTGTAGCATTTTGAGCTCCATGCTCGTCGCTAACATTGTCTGCTCTTCAAGCGCAGCCGCTGCCATTTGCGTAGAAAGCAACTGCCCAAATCCTTCGGCAATAGTTTTTTGTGTCTCATTAATATGACGCGGCTTTCGATAGTAAAACTTCAAGGTGCCTTCCACTTTGCGGCCCACAAAAAGGGGCACAATAATTGCTGCCTGAATGGTCGAATTTTCCGCGGGAATACCAATATCTTCTGGTGAGCGCAAAATAAGGGCTTCTCCCCCTTCAAGAACGTCATAGGTAGCAGATGTCTTGATTGCGCTACCCGAAGGATTCTCTCTCTCCTCATAGCCCGCATAGCCCAAAATTCTTTCTTTGTTGGTAATTGCCACCGCAATAGCTGCCGTTGAAGGAAGCAGCAAATTGCAAACTTTCAAAGCTGCTTCACGATTCATTCCGTCGTTCATATATGAAAGCATTTGATTTGCGAGCGTCAGCATAGCTCCCGACTGACGCGCGCGAATTGAATCGGGGTCTATTACGAGACGTATGAGAACGGCAAGCGAGAGCGTAAAGATTGCGCCCGCAAAGAAAAGAGTTCCCATGTTTGCTTCTAGCGTAATGAGGCTTCCCAAAAGAACAAGACCAGACAGTGCTGTTATGGTAAAAACAAACATCTCTAGCGTAAAAAAACGCGGAAGCCATCCAGCTTTTGAAGTTGTTTCCTTTTTCATGCTTTTACTACCTCGTCTCTTTTTCTTTACTGCAAATTATCCCAATAGTCCCAATTCACTTATTACTAATAAAACTGCCGCGAGCATTAAAAAACTGCCAAACGTAATACGAAGAGCACGCTCTGGCATGTTGCGTCCAATCTTTGAACCCAACAATGCACCAGGAATCGACCCTATAACAATGGCAAAACCCACCAGGTAATCAATATTTCCTAACATCATCTGCTGCGCAACCGCAGGAGTAGACAAAATTATGATAGCTATTAACGAAGTTCCTGGTGCATATTTCATGCTAACGCCTAAAACAGAAATCATCAGAGGAACCATAAGAAAGCCTCCGCCTACACCAACATATCCGGAAGCAACCCCTGCAAGCAATCCAATTCCTGCCCCAAT
>CAYJGC010000059.1:7768-8875 GCA_964369725.1 uncultured Eggerthella sp.
TCCTTGACTTCGTTGCGGCGTTAGAAGGCATTTTTATTGCTTTAGACAACATGCTATAAGAAGACCACGCAATGACAAGCGCAGCTACCGACATAATGAGCCATGCTGGTGAAATTTGAGCAAGCCAAACACCTATCGAAGAACTTAAAGCTCCTCCAAGGCCAATAGCTACACCAAGCGAAGGGATGCACGTTTTGTGACGGATGTGAGAAACAGCCCCCGCTAAAGAAGTAGGAATAATAGTAAAGAGCGATGTAGCGGTTGCCATAACGGCACTCATCCCAAAACCCAGGCTGAGTGTGGGAACAATTATGGTACCGCCACCAATGCCAAGCATGCCGGAAAGAACACCAATCACGATACCCACTGCTACAGGTATTATGAATAAGGTGATTGATTCCATAAGAATAATCTCTTAATCCGCAATATTGAGACGAATTTCGCTGGTCATTCCAGGATCTATTGCCGTAGGCGCTACACTCACACCACGAACGGGAGATGCACCCTGTTCAGCAGCCTGAATTTGACGCTGTGCCGCTAATTGCAAAAGAACATCACGCAAGGCTTCGTCATTATCCATGCGATTCATAATTTCGCCCCACATAAACTGAAATTCAAAGTATTTAGCGCAGTTGCGTTGCGCATACGTTGCCGCCTCGCCTGTCGCTGCACGAGCAGCTTTGCGATAAGCGCGCTTGTCAGGTCGCGCAAGACTGCGCAAAAACGCCGTTATGCGAATGCGGCGCTCGATGCCTGATTCCAAAAATGGCCCCGGATAAGGCTCAAGAGACGATGGTTTAACCTGCATAAGATCAATTTGCGTTCTGCTATGCTCCATTTTGCGAAACTCGTAAATCCAACGGAAGATATCTTGGCGAAAACGCGTACCCTCACTCGTGCCCGATGGTGGGAGATGACGCAAGCTCCATTTATTGTCAAACCAAATATCCGAACCGTACATTCTAAGATTAAGCATATAGTCTAAATCTTCGCCACGCGCAATCCATGGATCAAACGATACTCTTCGGAAGGCTTCTTTATGGAGCGCAAGACATCCGCCACAAACATGATTGGAGCGCGAAAGCCGAGGTCCGCGCATAGCTTTAG
>CAYJGC010000060.1:0-8318 GCA_964369725.1 uncultured Eggerthella sp.
TTAGTATGGAAAGTTTCGAATCCGACAAATGTGCGGGCAAATTTAACTTCTTCGTGAATAGCAATATTTCAGGTTTTCGCGGGGGGCTTTATGTGTAATAATGCATGGTTGGTGTGTTTATCATGCCAAAAGTCGCAGAAGCGATATAGGAAATGATGGAGGATAGTTACGTGGAAACAAAAGTTGAGGTATTAGAAGACGGTAGTGCAAAGGTAGTCGTTACCGTTGATGCCAAGGATATCGATACTCGCATAAAGAAGACCTACAAGGACTTCGCACACAAGTATAATTTCCCTGGCTTTCGTAAAGGTAAAGCACCGCGCCAGATTATTGACAACGCATTGGGTAAAGAGGCCGTCACCGCAACAGTGACCGACGAGGTAGTGAATGCTTCCTATCCTCTTGCAATTGACACCTGTGAGTTGTATCCCATTTCAAAACCAGAATTTGAAGAGGACATGGACTTAGTTGAGGCAGGCAAGCCTTATACGTTTGAGTTTACTGTTGCATTAAAGCCCACCTTCGAACTTGCTAGTTATGAGCCAGTAGAAATTGAGCTCCCAGCAGAAGGGGTGACCGATCAAGAGATTGAAGATCAACTCAACGGTTTACGTGAGCATTATCAGGCGCTTGAAGATTCTTCAGCTGCTACTAAAGTCAAGAAAGACAGCTTTATTGATATTGCTATCAAGGCTCTTGATGAAAAAGGCGAAGAGATTGCCGATCTTGCAGCAGAAAGCCGCCCCTATGGAATGGGTGAAGGTTTGTTCCCTGCTGCCTTTGATGAAAATCTGATTGGTCTCAAAAAAGGACAATCCGCAACCTTTGCTCTCGAGATTACCGAAGACGCTCCGTTCTTGTTGGCTGCTATAAAAGACCGCACAAAGAGCGTTGACTTCGAAGTTACTATTAATGTTGTCAAGAAAAAGGTTCTCCCTGAATTGACCGACGAATTTGCTCAGGGCATTGGTTTTGATGACGTGGAGAAGTTGCGTGAAGGTGTTTCTGATTCAATTGCGCAACAAAAAGCTGACTTTATGCCTCGCATGAAGGAAAGCGCATGTCTAAACGCTATCGCCGAGCGTTTTGAAGGTGAAGTTCCTGAGGCTATGATCAATGATGCGGAAGCTGGCCTTGTGCAGGAGTTCTTCAAGCAGCTTCAAAGCCAAGGTGTGACGTTTGATATGTATCTTGCACAGCAGGGTATTACGACTGATCAGTTCAAGGCAGACGTAAAAGCTCAAGCAGCCGATACTACAAAGCAAGATCTTGCGCTTGATGCCTGGGCTCGTCACTTCGAAATCACTGCTTCTGAGCAAGACATTAAAGATGAGTTTACCCATAGCGGCGCACAGGATCCTGAAGCATTATACGAAGAGTGGCGCGTAAGTGGTCAGCTTCATATGGTGCGTCAAGGCATCTTACGCACTAAGTCTGTTTTGAATCTCATGGACACCGCTGTTGTGACTGAGCTTGAGCCAGCAAAAAAAGAAGCAAAGAAAAAGACCAAAAAAGCTGAAAAGAAAGAAGAGGCTTCTGAGGTCGAGGCAGTTAAAGACGCCGAATAACATCGCTTTTTCTCGACCCGTCCTTAGTGTGCTTTTGCGCAAATACAAGGGCGGGTCGAAGTAACGATACGGTATCTTGCCTTGCGTGAGCGTATATTAAACGTACACTGATAGCATCTATAAGTACAGGTCGTTAAAGACCACAAGAGATAAGCGAGGCATAATTATGAATTTCAATCCCCAATCTGCATTAATCCCTTATGTTATTGAGCAGTCACCTCGTGGTGAGCGCAGCTATGACATCTATTCACGTCTACTCAATGAACGCATCATCTTTTTGGGTGAGCAAGTTGATGATAACGTAGCAAACTCAATTGTGGCACAACTTCTTCATCTTGAAAGCGCTGATCCTGATAAGGATATTTCGCTTTATATTAATTCGCCGGGAGGATCGGTAACGGCTGGGTTGGCCATTTTAGATACCATGGACTTCATCAAGTGCGACGTATCTACTATCTGTTTAGGTGAATGTGCTTCAATGGGTGCAGTTCTACTTTCAAATGGAGCTAAGGGAAAACGTCTTATTCTTCCAAATTCAATGGTTTTGATTCATCAGCCATCAGGCGGTGCTCAGGGACAGCAGACCGAAATTGCTATTGTGGCAGATTTTATGCTTAAGACACGCAATCGTCTCAATAAGATTTTGGCAGACAACACGGGTCAATCTCTTGAAACTATCCAGCGTGACACCGAGCGTGATAAATATATGACTGCTGAAGAAGCGGTTGCGTACGGTCTTGTTGACCGCATAACAACTTCACGCGCAAGCGTGTAGCGTGACTTAGAATAGGGAAGCGAACGAAATACATGAGAGATAAACGCAATAACGATTTTGATGATACAGAGCTTGATGAAGTCGCTTGTGCTTTTTGCGGAAAGCCTCGCCACTTAGTGATGGCAATGGTATCTGGACCAAATGACATATTTATTTGCGATGAATGCGTGGCTCAGAGTGCCATGGCGCTAATGCGTGATTCGGGAATGCCTGCGTCACAGCTGATGGGTGATATGGATTTTGGAGAAATGGACATTCCTGAACACGCGCGCCATGCGCGTAGTGTAGAGGCAACGGTGGTTGGCGACGGCGCTCCTGATCCAGATGAAATTTTGGCGGACTTGCCACGTCCTCATCAGCTCTATGCACAGCTTTCGGAGCATGTCGTAGGGCAAGAACAGGCAAAACGTGCGCTTTCTGTTGCGGTATATAATCACTACAAGCGTATAAGCCTCGGTGCTGATGCCCAAGATGGCGACGTTGAGTTGGATAAAAGCAATATCATGCTGCTTGGTCCAACAGGTTCGGGAAAAACGCTTTTAGCTCAAACGTTGGCTCGTACGCTCCGTGTCCCTTTTGCTATTGCTGACGCTACAACACTTACCGAAGCGGGTTATGTGGGCGAGGATGTGGAAAATATTCTGCTCAAGCTTATTACTGCAGCGGATTTTGATATTCCTCGTGCAGAAATTGGCATTATTTATATTGACGAAATTGACAAAATTGCTCGCAAAGCCGAAAACCTTTCGATTACACGAGATGTTTCTGGCGAGGGCGTTCAACAGGCACTCTTAAAGATTGTTGAAGGCTGTGAAGCAAGTGTACCTCCGCAAGGCGGACGCAAGCACCCTCAACAAGAGCTCATACCAATCAACACAAGCAATATTCTCTTTATGCTGGGCGGAGCTTTTGTGGGGCTTGCAGATATTGTTGCTGAGCGTGTGGGTAAAAAGGGACTGGGCTTTAATGCTGAAATGCCCGAATCTAAAAAACAAGCGGAAGCTGAACTTCTTGCTCAGGTGTTGCCCGAAGACTTGAACCGATATGGAATGATTCCTGAATTTGTAGGACGTATACCGGTTGTAACCTCGCTCAATGAGCTTTCTGAAGAAGATTTGGTGCGTATCTTAACTGAGCCTAAAAACGCATTGGTTAAGCAATATGCCAAGATATTTGAGTTTGAAAATTCAGTTCTTACGTTTGAAGAAGGGGCTCTGCGAGCAATTGCTCATGAGGCGGTTGAGCATGGTACAGGAGCTCGTGGTTTGCGCTCAATTTGTGAGCGAATTTTGCAAGATGTAATGTATGACTTGCCCGAACAGGAAGGCGCTTCTTCAGTGGTAATCCGTGCAACGGATATCGAGGGAGAAACCAAGCCTGCTATCGAGGCAAGTTTCAGCGCAAGCGAATAAAGCGTTAAGCGAAGTAGGAGAACGAACTATGGCTGACAATGCAAAGAAAATCGACTACGATTTTGCTGCGCACGAACGTCCCCTGTTTGACGCCTGGAACGACGCAGGCTATTTTCAGCGGGGAGAGGGTTTTGGCGAAATGAAAAGCCAGCCCTATACTATTGTTATCCCGCCACCAAATATTACGGGTGTGCTTCATATGGGACATGCCCTCAATGATACCATTCAGGATACCTGCATTCGTCGCGCTCGCATGCAGGGACGCCCGACACGTTGGATTTTAGGCACCGATCATGCGGGCATTTCCACACAGACGAAGGTTGATAAAAAGCTTGCAGATGAAGGTATTAGTCGTCTACAAATAGGACGCGAAGCGTTTATTGAGGCGTGTTACGACTGGTATAAAGACTATGGTACGACTATTGTGAATCAAATTAAAGGCATGGGATGTTCTTGCGATTACGAGGATGAGCATTTCACGCTTGAGCCCTCGTATGTAAAAGCAGTACGTACACTGTTTGTTGATTGGTATCGCGATGAGCTGATTTACAAGGGAAAACGCATTGTAAATTGGTGCCCGCATTGTACAACGGCTATTGCAGATGACGAAGCGGAATATGTGGATGAAGCGGGTCATTTGTGGCATCTTCGTTACCCTCTGACTCAGCCAGAAGGCGGCGTGGAATATTTGGTAGTTGCCACAACGCGACCAGAAACAATGCTTGGCGATACCGGTGTTGCCGTAAATCCTAAAGATGAGCGCTATGCTCATTTGGTGGGTAAAACAATTAAGCTCCCCTTGGTGGATCGCGAGATACCTATTTTTTCTGACTGGCATGTTGACCAGGAATTTGGCACGGGTTGCGTAAAGACAACCCCTGCTCACGACCCGAACGATTGGGCTATGGGCGAACGTAACGGTCTTGAGCGTATTAATATCTTCGACGAAACAGCTCATGTTGTTGAAGGCTATGGTTTATTTAGTGGCATGGGTCGAGATGACGCTCGTGCCGCAGTGGTAGCAGCTTTTGACGAGTTGGGGTTATTGGAGAAAGTTGAAGATCATGACCATTCGGTTATGACATGCTATCGCTGCCATACGAAATTAGAGCCATGGGAATCTGAGCAGTGGTTTGTTGCCGTTGACGGCCTTAAAAAAGATGCCGCACGGGTAGTAGAAGATGGTTCAATTGAGTTTCATCCTGAGCGCTGGAAACAAGTTTATCTTGATTGGCTAGAAAATCTTAAAGATTGGTGCATATCGCGTCAATTGTGGTGGGGTCATCGCATCCCTATGTTTTATTGTGATTCATGCGGATGGGAGGATGCTTCGGTAGAAGATGTTTCCAATTGTCCCTTATGCGGCAAGCAAGTTCGTCAAGATGAAGATGTACTAGATACGTGGTTCTCGTCACAACTTTGGCCTTTTGCCACGATGGGGTGGACTGAAGAAGGTATGGAAGCGCCCGAAATGCGCAGTGCCTATCCTACGCAAGTTCTCTCTACAGCGCGAGACATTATGGGCTTGTGGGTCGCTCGTATGGTAATGTCGTCTATGTATTGTACCGACAAGATTCCTTTTGAGCATGTAATCATTCATCCTACGGTTATGGCAGCGGATGGAAAACCTATGAGCAAAAGCCGCGGTAACGGCGTAGACCCTCTTCGCCTTATGGAAGATTATGGTGCTGACGGTATGCGCTTTGGTCTCTTGATGCAGGTAACGGGCGCACAGGATTTGAAATTTAACGAAACAAAGCTCGAAAGTAGTCGTAATTTTGCAAACAAAATACGTAACGCAGCACGCTTTGTCTCAATGAATCTTGATGACTATGTCCCAGGAGCACCTGATCCTACGACTCCCGTAGATCGTTGGATTTTCTCACGCCTTGCAGGCTTGGTAAATTGTGTTGATACCGCTTTTGAAAGCTATGAGTTTGGCGAAATAACGCGTGAGTTGTATTCATTCTTCTGGAACGAATTCTGTGACTGGTATATTGAATTTTCTAAGGCTCGTTTGCAGGGAGGCTCTGAAGATCGTGCGACCTGCCAGCGCAATTTGGTGTTTGTGCTTGACCAGGCACTTCGTCTCTTGCATCCCATTATGCCTTTTGTGACAGAAGAGATTTATCAGCAACTGCCTATTGACCGGGAAAAGGCTCCTTATCTAATAGGGGCTGCATGGCCTAATGCAAAAGCTCTGTCTTGTTATAGTAATAGTGATGCAGAACGCGCCATTCATATGGTGACCGAAGTGGTTTCAGCAATTCGCTCTACCCGTGCTCGCTATGGTGTTTCCCCGAAGGTCGCTGTTGAAGTCTTGGTAAAGGCAGATGACGCTGCGCTTCTTGAAACACAACGGGGACTTATCGAGAGAATGGGAAATACTGCTTCCCTCGTTATTGATGAAGAAGTAGAAAAACCTGCCGATTCGGTTGCAACACTTGCTCCGGGTCTTGAGGTGTATCTGGCCTTAGCTGATTTGGTAGATTTTGATGTAGAACGTACGCGCCTTGAAAAAGAATGCGCCAAGCTAGCTGCAGATGCAGCTAAGCTAAGCAAAAAGCTCTCAAATCCGGGTTTTTTGGCAAAAGCTGCCCCTGAAATTGTCGAAAAAGATCGCGCAAAGCATGCCGAGATGACCGACAAGCTTGTTCGTATTGAGGCACAATTAAAAGAGATGTCTGCTTAGATAGCTGCAATTTCATATAAATAAAAACTGCTCTGATAAAACATATCGGAGCAGTTTTTTATCTAGTAAGAGTATTTAGCGTAAAATTTCAAGCCATTGAGCGGGTAAAATATACAAAAGAACAAAAAATCACCACAGTTTGTAAAAATTTTTCTTGACAAGCGCCCCTATTCGTCGTATTTTTAGCGACTGCATATTTTTGCATTTTGCGGACGCGCATGAAGGAGGAGTAGCCTCGTGGCTCAACGAAAAACGACTGATCAGACCAGCCTTTATCGAGAAAGGCGAAGCTTCGCAAAGATCCCGGACGTCATGGACGTTCCCAACTTGATTGCTATTCAGACGAATAGTTTTGAGTGGTTTAAAACCGAGGGTCTTGCGCAAGCATTCAAAGACATTAGCCCCATTGAAAACGCAACTAAAGATATGTGCGTAATGTTTGGCGAGCATAGCTTTGGAGAGCCTAAGTATACCGTTGATGAGTGCAAAGAGAAAGATGTTTCTTACCAAGCACCTCTATTTGTTGACATCAACTTTGTTAATCGCGAAACAGGCGAGATCAAAGAGCAAAACGTATTCATGGGAGATTTTCCTCTTATGACACCTCGCGGTACGTTTATTATTAACGGTACCGAGCGTGTGGTAGTTTCTCAGTTGGTTCGCTCGCCAGGTGTGTACTTTTCTTCTGAGCGTGATAAAACATCTGACAAAATTCTCTTCAATGCGAAGGTCATCCCGAGTCGTGGAGCATGGCTAGAATTTGAAACGGACAAGCGTGATATCTTGTCTGTTCGTATTGATCGCAAGCGCAAGCAGCCTGCTACGCTTCTTTTGCGTGCTTTAGGCCTTGCTGAATCTCGTGAAGAAATCATTGAAATGTTTGGTAATGATGAGATGGTTCTTCGCACACTTGATCGCGACCCTGCGACTACGAAAGAAGAATCCCTCATCGAGCTTTATCGCCGTTTCCGTCCCGGCGAACCTCCTACTATTGATTCAGCACGCACTTTGCTTGATGGCTTGTTCTTTAATCCACAGCGTTATGACTTGGCGAAGGTTGGACGCTATAAAATTAATAAAAAACTAGGATTTGATGCTGACTTTGAAGCTTCAACACTTACTGATGAAGACATCATTTCTACTATGAAATACATCGTTGCGCTCCATGCAAACGCAGAAGGTGCGCAAACTGATGATATCGACCACTTTGGTAATCGCCGCATACGTACGGTAGGCGAGCTCATTCAAAACCAATTCCGCATTGGCTTGTCTCGTATGGAGCGAGTCGTGCGTGAGCGCATGAGCATGCAAGAGACTGACAGTATTACTCCCCAGTCCTTGGTTAACATCCGTCCCATTGTGGCAGCTATCAAAGAGTTCTTCGGCAGTTCTCAGCTTTCTCAGTTTATGGATCAAACTAACCCTGCGGCGGGTATTACGCATAAGCGTCGTTTGTCTGCTTTGGGACCTGGCGGTCTTTCGCGTGAGCGCGCCGGCTTTGAGGTTCGCGACGTTCACTCTTCTCATTATGGGCGCATGTGTCCTATTGAGACCCCTGAAGGCCCAAACATTGGTCTTATTGGATCGCTCGCTACCTATGGCCGCATAAATCCTTACGGCTTTATTGAGACCCCTTACCGTCGTGTTGTAGATGGCAAAGTAACCGACGAAATCGATTACCTTACTGCCGACGAAGAAGAGAACTACACAATCGCTCAGGCAAATGACCTGTTTGACCTTGAATCTCGCGAGTTCGGTGAGTTTGACGAAAACGGTACCTTTGTCAAGGCTGCGCGCGTGCTTTGTCGCGTGAAGGATGCTGCGGGTGTGTTTGGCGAGCCAGAAGAAGTGCCACCTTTGCAGGTTGACTA
>CAYJGC010000061.1:0-8020 GCA_964369725.1 uncultured Eggerthella sp.
TTTAGATAAAGGGCGCTTTGGTATTATGATATTTTTCGAGGTGGGGAGTGTTGCTGTAGGGAATTTCGGCTTGCAAGAGTCGCTGTGAATACAAGTCTATGGCAAACTACAAAATTTTGCTGTCTGTAAAAATTGACTAGCAAATTTTTTCTATAGAAAGGTTGCATATGAGGGTTCTTGCGCTTGATATTGGAGAGGTTCGCGTAGGGATTGCAATATGCGATCCAGGTGAAAAGGTAGCTTCGCCTGTTTGCGTGCTGCCTACGGCAGAAGTGTTAGCTCATGCTTCATCATTTAGACGCGTTTTAGAAGACTGGGAGCCTGAACTTTTGCTGTGCGGCTTGCCTTATACGTTAGCCGGTAAGGAAGGCCCGCAAGCTGACCGCATTCGTAAAGTGGCACAGCAAATTGGACAACTAGCTCAATTGCCTGTTGAATACAGCGATGAGCGCCTAAGTTCTCAAGAAGCAAAACGTAGTTTGCGTGAAAAGGGCATCTCTGAGCGTGATATGCGGGGAAAAATCGATATGATAGCAGCGAGTTTATTCTTGCAGTCGTGGCTCGATGCCCGCTGCACCGAGAAAAGGTAAAGGTAGGCTAATGCCCCCACGTAAAAAGCAAGTAACGTATTCGCGTCGACCCAACCATGCCGCACGTTCGGTGCATGCGCGTGGCGAGCGTGAATTTAGAAAATATGACACAAGTTATATTCGTCCTAAAAAAAGTATCGTTCCCGTAGTCTTAACTATCGTTTTGGCAGTTGTGGTAATTGGTGGGTTGTGCTTTGGCGGATATACTCTTTACAACTTCCTTAAAGATCCTGAGGTTGAGCTTCTTGCGGAAGGGCAAGAGGCAACAATTACCGTGGCAGAAGGATCCGGTGCCTCTACTATTGCAGAGCAACTATTTGCAGCAAAGCTTATTGAGAGCGAAAGCGCATTTACTTCACGTGTAAACGAATTAAATGTTGCTAGTCAGTTGAAGCCAGGTACATATATATTTGTGGGTGGAACGTCGCTCGATGATGTTATTTCTACGCTAGAAGCAGGTCCTGTTATGGGCGATGCTCTTACTATCCCTGAAGGTTACACGCTTGCTGCTATTGCCTCTTCAGTAGAATCATTTACTGAAGGGCGCATTCTTGCTGTTGATTTTCAGGCTGCCGCATCTAATGCAAGTGTATATGCGGCCGACTATCCCTTCCTAGCAGAAGTGGGAGCGGCTAGTCTAGAAGGCTTTTTGTTCCCTAAAACATACACTATCCCTGATGACGCAACAGCCGATTCAATTATTCGCATAATGCTTACTCAGTTCCAAACAGAAATAGCAACGCTTGATTTGGCTTACCCTACTTCTCAAGGACTTTCTCTTTACGATACAGTAAAGCTAGCTTCAATTGTTGAGAAAGAGTCCACAGGAGATCAAGAGATTCGTGCCAAAGTGGCTTCGGTTTTCTACAACAGACTTGCTACTACGGGCGAACCAAGCTATGGCTTTTTGCAGTCTGATGCAACAACAGCTTACGAAGTAGGGCAAGACCCTACAGCAGAGCAAGTGCAGGCCAACACGCCTTATAGTACGTATACTAATAAAGGTTTACCACCAACCCCCATTTGTTCACCGGGGTTAGACAGTTTGAGTGCCGTGTGTTATCCCGACCAAGTAACGCTAGGGACTGCTTTCTACTTCTTGTTTAGCGTTGATGGTGAATATCGTTTCTCGGAAACGTATGAACAGCATATGCAAGCTATCGATGAGTTGTTGTAATAGGCGAGGTGTGTATGCCGCTGTTTAATCCGGATCGTTTTTTTTCACGCATTTCGAAAATTGACATTCAGCAAGATATAGTGGCGAAAGGTTATCGCAATCTTTTGTTAGATGTTGATAATACTCTGCTCACGCGCGATACCCATGAAGTTCCGCGTGATGTCAAGTTTTGGTTGACACAAGCGCGTAATGCGGGTCTTACCATTTGTCTAGTGTCAAACAACTGGCATGAGAGTGTGTATGAAGTCGCAAAAACGCTTGACCTGCCTATTGTGGCAAAGGCGGTTAAGCCGCTACCACCAGCTTTTCTCATCGCTTTGTCGAAAATTCAAGCAAAGAGAAAAGAGACGGTGGTGATAGGAGACCAGCTTATTACCGATGTGCTAGGGGCTCATTTTTTGGGCATGAAGGCCTATATGGTAATGCCGCTCGTCAAACAAGACTTGAAACACACCCTGATGCTGCGTCATGTTGAGCGCGTCATCATGGGCGGTCGCAAGCCCGAAGGGGCAGAAGCGCCGCTTGCGCTTGATAAGGCTGATTTAAAGCATAAGGAAAACGTCCTCGGTATTTCGGCGAATGAGGAACTTTCTTCGACATTTTCGAATGATTTGGCAAAATAAAAGGAGCATGTATGAGTAACGTGACAGGAAATCAATCGCTGTATTTACTAGGACATCCTATTGGGCATTCGAAATCTCCTGCTATGTATAATGCTGTTTATTCTCGTATGGGCTTGCCTTGGAATTATGAGCCAGCTGATTGTCCAACTGAGATTGAAGCTCAGGCGTTTATTCAAGAGCGTGACTTTCTGTCAGTAAACATTACGACTCCTTACAAAAGACTTGCCTACGAGCTTGCTTCGGCAAATGCCTCTTCGGCAAAAATTGCCTTGGGTGCAAACGTGCTTGTACGTAAAGGGGAAGCGCTTTTAGGTTACAACACCGATGGGCAAGGGTGCATATCTTATCTTGAGCGTGCGGGTTTTAGTTTTGCAGGAAAGCGTGTCGTTGTTTGCGGAACAGGTTCTACTGCTTTATCAATAATGCATGCTTGCGCAATCGCTGGTGTTGATATTGTTCTTTTGCTTGGTCGCGATGCGGAGCGTACTCGTTGCGTTTTGGAAGGTTATATTGAGCGTTTTGGACTTATGGCAACGGCGACGCTAGATTTTCCTGCTGCACGATCCCATCATAGAAGTTTCCGCGAAGCCTATGAGCGCACTTCGTTTAAATTTGGTTCATATGAGTCGTCTCTCAAAGCGCTTGCTTCTGCAGATTTAATAATTAATGCTACTCCTGTCGGAATGAAGAAGCAAGATCTTGCTCCTTTTGATACGAGTGTTTTGCGTCCGGGCCAAACCGTGTTTGATGCAGTGTATGGACATGGCGAAACGGCGCTTATTTCGGCAGCGCGTAAAGCTGGCTGCAAGACTCACGATGGAGCAGGCATGTTGGTAGCTCAAGCGGTTGCTACCATGTTTACGGTGTGTGATCTTTCAGGCGTGGAGGTTTCCATAGAAGAAGACGAAGCTTTTGAGATTATGGCGCAGGCTGCGCAGTTCTCTTTATAAAAGCGCTAAGCCGCACCCTGTTCTTTTTGTACGCTTGTATAAGAAAAGCTGCAGCCTTTTGGTATGTGCACGCTTTAGGTGGGGTACAATAAACGCGAAACGTATAGAGAGCGGTGCGGAAAGCGAACTACTATGAAATACTACACAGCGGGCGAGAGTCACGGACCATGCCTTACGGCTATAGTTGAGGGAGTTCCTGCGGGGCTTCCTATCTCAGAGACTCAAATTAATACTGACTTAGCGCGTCGCCAAGCAGGATACGGGCGGGGCGGACGCCAAAAAATTGAAACCGATACCGTAGAGGTAACCTCTGGTGTAAGATTTGGGCGCAGTATTGGTACTCCTGTGGCGCTCATGGTGCGCAACCGCGACTGGCAAAACTGGACAGACCGCATGGCACCATTTGGGCGTACTCCCGCAGATTTGCTTCGAGAAGTTACTCCTCGACCAGGTCATGCCGACTTGGCGGGGGCGCTTAAGACAGGAACTGATGATTGCCGTAATATTTTGGAGCGAGCAAGCGCTCGTGAAACTGCCGCCCGTGTGGCCGCAGCAGGCATTGCTCGAGAATTCTTAGCTGCTTTGGGAGTTGAGGTTTTTTCATATGTAACCTCGATAGGTGCGGCTAAATTTGAAGAAGAAGATGCTCTTATGGCAGCACCAGATTATAAACCGCTTTCTATTGAGACAAGTGAAGTTCGCTGCCCTGACGAGGCGGCAAGTCAGGCTATGAAAGATGAAATCGATCGCGCAAAAGAGCAAGGGGAGAGCCTTGGCGGCACGTTTCGTGTTGTTGCAACGGGTTTGCTTCCTGGTGTAGGTGGCTATGCAACGGCGCAAGACCGTTTGACTGCGCGTCTCGGTTCGGCTTTGTTTTCAATTCCCGCTATCAAGGGCGTTGAATTTGGATTGGGCTTTGAGGCGGCTTCTCGTGTAGGGTCACAGGTTCATGATCCTATCATTCTTGATAAAAAGGCAGGTTTTTTGCGCAAGTCAAATAATGCAGGCGGTTTGGAAGGCGGTATGACTTCAGGTATGCCGCTTATTGTAACGGCTGCAATGAAGCCTATTCCTACTTTGATGCAGCCTTTGGAGACCGTTAATCTTGATACACTTGAAGTTGAAAAGGCCTCAAAGGAGCGCAGTGATACGTGCGCTGTGCCAGCGTGTGCAGTTGTGGCGGAAAGTGAAGTCGCTTTCGTGCTGGCAGAGGCATATTTGCAGAAGTTTGGTCGCGACAACATGACAGATATTAATGCTGCCGTTAAGTCATATAAGCAGCGATTGAAAACGATGGCTCGCTGATGGCAGTGCGTATGAATGGATGCCTGGATCGCCCCGTATTCTTTATAGGGTTTATGGGGGCAGGTAAAACTTCAGTTTCCCGTTACTTGGCTCGCACTTGCGCATTGGGATCTGTTGATCTGGATACTTACTTGGAACGCAGTGCGGGTCGTCGCATAAAAGATATTTTTGCTGCCGAAGGTGAGGCGGCTTTTCGCAAAATGGAAACACAGGTTCTTCATGAGCTAGCAACAAAAGAACCCCTCCTTATTTCATGCGGAGGGGGCGTTGTGGTTGCGAAAGAGAATCGAGAATTTCTCAGTAAGGTGGGATATGTTGTACATTTGGGCGTTACGGCAGATGAGGCAAAATCTCGCATATCAAACTTGTCAACACGTCCTTTGTTTAACGATATAGAATCTGCGCGCAAGTTGGCAGAAGATCGCATTTCGCTCTACGTCGAAGTGGCTGACGTTACGGTAGATACTGCACAAAAAAGCGTTGCTGCAATTGCGCGCGAAGTGCAAGCAATTTTAGTGAAAGAAGGTATCTTGTGGCTGCAACAAAAGTAGTGGTAGGAATTGCAGGAGAGATGCCCTATGATGTGCGTATTGGCGCAGGCGTTCTGGAAAAGTTGGGCATCCATGTAAGAAATAATCCCGCTTTTGCTCAAACGCAACGAGTACTTCTTGTTTCAGATTCGCACGTTATGCCTCTCTATGGAGCTTCAGCTAAGGATGCTTTAACAAGAGCAAATTTTCGTGTTACCGAGATAACTGTTCCCGCAGGAGAAGACTCAAAATCACTTGAGGTAATAGGGGAAATTTGGGAGGCAATGGCTCAGTTAGGTCTTGGTCGAGACTGTTTGGTGGTTGCTTTAGGTGGCGGAGTTATCGGAGACCTTGCAGGGTTTGCGGCTTCTGCTTACATGCGTGGCGTAGAAATTGTCCAAATTCCTACAACTCTACTTGCAATGGTGGACTCGTCGGTGGGCGGAAAAACCGGCATAAATCTCGACACAGGAAAAAATTTGGTAGGCGCATTTAAGCAGCCGCGGTATGTGTGTGCCGACACCGCAACTCTCGCAACGCTTGATCAAAGAGAATGGGTCTGCGGGTGTGCGGAAATAGCGAAAAGTGCTCTCATAGATTCCGATGAATTCTTTTTTTGGTTGGTAGATCATGCGGAGCAGCTCGCTTCGCGCAACGCTGAAGTGGTGGAAGAGGCAATAGCCCGTGCCGTTGTTTTTAAAGCAGATGTAGTGGCTATTGATAAAACAGAGAGCAAGGGCGTACGCGAGTGCCTAAACTATGGACATACACTTGGTCATGCAGTGGAGACTCTTGCAGGATACGGCGTGTTTTCGCACGGGGCGGCGGTGGCAGAAGGTATGCGCTTTGCTGCTCGCTTGGCGGTGGAGCTTGTTGATGCGCCTCTTGACCTCGTGAGTACTCAGGATAATTTATTAGATAATCTTGGTTTGTTGACGCTTGATTGGTTTGCACAGCCAGAAGAAATACTTGCCGCTATGAAGCGCGATAAAAAAGCTCGCCAAGGTCAGGTGCGTTTTGTTTTACCGCGCGATGTGGGGAGCTGGGAATTGGTGGATGTGGCTGATGACGTGCTTTTAGAGCACTTGCGCGCTTGGCGAAATAGCAAGGGGTAGGTTATGAAAAAAATTCTCGTTCTCAATGGGCCTAATCTCAATATGTTAGGAGTGCGCGAGCCTTCAGTGTATGGGAGCGATACGCTTGCAGACTTAGAAAACAAAGTTCGCTTATACGCAGAAACGAAAAACATTGAGGTAACTTGTTTTCAGTCAAATAGCGAAGCAAAACTTGTACGAAAAATTCAGCGCGCAAGAACAATTTTTGATGGAATTATTTACAATCCCGGCGCACACACTCATTATTCCTACGCTTTGCGCGACGCACTAGGTGGTATCGATATTCCGTGTGTTGAGGTGCATATATCAGATGTTGAGGCACGTGAAGATTTTCGTAAGATTTCAGTAATTGCGCCTGTTTGCGTAGCTCAGGTAAAAGGAAGGGGACTTCAAGGCTATTGTGACGCGATTGATGTGCTTCTGGGAGGAGCTTGCAAACGTTTGGGGGAAGATTACAAGAGCCGTTATGGCGCTACTCAGATAATTGTTGGTGGTCAAGGAGAAAGAAATGCTGAAAGTGAAGGTTCGTTGTCTAGCGTCATGGTGGATAAAGTATCTGTAACTCAATCAGCAGTATCAAGGCTTAATCGCGTGCGTGAAGCCTGTTCAAAAGAGAATATAGATGCTTTTGCCGTGTGTGATACTTCGAGTATCGAATGGCTAACTGCTTTTGATGAAGTATTTGATGATGAACCTGCGCATGTTTTACTTGTTTCGCCTCATGATGCAATTTTGCATACCGATTCACGCTACTCTGATGCGGCGCGCATGGCTGCGGAGCAGGAGAAAGTAATTGAGATTAACGATAAACGAGTATCTCATGCGGCATTTATCGCAGACTGTTTGAGCGGGAGCACGGAAACTGCTCGTACGATAGGTATTGAAGACAGTATTGAGCTATCCCAGTTTCGTTCATTTGAGCAAGCGTGCAAAAACAGCACAGCACCTTTTTTGATTAAAGAGACGTCAAATTTTCTTGTTACTATGCGTGCGGTAAAGGAGCCTTCTGAAATTGTGCGCTTGAGGGCAGCTCAGGCGATTACCGACGCAGCATTTTTGCATATCATTGGTTTCATAAAATGCGGCATGACAGAGCGCGAAATTCAAATAGAGCTCGAAGATTACATGCGTCGGCATGGGGCAATGTCGTTGGCTTTTCCATCTATTGTGGCAACGGGTCACCATGGGGCAAGTCCGCATGCTATTCCTGGTGATACGCGTTTGGAGTCTGGACAGTGTCTCGTACTTGATTTTGGCGCAAAGGCGTATGGCTATTGTTCAGATATGACAAGAACGGTATTCGTAGGGCAGCCTGATGAGCGTCTGCGGTGTGCGTATGAAGCTATCCGTGAGGCAAACGAATCTGTACAGGCCTTTTTAGTGCCTGGAGTGACGGGCAGGCAGGCGCATGAGCTTGCAGAAGCTGTACTTGAAAAGCACGGTTTTGGGGGCATGATGGGTCATGGACTTGGGCATGGCGTAGGTATCGATATACACGAAGAACCCACCTTGTCGCCGCGGAACAATCAGCCATTAGTTGCGGGTAATGTGGTGACAGTCGAGCCTGGAATTTATGTTGCAAATGAATTTGGTATGCGACTTGAGGATTTTGGTGTTATCACCGAAAGAGGATTCGAAGTCTTTACGCAGTCATCGCACGATATGATTGTCTTGTAATGGCATTGTGGCCGCATCCTGATCACGTCTCGGTTGTGTCCCGAAAGCTGGTG
>CAYJGC010000062.1:0-7327 GCA_964369725.1 uncultured Eggerthella sp.
GATTCCTAGTTTTTTAAAATCACCAAGCTCAGGAGATCTAAGCAGCAAGCTCCTTAATTATATCACCATGCTTTTTACTTCTGTGACCTTTATCTACAAGAACCTTGCGCCTGTTGTAAGTTAAAAAACTATCCAAAGCATCAGAACAATCTTTCATCCTGGTAAAGACTCCATCTTTTGCCCTTGGTTCAGCATCGTCTAAAACATAGTTACGAGTCAATTAGGCGTATCAATATCTTCATGCGTGAGGTAGTTCTTCGCAATAGCAATATCGCTTGATCGAATGCGCCCCTCTGGAGAGCATTTCCATGACGTTAATCCCATACTTGGGCAATCAGAGTCTAAGGGCTCAAAAAAGTCTTTGCCTTAATGGCCATTAAGGGGTGCGTTTAAATAGTTTATCTTTTGTGATACCGTCGTTGCATCTCTTTACCTCTCTTGCGCAAAATGCTAAAATTATACCTACGAGATTGACTCGTGAAGGAAAAGAGCTGGGTTCCCGAATGGGAGTAGGCAGAAACGCTTAGAATCCTTTGCCCCTGGGGTCAGTCTCGTCCTTTCCTTAAAGCCTCTTTCAGACTATCTATTATCTCCTCAGGATTGCCGACAATTGTATTAACAATAAAATCAATCACTTTCCTAGAGTACGTGTAATTCTTTCCATTTCCTATTACATGACAATATGCATACTCGGAATTGTTCTTAAAATCGTAAAATCTCATAAATAAAGACCAATCATTTTGGGTAAAGTTCTTCGTTTTTCCGCAAGCCATCAAAACAATTCCTTTCTTTTCAATAGACTTATTTACATGCTCAATTACATTTTTTACTGACAGTGGATGGGTATTTTTGGGGTCTTGAAACACCTTTGCTGTCCTTATTGGCCTATTTGATGATGAGTCAAAAGCAACAGTAAGATCGGCGTTTTTTGGATTCTTTACTACAGCAATTTCAGTCACCATCACCGTTGAGTATCTTTGATTCTCTCTCAGTTGTAGCTCTTGTTCAATTTCCGCCTCATCGAACAAAAATTTTTCAGCTATATCTGGAGAATACTTAGCACGAATCGACTCGGGGGTAGCGGGATTTGCAGTCATTGACAAAGTAAGGAAGTGGGGCGGTACAATGTCTCCTATTCTTCTCCTATGAAATTCATACATTTTGTCATCAAAATTAGTAACACAGGCTTGAAATAACCCTACGTATATTTGCTCATACTCTTCAACAATGAAATGTGTACTAGTGTTTCTAAGCCCAATAATATCCTCTAGATTTCTTCTAAGAGGATCTTTCTCGTTGCTAAATATCAACGAAAGACAACGTTCAAGTGCAATTGTTCTATCTTGATTATCTTTATAATAAATCGCCTCAATGCCTCTATCTCGAATTATCTTAGCCTTAAGCATAAGCTCCCAAGCATTGCAGACAAAGAAAGAGAAGCCTTCTACCCGGTATTTAATACTAGGTCGGTTATATAGCTCTATAGCAAGAACAAAAGCTTCGCTCGCCTTATCAAGCATTCTGTCAACAATTTCCTCGTTACTCATACCTCATCCTTAGCTACATAACTTCTCATAAAAACGCAAAAACCGCCCGTGGGCGGTCTGCGGATTACACCGGACACACCGTCGCGCAATCTCTTCACACCAGCTACTTTACTACCGAGGCATCAATCCTTAAATATTCTGACAGGTGAATAGCATTTAATCTTGCACCCACCCCCTACCCTAACTCCTCGGTTGGTTGAAACCATACAGCAACTAGAATCCTCCCATCAATGACCTGCATAAACGAGGAAAACTTGCGAGTGCTACTCCCATTGCTGCCTACCTCTCTGCAAAGCGGGCTTTTGCGGTGTTTGATAGCATAGTCGCACTTGATGTGTCAAAGGATAAATAGCTACACCAACGCTACCAACTTACTGACCACGTTCCCTCAGAACTCACGATTAGTAGATGGTATTCTTTGTTTGGAACCGTTCCATTGTACGCACCTATATCGTTCACGAGGAGATCACGCCCCAAAGAGTTGTACGCCCAGACAGAGAAATTACCATCTGCCTCGTTCACGAAAGTAAGGGGTTTGTTGTCAACGCTTTCGAGAAACATCACATCGTCTCCCACCACCGGCACACCGTTTTGCACAGTCGGGGCGTTTTCGATAGGTTCCAGCGTTACCGTCCATGAACCGTCAGAGGAAATCTCCAAATAATATGGCTCTTCACTCCCCTGTCCTGTGGTAGTCCTACCATTGTAGTAACCAATCGTATTAACTAGAAGGTCAACGTTTTCATATGCCTCGTCGAGCGACCATATCGAAAAGTTACCATTTCCTTCGTTGACGGCAACAACCAGACAGACCCTGAGGTTCTCGGGTATTTCAATTACATCATCTCCAACACCGCTTACCGTCACAGGGTCGATACGTAAAACAAGTCCATCCAATGCCGAACTAAGATCAGACGTCACCCTCAAAACATCAGCTTCTGTAGCACTTTCATCGTCAAGCACCCCTTGGGCAGACTCGATTGCAACATTTACGACCGCAACCGACACGTCAGTATAGACGGAGAGGTCAACCGCTCTTGCAGAAACGGTAGCATCTTCAAGTGCTGACTTATCAACCGGAATCGGCGTAGATTCTTCATCTCCTACTATTCCCTTAGTGGATTCTACGCCTGATTCAGAAATCTGCGCAGCAGACTCAGAATCTCGCGAAACCGACTCCTCTCCGTCTCCTAAAACGGTACCAATAGCAGTAAGTAAGATAACGCCCGAAAAGACCGTCAGAACTATCCGACCGCCTTTGCTTGCTGGCTTTTTGCGAATCCAGGAAAGAGGAATTCCCACTGGAGGAAAAATAACCATCATCAATACAATAAACCAAGTTTCCTCCGTAAGAGACTTTTTTTGATTCACGCAATTCATATGATTACGTGAATTATCAAAGTTCGATGGATGAAAAGGCTCATTACTCTCATGAGAATATCTATCTCTATTTTGTTTACCATGCTTCATAATAATCACCTTTCGAATTTATTTTTATTTTCGCCTATTTTTTTCTCTTTTTTATCATTATTTTATAATATCACGATAATTCTAAATTTCTGCGCGCCTTTTAATAGCTCATATAAGTAGTTCTCGAATTACAACCCTTGCAGTTAGAAACTAAATGAATCAAAACTAAAATATCCAGTAAATAGAAATCTGTCGCTTTTTATTACTTTTGAATTTTGTAGATAAATCAATCCTGTTTTTAGAATACACAACAGAGAGCTTTGAAGTCGTTGCGGGACTTAAAGGCATTAACTGCAAGTACTCATTCGGTCCGTACTTCCCCAGCATTACCCCGCTTCCTGATTTGGAGTTTGCAGCGCATCGCGCAAAGCACGGCGGCATGACAAGCGAGGAGTTCTACAACGCAACGCAGCGCCAGCGCGAACTTGAGCGGCGCATACGTGCCACTAAGCGCGACATATCAGGACTTGAGAGCGCGGGACTAGGACTAGAGAATTCCATCGTGGTACAGAAGCGTCTGCTACTAGGCAAACAGCAAGCCACGCAGCGGTCTCACTGCGCTACAAGCAAGCTCACACGCCATACAGCCGCGAGAAGGCGTACGGTGTCAGTAAGCAGCCTATGGCTTTGTCTCGCGAGACGAAATCATACACGCGGTTTGTTGCAGGCGACGACTTTATGCAGGCAGAGAGCATAGACCTCGCAGACTTCGCATCGATGGATAGCGCAAGAATTAAGAGCTTACTTTTAAGAGCGATAAAGAAGCTGGACGGAACGAATAAAGCCGAGAAGGGTAAGCATGCTTTTACTTTTGTAAGCGACGTAAGAAAAAGACTAATAGACCAAAAAGTTGAAAAGAGAGCAACAGCACGACTGAAGAGAAGTCTCACAGAAAGAGAAATAGTTGAAAGAGTTGGCGGAGGAGATAAAACGTCGGGATCGTGTTCGTCTGTAGCGTTTGCTTACATAGGAAACAAAGAAGGCATAGACGTCCTTGATTTTAGGGGAGGCAAATCTCGGGAGTTTTTTGCACGAAGCGGGAACATCTCTGAGATTGCAAACCTGCCTGGCATAATTTCTTTTACAGAGAAACACACTAATGACTTCGCGGCGGTAAAGAAGCTACTCGGTAATTTAGAAAAAGACAAGGAGTACTATCTCGCTACGGGTCGTCACGCCGCCATTATTAGAATCGATGGAAAAGGTTACCAATATCTTGAGCTTCAGAGTGCCGTTGAAAACGGATTTAAGCCGCTTAATACGACAACCCTCAAAAACAGATTTAAGTGTCAAAAATCGCACACATCACAAGGCATGAAATTACAGGCTACATCGGTTATAATTGATGCAGATTCTTTAGGTAGCTCTACGGAGTTTAGAGAGCTTTTGGGATACCTAAACACAGCGGCAAATAGTCAAAGGAAAGGGGTTGAGGGTTATGCTAAGTGATTTTTATAAAGAAAATGAAAATGACATGATTTGGCAAGTAGACGAACTCGATGAGAGTGGCGAAATATTAAAAGGCCCTATGCTTTTATCCTTCGACAAAAAGAAGATTTATAACCTCTGGAAAGACTATCCCCAAAACTTCACTCCAGAGGAAGTGGAAATCTTCAAAAAAGAACAACCCTACTGGGCGGAGTTTTTTCAAGATAGGACTCCGGTATAAAAGCTAACCGGCTTACACCAAACCCAACCCGCTACGGCGGGTTTTCTTTTTCCACAATGCCCGCCGCGTGCGGGCTTTCTTGTTTTTGCGACACGTGTCGTATCTTGTCTTTACTCGCCCGTGTCGAGCGAAGAGACACACCTTACAAGCGCGCAGAGAAGCGCGAACCAAACCCGTAGGAAGGAACAGATATGTCAGGAACCGAACCACAAGCAGCGCCACCAGCAGCAGAACCTGCCGCTACTCCCCCAGCAGCAACGCCGCCAGCAGAACCAGCAGGCGGAGCGAAAGGCGAGCCTAACACCGAGCAGCAGATTGCACGTATTGCCGCTAAGTTGTTAGAGCCAATCACCGCGCAAATCGCTGAACTCAAAGGAGCCGCCGCACCTGCCGCACCTGCTGACCCAGCCAATAATCGCCAAAATTAACCGAAGCTACCCCAAGCCAGCCAAAACCGCACAACAACGAAAAAGCGCTCTGACGTGGGTAAACATCAGAGCGCTTTGTAATTTTGTGGTGGGCCCAGCAGGATTCGAACCTGCAACCAAGGGATTATGAGTCCCTAACTAAATGAAATCTACCTGCGGCTATTCGTGATACAGTTGCCATCAGTCGCCTTAAGCGGTTTCGAAAGCCGTATCAATCGCCGCGGAATCTTCCTGCAGATTCTTGAGCGTTGGACGAACGTACTTATTGTACGTTGTAGATATAGCAGCGTATCCAAACCAACGAGACACGGAAGAAACTTCCAGCCCCGCCCTGATTGCCGCAGTGGCAAACGAATGCCTCAAACTCATAATCCTTAGCTGAGGAGATGAGGGTTGTCATTAAAGAAGCGCATAATAATTCGCGATGACCGTGTTGTTTTAGGCGTGGCCAGAAAAGCCCCACCTTTAGCGGTCACGTAAGTTTGCGTTACTGCTAAAGTTTTATTCTTTAGGTCAATATTTTCCCAATCTAAGCCGAAGATTTCTCCTTTTCGTAGACCAAAACACAAACCTAAAGTTAATATTCGCTCGATAGGTTTTCCGCTGTTGCTTTCAGAAACCTTCTCAAGCAGAGCTCTGTGCTCTGCAAAAGTGGCTAGCCACTCACCATTTTTTGTT
This sequence comes from uncultured Eggerthella sp., assembly GCA_964369725.1. GTDB lineage: Bacteria > Actinomycetota > Coriobacteriia > Coriobacteriales > Eggerthellaceae > Paraeggerthella. Next base: position 5,793 of record CAYJGC010000062.1, read on the forward strand.
GCAATCGATGTCGGCTGTTCTGGATACTTATAGCTGTAACTTGCTGGGCTTTGTCAAGCATCTCCATTTCAGCGGCCATAGACAGTATTGTTGAGAGTGTATTGCGTTGGTTGCCACCTTCTTAGTTGCGCAGGAGCTTATCATCTGCTGGATAGTAAAGCGGTTGATGTCTCCTATATAGAGATGTCCAAACCAAGGCAGCAAGCGCAGATTGATGTCCCACTCATAACCGCGACGGGTGTTTGCGCGTATGTTTTGCTTTTGCGGCCAGTAGACTAATTCAAGAAACTCCGCAAAAGTGATGCGCTCTGATTTGCCGCCGTCGCGCTCTATGATCATGGCGCGCTCTGCCGCTTGTGCTTCGCGTTTAGTCTTGCAAGTCTTACTTCTTCGGTCTCGCTCACCTTGCCACGTATGGCCAAAATCAACGGTCGCCATCCAGCGGCCGTTTTTTAGTTTTCTCACAGTCATGATATTATGACCTCGCCTTCCCTTCGGGGTTGGTATGTTGACAGCCTTGCGCTGGGTTGCCGCCCATATGCGCGAGACTTTTTTCTAATCCCGTCGAATTCTACGGGTTAAGTCCGACGTTTCAACTCTGCCTCACTACCAGCTGGTCGCTTTACGTAAAAGACGCTTGACCTTTTTGATGCTACACTCATAAGATTTTCCCAATCGGGTGGAAGCCCCAATTCGCTGGGTTCACATCTGTATAGGTTTAGAAACTGGCGGATGTTATGCGATACCGAAGCACAAAACTCCTCTGCATAAAAAAGACTCCTGTCAGAAAAAGCTATTTCGCAAGATATCAACCTAGCTAAAATAAGTACGATATAAAAAGGCTGCCTATTGCTACTCTTGATGTCTGGTATCGGGATAGGGGTAGATGGTATCTCTTTGCGAATCATATAGGGTTCAAAATGAGCGCATTTATTTCTTACGTCTGTAACCGTCTTTGACCAGCGCGAAAGCTCAGTTTTACTAACTCCAAAAGAGTCAGCTACTCGGTCTGTAACTTCTCTATTGGCTGTATTAGAGTATAATTTTGAAATCATTCCAAGCGTCATAACCTCTACGGCTTCACTAATAGGCAACCGTATATCACTTTTGCGAGTTTTTCGGGAAACTTCTTTTTCGAATAAAGACATAGTCTTTCTATAGTTTTCGGCGTTTAGAAATAATTTTTCATCATAGTGAGGGAAATCTCCGTGTAGCGTTTTCATCCAATGGGAATACTGCGCTCTCACCTGAGTCTCAAACACGCCGATGCCCTCAAACAAGGCGGACTTCATGCGGCGGTCGAAAACTAGAAAATCATGAGCTTCTTTAACTGTAGGTTCGGCTAAAATAGAACCAGACAAAACCTTTTTTAAGTACGGATTCATGTGACTCATGCTCACTCTTTGAAGCATAAAAGCTACTTCTGCTTGGTCACCGTCTGTGAAACCTTGGCTTATAAGATCCTCTATCGCTTGGCGATATGAGATGTCCGCCGAATACACAAAGGCCGAGGGATTTCCACTTCCATGAGAGGT
>CAYJGC010000063.1:0-1499 GCA_964369725.1 uncultured Eggerthella sp.
ACAAAGCAAAGAAAGTGAGAAACGATGAATTTTGCAACGCCAGCGGGTTTTAGAGACATGCTGGACAACGAGGCAGCGCAGCGCGAAAGCATTACGCGCGCTGTACAGGACTGTTTTGCCGCACGAGGTTACGCGCCCATTGAAACGCCCACGCTTGAAGTGATGGACGTCATGCGCGCAGGTGGCCGTTTGCCCGGTTCGCCGTTTAAGTTCTTCGATTCCCAGGGAGACTTGCTTGCCATGCGTCCCGATGTTACGCTCCAGGTGGCGCGTATGGTGGGTACGCGTTTGGCAAATCGCCCCGGCCCGTTTCGCTTCCGTTATACGCAACGCGTTTTTCGCGAAGCTGAGGTTCAGTTGCAAGCTGCCGCGCGCGAGCTCACGCAGATGGGCATTGAGTGCATTGGCGAAGAAGGCCCTGCTGCAGATGCAGAAATCATTGAGCTGTTTGCTGAAGCGCTTGACCTTGCAAACGTAAAAAATTATACGCTCGCCCTTGCTACGGTGGGCGTTTTGCGCGCCTTGCTTGAAGCAAGTGGTGCTTCTGAGGAATGGAAAGCTCAGGTGCTCGAAGCCTTCCATGAATCAAACTTCGTTGATCTTGACAACCTGACGGCACAGCAAAACGCCGCACCGCCGGTATTTGCAACGGCAATTCGTATGCTTCCACGTATTCGCGGAGGTCGTGAAGCTATTGATCAAGTGCGTGCATTGGTTGCCCCACTTGGTTGCGAAGATGGCTTGGACGGATTTGAGCGCACCTATGATTTGCTGGTCAAGGCTGGTTTAGGTCAACAGGTTCTGGTTGATTTTTCGGTCATGAGTTCGTTTGATTACTACACAGGTATTGTGTTTGCGGCATATTCCGCACACATTGGTTCGTCGCTTGGCAGTGGCGGTCGCTATGACAACACGGTTGCTGCGTATGGACAAAGCAGACCTGCCGCCGGCTTTGCCTTTTATCTGGAACAGGCCATGGCCGCTGCAGCTGCCGAAACACGTGAAGCGCAGGCAGCAAGCGAAACAATCCAGAAACCCTTGCGTATTGCTGTTCCTAAGGGTTCTCTCAATGGCGACACCATTGCGGCACTCAGCGCAGCAGGGCTGGACACCACCGGTCTTGAAAACCCTGGCAGGCAGCTTATTATTAGCAATCCCGGCGTAGATTTCATTATTGTACGTCCTACCGATGCCCCGGTATTTGTTGCGCTCGGCGCTGCGGATTGTGGCATTTGCGGCAAGGACTCCCTGCTTGAAGCTGCCCCCGATGTGGTGGAATTGGTGGACCTCGAATTCGGCGCATGTCGTTTTGTGGTGGCAGAGCCTGCTGATGGGGCAGAGGCAACCGCTGCTCATTATCGCGATTTGGGATCCATTCGAGTAGCTACAAAATATCCGCACATAACGCAAGCTCATTACGCTAAAACAGGCATGCAGGTTGAGATAGTGAAGTTGCATGGTAATATTGAACTAGCGCCACTTACGGGCATGGCAGAGCG
>CAYJGC010000063.1:1599-7258 GCA_964369725.1 uncultured Eggerthella sp.
AAGCTGCAAAGCTGCGAAGCGGCCTGCAGGAATGGTGGTTGCAGTCAGCCGGCAGTAACGGTGTTGCAACAGAGCAAAACAATAGCACAAACAAAAGTACGGGAAAAATAAGCAGTAGTAAAGAAACAACAGTAGTTAAGCGGGAGGTTTTTATGCGTCGTGTCATTTTACAACCTGGTGAGGTTTTTTCTAACGCACACCTAAAAAGAACGGGAGCATTTAACGCGCCCGCACTTGCTGCTGCAACCGATATCATTGCCGATGTGTGCAGTCGCGGTGACGAAGCCCTGCGCGAATACACGCAGCGTTTTGACGGTGTTGCCATTGAAGATTTCCGCGTACCTCTTGCCGATATTGCTAATGCAGCCACCCAAGTAAGCGAAGAAACAGCAAAAGCCCTGCGTCATGCAGCTGATCAAATTCGCGAATTCCACGAGCGTCAGCGTCAACAAAGTTGGTTTAGCATGCGCGAAGATGGCGCACTCGTGGGAAGCAAGGTGGAGCCGCTTGATTCGGTCGGCATTTACGTACCCGGCGGTCGTGCGCTGTATCCGTCCACCGTGCTTATGAACGCGCTTCCTGCTGCAGTAGCAGGAGTAAAGCGCATCGTATGCGTAACGCCTCCCAACGCAGAAGGCAGTGTTGATGCAGCTATTTTGGAAGCATGCCGCATTTCTGGTGTGACTGAAATTTACACCGTGGGCGGCGCGCAGGCGGTGGGTGCTTTGGCGTATGGAACTGACACTATAGAGCCGGTGGCAAAAATTACTGGTCCGGGTAACGCTTATGTTGCCGCTGCAAAAAAGATTGTTTCGGGAGATGTAGGCATTGACATGATAGCGGGCCCTTCCGAAGTTTGCGTGGTGGCCGATTCAACAGCAGCACCCGCCTTGGTGGCTATTGACCTGATGGCTCAGGCCGAGCACGACCCTTTGGCGGCTTGTTATCTAGTCACCTTCGACGAAGAGTATGCAAACGAAGTGGAGCGCATGGTACAGCTGCACCTCGAATCTTCTACGCGCGCAGAGATCACTGCGGCATCTTTGGCAAACGAAGGTATCATTGTGGTCTGTCAAGATATGACTCAAGCCATGGAGGCTGTCAACGTGATAGCTCCTGAGCATCTTGAAATGCACATTGACCACGCCTTTGACCAGCTGGGATCCATTCGTAATGCAGGTGCTATTTTCTTGGGTGCTTGGACTCCTGAAGCGGTGGGAGATTACGTTGCTGGCCCTAATCACACGCTCCCTACGGGTGGAACCGCACGCTATGCATCACCGCTTTCGGTGGATGACTACGTAAAGAAATCCAGTGTAATTCAGTATTCATCGCAGGCGCTGGCTCGTGATGCGCATGCTGTTATGACCATTGCGCGCCACGAGGGACTCTGGGCGCATGCTATGAGTGTTGAAATGCGCATGAATTTGATGGAAACGGGCAACGTGTTTGGCATGGCAGGCGGCCCTGGTGTGTCCACCGGTGAGGGCGAGTGCAACTCCGGTGCATCTGCACACAACAACAGCGCAAACAAGTCCGCTGGCAAGGACAATGCCCCTGCTGCTACTAAAGGAGAAAACCCCCATGCTTAATGTGCGACCATCTGCGAGCCATTTGGCAGATATTGTTCCTTATGACCCCAAATACCTTCCGGCAGATGCCATTATGTCGGCAAACGAAAACCCCTGCGATATCGAACAAGATATGCGTCGGCAGGTTATGGATGCGGTAAGGCGCGCGTCGTTTAATCGCTACCCAGATCCGCTTGCTAATGACCTGCGAGACAAAATTGCGCAGGCTAATGGCCTTGAGCGTGAGCAGGTGTTAATGGGCAATGGCGGTGACGAACTGCTTTTCAATATTGCACTTGCTTGGGGTGGACCGGGGCGCACGTTGCTTAATTTGCCCCCAACGTTTTCTGTGTATGACCACAATGCGCGCTTGACTGGCACCAATGTTGTCAATATTGCGCGCAAAGATGACTACACCATTGACGAAGAGGCGGTACTTGAATGTTTACGTCAAGGGGACATTGACTACGTTATTATCACCAGCCCTAACAATCCCACCGGGCAACAGGCACGAGATGCTTTCATTAGCGAAGTTCTTAACACGACCGATGCACTTGTGGTGGTGGACGAAGCATACTTTGAATTTTCTCGTCATACAACGCGCCCGTATCTTAACCAACATAAGAACCTGCTCATTTTGCGCACCTTCTCCAAGTCGTTTTCGTTGGCGGGTGTGCGCATGGGGTACGTGCTTGGTCATGAAGAAGTTGTCCGCGAGCTTATTAAAGTGCGCCAACCGTATTCGGTGAGTGCTGTGTCGCAGGCAATTGCGGGCGTGGTGTATGAAAATCGCGGAAAGTTTGAGCCGGGCATTACGCGCATCATTGAAGAGCGCAATCGCGTGTTTGGCGCTTTGAAAAAATTCCCGGGCGTACAGCCGTTTCCCAGTGATGCTAACTACATTTTGTTTCGCCTTGAAAACGCTGCAGAGGTGTGGGAACAGTTGTATGAACAGGGTATTTTGATTCGTGATCTTTCCAATTCTTCGTACTTGGAAAGCTGTTTGCGCGTAAGTATTGGAACGCCTGAGGAAAACGATGCGTTCTTACAGGCACTGCGCGACATTATAACCAGAAAGGCATAGCGAATATGAAAACGACACGCGTTGCAGAGCTTTCTCGTATTACCAACGAGACCAACATTCAGCTGCGTCTTGATTTGGATGGTACTGGCTTGGTCGATACGCAAACGGGCATTGGCTTTTTCGACCATATGCTTTGCGCTTTTGGGAAGCATGGCTTGTTTGATCTGCAAACTCACGTGGTGGGTGACCTAGAGGTTGACGGTCATCACACCGTAGAAGATGCGGGTATCGTGCTGGGTCAAGCGTTTGCAAAGGCGCTCGATGACAAGCGCGGCATTCGTCGCTTTGGTTCGTGTGTATTGCCTATGGATGAAGCACTCGTTATGACGGCATGTGACATTTCTGGGCGCGGTCAGCTTCACTGGGATGTAAACGTGGCTCCGGTGATGTTGGGTTCGTTTGACGCAACGTTGGCAAAAGAGTTCTTTATTGCTTTTGCGGTAAACGCCGGCGTGACGCTGCATGTGCGTGAGTTGGCAGGAGAAAACACGCATCACGTGGTAGAAGCTGTTTTCAAGTCGGTGGCGCGTGCGCTGCGTGAAGCGGTGGAATACGACGAGCGCGCAGGAGACGCCTTGCCTTCTACCAAGGGTGCGCTGTAAGGAGTGCCGTTTATATATGGGTTTGCCAGAAAGCTCCGAGGGAAGACTTGCCGGTAAGGTGTATATGAGCGAGTTTGATGATGTAGGCATGCTCGCAAGGGTGCAAAAATGTAAGCACTAGAATAGAAGGCTCATAAGATTTTTGAAGTGCATAAGAAACGAGTGAAGTGAGTATGATTGTTGTAGTTGATTACCATAAGGGTAATTTATTGAGCGTAGAGCGTGGACTCATTGCTGCAGGTGGTGAGGTGGTTGTGAGTGACGACGCTGCGGTTATTGCGCGTGCCGATGCTATTGTTTTGCCGGGTGTGGGAGCCTTTAATGATGCTGCCATAACTATGAACAACCTGGGTCAAACAGAGATAATTCGTCAACGCATTGCAGAAGGTGTACCCTTTTTGGGCATTTGCTTGGGGCAGCACCTTATGTTTGAAGAAGGTGTTGAAGGCGCGCCGCAAGAAGACGACAACGCTTCAAGTAACAACGCGCAAGGGTTGGCAGTGTTGCCGGGAGTTGTTACCAAGATTCCGTGCGTCGATGCACAGGGCAACACCTACAAAGTACCGCATGTGGGATGGAATACGGTAGAGCCTGCTCAAAGCGACTTTTTTGCGGATAACCCGCTTATGCGCGGTATTGAGCCGGGTACTTACTTTTATTTTACTCACAGCTATATTGCCCCTGACGGGCCTTTTGCTGTTTCGTATACCACGCATTCGGTGGCTTTGCCTTCGGTGGTGCAGTACGGAGATGTGGCCTTTGGTGTGCAGTTCCATCCAGAAAAAAGTTCTGACGCGGGTGCTTTGGTGCTACGCAATTTTGTTGACCTGGTGAAAGGGGTGTAGGGCTATGTATTTGTTGCCTGCTATTGATATTTTGGACGGAAAAGCTGTGCGTTTGGCAAAAGGTGATTACAACCGCGTGACGGTGTACAACAATGACCCTGCAGATCAGGCGCAAAGATTTGAGGATCAAGGCGCAACCTGGCTTCATTTGGTTGACCTGAATGGCGCTAAGTCTGGTAAGCCAGAAAATATCGCCATTATCGAACGCATCTTACGTAAAACGTTTCTCAAGGTAGAGGTGGGCGGTGGTATTCGTTCGCTTGAAACGCTTGATCGTTTGGCAGATGCAGGAGTAACGCGCGTGGTGTTGGGTACGTCATTGGTGGCGCAGCCAGAATTTGCGCAGGAAGCCGTGGAGCGCTACGGGCACATGTTGGCGGCGGGCATTGATGCTAAGGGTGGCGAAGTTGCCGTATCGGGTTGGCGTGAAGGTTCGGGTGTGGCAGCAGAAGAGTTGGCACGTCACGTTGCCGAGGTGGGTTTTAGGCACCTTATCTATACTGATATTGCACGCGATGGCATGCAGACAGGTTTGGAAGTGGCCGCCTATGAGCGCATGGCGGCGGCGTTTGGTTATCCGGTAATTGCATCGGGCGGTGTGGCAAGCGTGGCCGATATTGAGCGATTGGCACCAGTGGCAGACAGTATTGAAGGCGTGATTGCGGGGCGTGCTGTCTATGAAGGAACCCTGTCGGTCGAAGAGGGCGTGCGCGCGTGCGAAGAGGCAACGCGCGCAGCTCAGGCAGCAAAAGTGCAGGCAAACCCCTGTGGATTGGCGGGTGGCGTATGCTAGCCAAGCGCGTAATTCCTTGCATGGATGTGAAAGACGGCCGCGTGGTAAAAGGCGTGAATTTCGTTAACTTGCGCGACGCGGGCGACCCCATTGAGCTGGCTCAACGCTATGACGAGCAAAAAGCCGACGAAGTTATCTTTTTAGATATCACAGCAACAAGCGATAAACGCGATACCACGGTAGAGCTGGCAAGTCATGCAAGCGCTGCACTGCATTTGCCCTATTGTGTGGGTGGTGGGTTTCGTAGTGTGGAAGATATTCGCAAGATGATTGCGGTTGGTGCAGATAAGGTGTCGGTTAATTCTGCCGCTGTGGCAAATCCCGAGCTTATTAGTTTAGCGTCTGCAGCGTTTGGCTCTCAGGCAATCTTGTGTGCCATTGATGCTAAGCAGGTGCCAGGCAACCCCAACAAGTGGGAAGTGTATGTTCACGGTGGGCGCACCGCAACAGGGATTGACGTTATTGAGTGGGCTAAAGAAGCAGCCCATCGCGGTGCGGGAGAGATTTTGCTCACCAGCATGGATCGCGACGGAAGCCGCGATGGTTTTGACTGCGCGCTTACCCGCGCCGTGGCTCGTAGCGTGAATATCCCCATCATTGCAAGTGGCGGTGTGGGCGAGCTGGAGCATTTTGCGCAAGGTATCATTGAGGGTGAAGCCGATGCTGTTTTAGCAGCAAGCGTATTCCATTTCGGCGAACTCACCGTGCGCCAAGTAAAGGAGCACATGCGTAGCCAAGGAATTGCCGTACGATTGTAGCATTGA
>CAYJGC010000064.1:0-7197 GCA_964369725.1 uncultured Eggerthella sp.
GAGATTGTATTTGATCGTGGCGGAAACCTGTATCACGGACGCATTAAGGCTTTGGCCGATGCAGCCCGTGAAGCTGGCCTGAAATTTTAGAAGGGGTTAATGTCTTATGGCTCGTAATAAACAAGACAACGCCGCGGTCCCCGAGCTTGAGGAACGCGTCGTATATATCAATCGCGTATCTAAGGTAGTTAAGGGTGGTCGTCGTTTTGCCCTCACTGCTTTGGTGGTAGTTGGTGACGGCAATGGTCGCGTAGGCATCGGTATGGGTAAATCTCAAGAAGTGCCTATCGCTATCAAAAAGGGTATTGAAGATGCCAAAAAGAACATGTTCTCCGTGCCTTTGACTGAAGAAAAGACACTTCCTCATGAGATTATCGGTGAGTATGGTGCAGGACGCGTACTTTTGAAGCCAGCTGCTCCTGGTACTGGTGTTATCGCTGGTGGCGCAGCTCGTGCTATCCTTGAGCTTGCTGGCGTAACCGACGTTCTTACCAAGTCTTTGGGTACCAACAATGTTATGAACGTTGTTAAAGCTACTGCAGAAGGCCTTAAGAGCTTAGAGAGTGCACAGGATGTCGCAGCACGTCGCGATATTTCTGTAGCTCAGATGTATGGCTGGAAGGAGAAGAAGTAATGGCAGAGGTAAAGAAGACTCTTCGCATTACGCAGATTAAGAGTGCAATTGGCTACAAAGAAGACCAAGCTGCTACGCTTCGCGCTTTGGGTCTCGGCAAGATTAATCGCTCCGTTGAGCAGGTGGACAACGCTTCTGTTCGCGGTATGATCTTCAAGATCAAGCACCTCGTAGAGGTAGAGAATATTTAATTGAATCCGCCGGTTTTATCCCCGGCGGATTTTGCCAACATATAGGCTATGTTGTGTAGAGTGTAGAGAGCATAACGCTTGTTTGCACTAAAGAAATTTAGAAGTTTGCTGGCGGCGAGCTGCCAGCGCCAGGTTTCTGCCTGGTTAAGCGAATCGAAGGAGATTTGTAATGGAACTCAAAGACTTAAGACCTGCTGATGGATCTCGCAAACCTCGTAAGCGTGTTGGTCGCGGACCTGCATCAGGAACGGGCAAGACTGCCGGACGTGGTATGAATGGCCAGAATTCTCGTGCTGGTGGAACTAAAGGTGCTGGTTTCGAGGGTGGACAGACTCCATTGGCACGTCGTTTGCCAAAACTCCCTGGTTTTACCAACATCAACCGTGTTGAGTATTTGCCGGTAAATGTAAGCCGTCTTGATGAGAACTTTGAGGCTGGCGATGTAGTGAGTGGCGATACCTTAAAAGCTAAGGGCATCATTAAGCATGCAGATGCTTTGGTGAAGGTTCTTGGCGATGGCGAGATCACCAAAGCTCTTACCGTTAAGGTTGACAAAGTGTCAGCTTCCGCCAAGGCAAAAATTGAGGCGGCTGGAGGAAAGGTCGAAGAGCCTTGCTAAGCTCTATTGTCGATGCATTTAAGGTTCCCGAGCTGCGCAAGAAAATCTTGTTCACGCTCGCGATTCTTGCTTTATATCGTTTTGGTGCATACGTACCGGTACCGGGTATTCCCTTTAATGAATTTGCTACGGCATTTCAGGATTCTGGCGTATCTATGGCAATGCTTGACTTGTTTACCGGCGGTGCACTCTCCAACTTTTCAGTGTTCTCGCTAGGTATTATGCCCTACATTACTGCATCAATTATTATGCAGCTTATGCAAGGTGTTATTCCTGCGGTAGGACGTTGGGCTAAAGAAGGGGATGCTGGACGACGTAAGATTACGCAGGTTACGCGCTACCTAACGCTTGGCCTGGGTCTTATTAATGCTATTGGCTACTTGCTTTTATTTAAGTCTGATGCCTATGGCGTTGTTTTTAGTTCAGAAATTCCTGAACTCCTTACCGACTTCCTCGTGGTCTTTACCCTTGTCGCAGGTACAGCGTTTATTATGTGGATGGGTGAACTGATTACGCAGCGCGGTGTTGGTAACGGAATGTCGTTGATCATCTTTGCCAGCATCATCAGCGCAGTTCCTTCTGCAATATTCTCATCAGTTGGATTGCAGACGGATATGTGGATGGGTATTGCTATTACTGCTGTAATAGTACTTGTAGTCCTAGCCTGCATACCAGCTATTATATATGTTGAGCGTGCACAGCGTCGTATTCCTGTACATTATGCAAAGCGTGTTCAGGGTCGCAAGGTTATGGGTGGACAATCAACCTATATTCCGTTGAAGGTAAATGCTGCTGGTGTTATTCCTATCATCTTTGCTAGTTGTTTGCTCTACTTCCCTGCACAGCTTGCTGCGTTGTTTAATGTAGGTTGGTTAACCACGGTTGCTGATGCCATGTCTACTGGGTGGATTAACTGGATATTAACAGTAGTCCTCATCGTGTTCTTTGCGTACTTCTATACGTCAATGATCTTCAACCCTGAAGAGACGGCAGATAACCTACGTAAGCAGGGTGGCTTTATTCCTGGTGTGCGGCCAGGAGTTGCAACGGTTACGTACATCAAGAATGTTTTGAATCGCGTAACGCTGCCAGGAGGTATTTTTATTGCAGTAATCGCTGTTGTTCCTACCATAATATTTTACTTTACGGGCAATACGTTGATTCAAGCATTTGGCGGTACGTCTATTCTGATTATGATTGGTGTTGCTCTGGATACTATGAGCAAAATTGAGAGTCAGTTGAAGATGCACAATTATGATGGGTTCTTTAAGTAGGTATACAGTAGAAAGGTAGCTCTATGAATATCGTATTACTAGGCGCTCCTGGTGCTGGAAAAGGTACTCAGGCTGCTAAGCTGGTTGAGGAATTTGCCATGCCTCATATCTCTACGGGTGATATGCTGCGCGCCGCCGTTAAGGCAGGTACGCCGCTCGGCAAGAAAGCTAAATCCTATATGGATGCTGGCGATCTTGTTCCTGATGACGTGATTATTGGGCTTGTTACCGAGCGTCTTCAGGATGGTGATACGTCAAATGGCTTTATACTTGATGGTTTTCCTCGCACATCTGCGCAAGCGGTTGCACTTGACGCTGAGCTTTCTAAGCTTGAGCGCCCATTGAATGCTGCCTTGCTTATTGATGTGGATTCCGAGGTTATCGTAAAGCGTTTGACTTCACGTCGTATGTGTCGCGAATGTGGCTACATCGGATCTGCGGCAGATACAGTTTGCCCTAAAGATAGTGGTGAGATGTATCAGCGCGATGATGACAATGAAGCTACGGTACGTAATCGTCTTGATGTGTACGAAAAGTCTACGTCGCCACTTATCGACTACTATCGTGGCTGTGACTTGCTCGTGGCTATAGATGGAGATCGTGATGCTGATGTTGTTTACGCAGATGTAAAGCAAGCACTCAGTCTTTAATCATCACTGCTAGATAATGTTTTATCCAATGGAGCCCTCGGGCTCCATTGTTGTTTTGGCAATAAGGAAATTTGACAATCAAACTGAACGCAGGCGGTTTTCCTAATTTACAATCAAGCTCAAGACTCGGTCGATTTTCCTATTGGTCTGTTAAGAGAGGTGTAAACTGGAAGGTGGTGCAGTCCACAAGACCGCGGTTGGTTAGGCGCAACTCAGGCAAGCAGGCAAGCGAAATAAGAGCCATGGTCATAAAAGGAGAGGGCATAGTGCAGCCAATCTCTACCCAACTCTCTTCTAAGCGATGAACTTTCTCTGCCATTGTTTTTGCTGGGAGGGTGTCCATGAGGCCAGCTATAGGAAGCTCAACAAGTCCTAAAATTACGCCATGTGCAACTACAACCATACCTCCACCGCATTCGATGAGGGTATTTGCCGCAAGCGCCATGTCTTCATCATTTGTGCCAACAACAAGCAGATTGTGGGCATCGTGCGCTACGGTAGAAGCCATCGCCCCGTGCTTGATGCCAAAACCCTTTACGAAGCCATAGCCAAACGTGCCTGTTGCATGATGGCGTTCGAATACAAAAGTCTTAAGCACATCTAGTTCTGTGTTTGCTTGAAGTGTCCCGTCGGCAATCGATACAGGTCTTGATGTTTCCAGTGTACCCACTTTTCCTGGGATAACCTCGATAGCGCGAACCCATGCTGACGCATTTTTCGTCTCGTCCGGCAGGGGAATAATGAACGATTCAGGGGTGATTTCAATTCCAAGATGCATGGAATCGGTTGCCCAAAGAGGGAATTCAAAGGGCGTTAATGCGAAGGTTGCCTTGCCCTTTTCAGCAACAATTTCACCATCAATCATAACGCGCGTGACTTGCAGGTTTTCCAGATTGTCTAGAAAGACAATGTCTGCGCACTTTCCAGGCGTTATAGAACCCAGGTCGTGATCCATTTGGTAGCATTGTGCACAGTTGATCGTTATCATTTGGATAGCAGTAACCGGGTCGATGCCGAGGTTCACCGCAACACGTATTATATGGTCTAAATGTCCGTCGGTGACAAGGGTGTTGGGGTGGGTATCGTCTGAAACTAAGATGGCATAACGCGAATCGATGTTGTTTGTGGTAAGGGCTTTTGCTAATGCTGGAAGATCTTTCCATGCAGAACCGTAGCGCATCATGGCGTACATACCAAAGCGCATCTTGGCTAAAGCATCCTCTGCCCGCGTGGATTCATGACAGCAGCGCACTCCCGTTGCGATATAGGCATTCAACCCCTTGTCCGTTTCAGGCATAGAATAATGACCCGTTACAATTTTGCCGGCTTTTAAAGTGGCGGCAACTTCATCGTGCGTATGGTCGGTACTGTTCAGGATGCCAGGGAAGTTCATCATTTCGCCTAATCCCACTACGCTTGGCCAGTTCATTGTTTCTGCAATATCATCTGGTCCTATAGATGACCCCGTATCTTCAAATCCCGGTACCGCTGGCACGCACGACGGAGTGGTAATCATTGTCTTAAGTGGGGTGCGGTGGGCGTCTTCATCCATCAGCTTCACGCCTTTAAGTCCTAAAACGTTGCATATCTCATGAGGATCCATGTAGATGCCGGTAGTCCCATGCGGAATAACCGTGCGAGCATATTCTCCTACTCCCATCATTGATGACTCCACATGAATGTGACCATCTAAAAAGCCAGGTGCGATGTATTGACCCTGTGCATCAATGATGCACGTTTTCTCACCGATACAATGGTCGGCAGATCCTATATAGGCAATTCTTCCCTGCGCGATGGCGACATCGATATTTTCTTGAATTTCAGAAGTGCAAACGTTAATGAGCCGTGCACCTTTTATGACGGTATCGGCAGGTTGGTTGCCTTGTGCTACCTTCGCAAGCGTTTTTGTGCATTCCCAAAGGGGCTTCTTGCAAAAATTGTTGAGCATGGTGGCTCCCTTCCTTAAAAGTTACACGCCGTAAACGTATCGGCTATGGTAAGTATATAGCATACGCAGCAATACGTGCCAATGCTCTCGTTATCTACCTTGTAGCGCGGTTTTAACAAAGGGGAGGCCGCCCTAAGCTCAATTTGCCGTCACTCTAAAACTTGTTGTACAGGCGGGAGAAGTAACTTAGGTAGTGACAAGAAGGAATAAAAAGACTCGTTAATAAAATTAATTCTTTCAACCGATATAATTTCTTAAAAACTCTTTTTACTCAGGAAAATGAGAGTACAATGTGACTTCTGTCTTTTTCATTTCACGAGGAGGATTATGCGTGAACGTTGTAGCACTTGATTCTTATGAGGCGGCTTGCAGAAAAGTCGCGGATATTTTTTCCGATCATTTAGCAGAAAAACCGGATACGGTACTTGGTCTTGCAACAGGCACGACGCCTTTAGGTTTGTACTCAGAATTAGTCAAAGATTTTCAAGAAGGTAAAATTAGTTTCGCCCAGGCAACAACATTTAACCTTGATGAATATTGCGGACTAGAGCCACGTCATCATCAAAGCTACCGTTACTTTATGGAAACGAATTTGTTTAACAAAGTGGATATTTGCTTGGAATCAACGCATGTTCCTGACGGTATGAATACCAACACTCAGGACGCTTGTGACTCCTATGAGCAGGCTATTCAAAAAGCGGGCGGCATTGATATTCAATTGTTGGGGCTAGGGATCAATGGGCACATCGGATTTAATGAGCCAGCCGCCTCTTTTGCGGTTGCAACACATAAGATAGATTTAGCGCAAAGCACAATTCAGGCAAACAGTAGATTGTTTAACGGCATCCATGAAGTTCCTACGCAAGCCTATACAATGGGCATTGGAACTATCATGGCAGCGCGTAAAATAGTAGTCATAGTGAGCGGTGCAAGCAAAGCGAAGATTGTGCGTGAAGCGTTCTTTGGTCCTGTTGTGCCACAGGTTCCCGCTTCGATTTTGCAACTACATCCTCACGTAACCGTTATTGTTGATTCGGAGGCTGGCGCACTTATTCCTTAGGGTAAGCGTGGTTATTACTATCTGGGAAAGGACAGTGGTATGCGTATCGTAAACGGACAAGTTTTTAATGGCGAGGGTTTTGAAGCTCGTAATCTTTTTATTAATGGGGGATTTTTTTCTGAAGTTGTTGCCGAAGAGGTGCAAGAGCTTGACGCAGCAGGATGTTATGTAATTCCCGGTCTTGTGGACGTGCACTTTCATGGTAGCGCGAATGCGGACGTAAGCGATGGATCTCTTGCGGGGCTTCACAATATGGCAGCCTATGAGGCGTCTCGTGGTGTTACGGCTTTGTGCCCAGCTACTATGACACTCCCAGAAGAAGTGCTTATTGAAGCAGCGCAAGCGGTAGCTGCGTTTGAGCCAAGCAGCACTGAAGCGGACATTGTGGGAATCAATATGGAAGGACCTTTTATTTCGCCTGGGAAGGTGGGGGCGCAAAACCCTGATTACGTGCGCAATCCCAGCGTTGACGAGTTCCGCCGTTTGCAAAAAGCAGCAGAGGGGATGTTTAAGCTCGTTGATATTGCCCCCGAAGAAGCGGGTGCGGATGAATTTATTAAAGAGCTTGCAGGTGAAGTGCGTGTCTCTTTGGCTCATACGGCAGCCGACTATGAGACGGCAGCACACGCCTTTGAGCTGGGTGCACGTCAACTGACTCATTTGTATAATGCCATGTCAGGTATGCACCACCGTACACCCGGTCCTATTCCTGCAGCGGTTGAACATGATGAAGTTACGGCGGAAATCATTGCAGATGGTATTCATATTCATCCCGCTATGGTGCGCTTGGCTTTCAAGCTTTTTGGTGATGACCGCATGAT
>CAYJGC010000065.1:0-7162 GCA_964369725.1 uncultured Eggerthella sp.
AAATTTCTTGAAAACTTTTTTCTTTGTTGTGCTTGAGAGAAAAGTTGTTTGGTTTTCTTCGCATTAAAAGCGCCGCACTTACACTCTCAGTTGGACACGTGCATATCTTCGCGCGTTTTGCATGACACGCTTGTTTCGAAGCTCTGATCTCCTTCGAAATCCCAGGTGAGAGCGAAACAGCTCTCAACAATGCCATAACGCGGTGACCAGGTAGCTGCTGTTACGGTCGGTTCTCCAAGATTGCAACATACTGAAATATCGTTTCCTGCAACATAAAGAACCACGCCATCTTTTGTAACATGAGGCACCTCTTCGCTAATCACAAGCAAACGATGTCTAGCACTCTTGCTACCAAGGCCTTTCAGACAGTCTTTGATGCAAACTGCATAGTCTCCCATAACGACACTTCTTTGATGTATGGCTGGACTATAGCCGTTGTGACTTGCGCACACAAAGCACTCGCCTACCTCCTCAATACGAGCCTCCGCACGCTCTCCCCACAAAAATGCGCCAAGCATCTTGGATTGATCTTTCCCCTCTACCTGTACCGTACTATGCGCAGCGGTAGAACGAAAGTAATTGCGCACAGCTTGATCGCCGTTGTATCTATACGTTCCCGAATCAATCACAATCGGACTTCCATCGAAGTACATCTGCACGCTTAATGCGTCGGCATGCCCATGCGCAGCAATGCTACCAAATCCTAATGGCCCGTGATCAACCCCTGCCACAAGGCGATCATCGCTTGAGCGTAAAATGCTAACACCACCATCGGGATATACCCTACAGGGATTTTGATAATCTCTCGAAGCATCTCCGCAGTTAAGCTCCCTGTTTTCGATCTTATCATAGAGCCAACAAGATGTTTCATCTTCGATTCGAATGGGCATCCAATCCATGAGCTCATTCGACAATTCCATCCCCAATAAAACTAGAGCATGTTCAGGATGACATGGTTTTACTGAAGATAGATTAAGGATAATTCCTTCATCATTGTCTCCAAATTCAAGATAGCGTTGCCCGCCAACCTTGCAGTCATAGACATATTTACAACACTTTGACAAAAGGTCTTCCCAGCTTGGCGGTACGGGAAATCCTGAAGCTTGTCGAACATGCAGGTATAAACCGTATGCTTCCATAACAAAGGTCTGATAGTGAAGCGACTGCTCTTTGTTAACGCCGTCGGGATGCGTCTGGAGAAAAAGCTCCCGGTTTAACATGGCAAAAGCATCAGCCCCCCAGCGCTCTTCTCCATATACATACCCCGCGACTCCCAGCGCAACCGCCTCAACAATGCAATGATTATTAGCAGAACTATAGCGAGAAATATGCTGAGATACGTAGGCAATCATATTTACCGCCCCAGTCGATATGCGCTCAGACAACGCCCCGACGCGGTCTCTTTCTAAATCAGGCAGCTTTGATTTTGCCGCATCAAGAAATGCCGCCGCAAACATCCAATTGATTGAGCGAATGGCAACCTCCATGGCACTTGCCCAGGCCGGTCCCCATAAAAAGGGGTTAACCTTGCTCCAATCATCTAAGATATCTTGGATTTCACTAAGATAGACAAGATCACCCGTAGCATAAAGATTTTTTGCAAAGCATGCTACTTGATGATGTCGATTCAATTCCCAATTTGTACGAATATCCCCTGGAGCATCCGCAGCTCCAGGGCTAATGTCATACGAAAATACAAGAGGCCAGTCAGCATCTGTCTGAAACCCAGCAAGCCACTTTCTGTTGCACTCACGGTAAGATAAATTACCCAACAACTCTATTTCCAGCTGCGCAGAAAAAGCTTCATTTTTCCAATTGATTCCGAGCATCGACCAGTCTGCATCCGCCACAACAACGCCATCGTAAGAAGCATCCCAAACAGCGACTTTATTTGCATACTTCGTGCGCTCGCGTTTTTGGAGACCTCTCTGAACTACGCGCCAAATAACCTCTTTTGAGCTCATTGCCATCAGTCTTCGAAGCTTCCATTCGAGACCCACAACTACACCTCTTCTTCTAACACGTCCACAATTCGCCTGCTCGCATATCCATCGCCATAGGGGCTTGACGCACGCGCCATGGCTTCATAGGCAGTGGAATCGTCAAGTAATTCGCAAAAAGCGCGGTACACCAAATCTTCTCCGGTTCCTACAAGGCGGAGCGCCCCAGCCTCAATTCCCTCAGGTCGCTCAGTCGTATCCCTCATCACAAGAACAGGCTTGCCGAGCGAAGCTGCCTCCTCTTGGATACCACCGGAATCCGTAAGGATTAAGTAGCTAACAGCCATCAAATTATGGAAATCAAAAACCGGCAAGGGCTCAACAACACACAATCGGTCGAATCCCTCCAATTCAGCGTCAACCGCAGCACGCACCTCAGGATTCATATGAAGAGAATACACAGCCTTGATATCTGGACGCTCCTCGATTGCTCGACGAATAGCTCGAAACATGCCACGCATAGTCTCTCCGTGATTCTCTCGGCGATGCGCCGTAAACAAAATGAGTCGCGAACCCTGCGCCCAATCTAGAATAGGGTGAGACCATTCTTGCCTCACCGTTGTGCGCAAGGCATCAATTCCTGTATTACCCGTGACATGTACCCTTTCAGCAGGTTTACCTTCTGCCAAAAGATTGCACCTTGAGGCTTCGGTTGGCGCAAAATACCATTTAGAAACTATGTCCACAGCCTGACGATTGAATTCTTCTGGCCACGGCGAATATATATCGTAGGTGCGAAGACCCGCCTCCACGTGTCCAACGGGAATCCGCAAATAAAAGCAAGCAAGAGCGGCTGCAAAAGATGTAGTGGTATCACCATGAACAAGAACAACATCTGGGCAAGACTGCTCAAGGATTTCTTTCATTCCAAACAACACGTCATAGGTAACATCGAACAGTGTTTGGCCAGACCTCATAATAGAAAGGTCATAATCTGGCACAACATCGAAAGCCGATAATACTTGATCAAGCATCTCTCGATGCTGCCCTGTGACACAGACAATTGCCTCAAGCTTATCGGGCCTTGCCTTCAGCTCGTTTACAAGCGGACACATTTTGATAGCTTCAGGACGTGTTCCAAAAACGAGCATGATTTTTTTCTTCAACAGACTCTCCTTGGGCATTACAACCTGTGAACGTTGGAGCTAGAATCGCATACATTTCGCGTATCGAGAACAACGACATTGTCAAGAGCCGAAAGGTCTTCCCTTAACTGGGAATGTCCAACCATGACAACTACCATTTCCAGACCATCTAAAAACTCTGTCATCGAATGCACCTGGTTAGGGACGACACCAGGCTCTACCCAGGGGTCATAAACCCTAATTAAGTTGCTTGGCAATCTTCTCTCCAGCAACTCAAGCATCTGCAACGTAGGGCTTTCACGAGTATCATCAACGTTTTCTTTGTACGTAAGCCCATACACCCCAACGCGAGAAACATCTGTAATATTGTTCTCTGCCATAAGCTCAAATATACGATCGAGAACAAAATCTGGCATTGAATCATTGGCTTTGCGAGCCGCAAGAATCACATTAGCAAGACTCGGATATCCTCCGACCAAAAACCAAGGATCTACGCTTATACAATGCCCTCCTACACCAGGACCAGGTGAAAGAATGTTCACCCTTGGATGCTTGTTAGCAATGCGAATGATTTCATAAACATCCATGTCGTCGCTTCGGCAAATTTTTGCAAGCTCGTTAGCGTAAGCGATGTTGATGTCACGAAAAGTATTTTCTACCACCTTAGTCATTTCAGCTGTACGAATATCCGTTACTATTATTTCGCCTTCGCAAAATAATGCATAGAGCTCTTTGATTTGCTCGCCAATTTCAGGGCTATCTGCCCCTATGGTGCGACTATTTTTTCGCAGTTCATGAAGCATGTCACCCGGTATTATCCGCTCTGGGGCATGAACAAGATGGATGTCTTTGCCTACCGCAATCTGGCGCGCTTCTATGACGGGACGCACAGACCCATCAACAGTGCCTGGCGATATCGTGGATTCAATCACCACAATTGCACCCTTAGGAGCAACATCGAGCACCTTTTCAACCGCACTAACCACATAGGAAGGGTCTATCTTTTTGGATAGTTTGTCATATGGGGTTGGCACGCTTACAATATAGATTTCACAGCATGCGTATTCTGCAGAAAACTCAATACCTGCTTCAACGGCCACGGAAAACAGCTCTTCTAACCCGTCTTCTTTAAAGGTGGTCATCCCTTTGTTTAAAGTAGCAACCAACTTCTCGTTGTAGTCAGTACCTACAACCTTAACACCGCAGCTTGCAAACATAAGTGCAGTTGGCAAACCAATATATCCCAGCCCTATTACGTTAATCATGAAAGGCCACCCCTGTCTTTGCCATATTTACTTGCAAGCACATATGAAACAAACCTGATATTACCAATAATATAGCGCCTCCATAGCCTTTTTGGCTCCTGAATGAAACGATACAACCACTCAAAGCCCCCCTCTTGAATCCATTTGGGAGCTCTTTGAGTAACGCCTGCAACAACATCAAAACTACCGCCTACCCCCATAACAAAAGGGATGTTCAATTTTTCAAGATTCTCATGTATCCAGTATTCTTTTTTTGGCGAAGAAAACGCCACGAATAGCATGTCTGCGCCTGATGAAGCCATGTCAGCAACAATGTCGTCAACCTCATCTTCATTGAAATACCCATTCCGATATCCCACCACGCAAAGCGAGGGATACCGAAGCTCCAACTTTGTCTTAGTCTCCTGAATAACTTCTTCTTTTGCCCCAAAAAGATACACGGTGTAGCTCTTTTCAGCGGCAACTTCAACGAGATTCAAAAATAAATCAATGCCGGTAACCCGTTCAGAAATGGGTAGCCCTCGTGTTTTTGCCGCCCAAACAATAGAAGCACCATCGGCGTTTATAAGAGGGCATTGATTAACTATAGAAGTCAAAGCTGCATCATCGCGCATGAGATTGATTTTTGAGGCGTTTATTACTACGTGCTGAACCGGAGTCTTTCGTGCGATAATCTTTTCAACTTCAACAACTGTTTCTTTAAGTGTCAGATTATTAACGTAGGTATTAAGCAATGGGTAGCGTCCAGGAGCAGGATTGGGGCACGGATCGCTAAAACTACCGGCACACTTACGTGCGGAAGATTCATTCACCTAACACGCACCCTTCCCCGTAAACACCACTGCTACTGTCTTTGCTATCAGCTTCAAATCGGTCTTTACAGAACGTCTCTCTATATATCTAAAATCTAGTTCTACCATTTCGTCAAAATCCACGTCACTTCGCCCGCTCACTTGCCAGCAGCCTGTAATACCAGGCTTTATCGATAGTCTTCGCATATCGCGCGCGCGATATTGAGCAACCTCACTTGGCAATGATGGCCGCGGACCCACAACAGACAAATCACCCGCCAAGCAATTTAAGAACTGCGGTAGTTCATCAATGGAGTGCTTGCGAATAAAACGACCTATGGGTGTAACACGTGGGTCGTCTTTTATCTTAAATAACGGCCCATCGGTATCATTCATATCTTGAAGGTCTGTCAACCGTTCATCAGCACCCTTATGCATAGAGCGAAATTTATATATACGAAATGTACGTATTTCACCATTGCGACCCAAGCGCCCAACGCGGTCTTGCGTATACAGCGGAAACCCAGGGCTTTCCATGCGAATAGCAAGACAAAGCAGCACACCTGGAATGAAGAAAACAACGATAACCATTACACTAAAAACAATATCGAATAAACGCTTAATAACACCGTAGGCCTTGCGGCTTTTGTCGGCACAACAAGCACATGTCTCAAACGACACTTCTCCTTGTTGCAGATTATGTCGGGAAGAGCATGAGTCAACAAGCGCTTTGTTCGTATCAGGTTGCGTGTCTGCCATATTTCCAAAGTCGCTACTTGACAATAGTTTTCCGCATCCATTCATCTTGTCTTTGCACAAAGAAAAAAAGGGGGGTACCTACGCACCCTTTGATTTGATTATAGGCGCGCGAACAATAGGTTTCAAGTCGGTTAGCTAGTATGTTTGCAACCAGACTAGATAAACTCACAACTTTTATATACTTATCACTAATATGTATCATTTTTGATACATGACTGCAATTCATGGCGCCCCCGGGCCGATTCGAACGGCCGGCACCCGCTTTAGGAGAGCGGTGCTCTGTCCCCTGAGCTACGGAGGCGTGTCGGGTATTGTAACACTATCTTTTTATATAGCCACCCCTGCTCTGCCTTTCACATGCTTTGTCTATTTTGCAACTTCGCTAAAACTCTCCCTTTTCAACAAGCTGTAAAAGATCCCGGGGGTCATCAATTATTAAATCTGCCCCTGCTTGTTTCAAGCTATCCACATCATGATAACCCCACGAAACGCCCACCGAATACGTTCCTGCTCGCTGAGAAACCAACACATCCCCTGCCGAATCACCAACATACACACAACGCTCAGGAGCTGAACCCAACTCTTCAATGGTACGCAGCAAGCCTGCAGGATTTGGCTTACGGGGTATTTCCTCAGATTCACCATGCATAACATCAAACAGATTTGGGAGGTATTCACCCATTACATCGAAAACGCCTTCTTCAAATTTATTCGAAAGCACGCCTAAGAGAATACCTTTTTCTCTCAGTTTGGTCATCGTCTCTTCAATATGAGGATAAACAGTCGTTAGCTTGTTGCCTATGACAGAATACAAATCCTTCCAATGCTGCATAACCTCTGCAGTTTTTTCTTCGGAAGTTCCTTCAGGCACCGCAAGGTTCACCAATGCACGGCCGCCATTGCCCACAAAGCTCCTAATTTCGTCTGTTGTGCGCGGAGGAAAGCCGAACTCTGCTAGTGCTGTATTAGTAAGCACCACCAAATCGGGCAACGTCTCAAGCAATGTTCCATCCAGGTCAAAGATAAACGTATCAAACTTGTGTCCTTGAAGACCCGCAATCGATCTCCCCTCATACGATATGACAGTCTCTTCGCTGCTCAT
Source organism: uncultured Eggerthella sp. (assembly GCA_964369725.1). Taxonomy (GTDB): domain Bacteria; phylum Actinomycetota; class Coriobacteriia; order Coriobacteriales; family Eggerthellaceae; genus Paraeggerthella. Next base: position 7,003 of record CAYJGC010000065.1, read on the forward strand.
AGCTACCCCTTCCTTGCCGCACTCATAAAAAACTGCTAGCGAAAACTCCCGCTAGCAGTACGAATTCAAATGGAGCGGGTGACGGGACTCGAACCCGCGAATACAAGCTTGGGAAGCTTGTGCCTTACCACTTGGCGACACCCGCATGAATTGTCTATCG
>CAYJGC010000066.1:0-5149 GCA_964369725.1 uncultured Eggerthella sp.
AATAGCCCCGAAGCATTCAATCACGAGGTTGAGCTGTTCCTGCGGAGTTGATGAACTGTCTCATCAAGAGCTTGGCGTCCATGCGTACAGAGACAGGTATGATTCACTCGCAACTCTTACTTCGTAAGCATCAAAACAAGCGTACTAAACAAAAAACCTTCGGACGTTTCCGCCTACACGTTAGATTCATCCAAAAATTTCTTGCATGCTAACTAAGAGTGAAGTCTACTACAGGGGGGGGGTCTTTACTTGTAGTATTGTTGTTGAGAAAAAATTAGATTAGAAAAAGCATTTTCTTTTACTTGAACAGCTAGTATGCTCTAAAGTTGTGTATTTGTATATCTTGCTAGGTTGAGATGCCATGTTAGTGCAAGTAACTTTTTTGAGGAGATTTGAGTGTTTAAGAAAATTCTGACAGCAGCAATGCTGCTTATGGTGAGCTTTGCACTTGTCGGTGCTGCCACAGTGGCAGAATCGAACATTCTCTATGATTTAAGACAAGGTTATATCGACCTCACTAAAATATCTATTGATATTCAAGAGACCGATAGCTATGTACCCTTTGAAGATTCCATAGGAAATTTAAAAAATGAAATGGCAGAAACGGGTGCAACGGGAGCTTCTAACACGTCGATTTATTTTGAAAACGAAGAAGATCAAGAAGAAAATGTCCTAAGAGTTGATATTGATTTCTCAGGAAATACGTTGGCTCAACCCGTAAACACGATGCTCGTCATAGATCAATCAGGTTCCATGAACATGATTGCTTCAAAAAAAGTAGGTCTAAATAGTTTTCCGTCATATCAATATACTTCTCCTTGTCTCCATAGTAATCATCTGTATAAATTCCCAATTACCATAGACGGCATTAACTATAATTATTATCATTTTCCTTCAGAATCAGATTGGACAGGAGATTGGTCAGGAAGATACGGAAGTAAAAGCATAATTTTAGCTGAAATTAAAGAACATGCCATAAGCGAGGGTGTCGCTACAGCAAGCTCCACGATAGCAATATCAAATACATATTTTTGGCCGTCTAATAGCGCATCTCAGCTCAATCACTACGATTACACGGGCGAGGGAGACAGAGCCTTATCCAACAGGGTTTATATAGATGAACCTGTGGCCGATGAAGAAAAAGTAAAAAGGGAAGAAGAAGTAAAGAATTTCACAAAAATAGAAAACTCTCTTTTTCTTAAAGAAAATACTACTTCTAACGAAGAATTTTATTCACCTTATGTATTAAATTTGGATATTTCGGCCAAAGAATATTTTGATAATTTGGATGCTTCGGGCTTATGTTACGACAGGATGATGGTATCAAAATCAATATTTGATGAATTGGGAGAACAAGCTTTAGTAAATACAGGAAATAAAATAGGATATGCAAACTTTGCACGTTATCTCGAAGCCTATCAAGATTTAAGCGAAAATGAACTAAACAGTGAATTTGCAAATACTGTAGGTACAGGAGGTACTTACTACCTCAAAGGCCTAGATAAAGCTAAAGAAGAATTTCTAAAACCTGAAAATGCAGGAAATCAAAACTTACTGATATTTTCAACAGATGGCATTCCAAATGATACTTCCGCATCTGCCATAAGTGTATATATGCAAGACTTTGTAGAGCAAACTGGAGCAATTGTCTACTTTGTGGGCATCGACCTAAATGATACACTTTTTACTTCATGGGGAAGCGCTATAGCAACGACTGATTCCAATGGAGATAAAAATATGAGTAATTCCAGATCAGTCGAGGAACTTCTTTTAGTGCAAAGAGAGTTAGAAAAAATTCTAACAACTACTAATGAATTAAATACTTTCATTAAAGATGATTTCAACCTTGAAATATCAGGTGATCATAAAATGGTATTGGAGTACAAGATTAAAGAAGAAACAACTTCAACTAAAGTAGAAATGGATTCTCTAGACGATTTAGCCCTTTATGGTATCACCTACGATAAGGATACAAAAGAAATATCGTGGGATATGGGAAGTGCAGGCATAACATCTGCGCGCCTTAGTTTCTATAAACAGTTTGATGCAGAAAATATCGACTGGGAGGCTATTGAAGCTGGCGGCAGCCAAGAAGGGGTAACGTTGGGAGATACCGGAATAGGTTATATTGACTATTCAGGCGTGGAACAACATATTTCTATGGATGACACAGCCACGTATCACATAGAAGAAAACAGTAAGCTTACCATAGAAAATACCACCTCAACCGCGTATGATGTAGTATATGGGCAAGAAATCAACTATCACATTACGGTGAAAAATACCGGTGTTCTCACTAGCGAAAATAACTATGTCTATCAAAAGCTTCCTGAAGGTACAAAATACTCTTCTAGTCCAGGTGGAACCTACGATGAGGCTACGGGAGTAATTACTTATGAGATTCCGGTTTTGTCGCCTGGGGAAGAACTTACTTTTTCCTATACCGCAATAGCAGATGCTTATGACTTTGAAATTATGTCTCAAGCTAGATTGGGCGTATATGAACAATCGGTAACCTATGATGAAGAAGCGGTGCCTTATCTTGCGGCAGCAGAATTGCTTCATAAGAGCGCAAAGCAAATAATATCTCCTGACCCTGACACGGACCCAGAACTAAGTCCACCAGTAGACTCTGGTGAAAATACTCAGGAAAGTGAAATTGGCCAAATAGGTGTTAGTACAGGTGACAACATACTTCTTTTTGCTTTGGGAATTACCGGAGTATCGTTTATGGCTTTGCTCATGGTATTGTTGTTGAGAAAGAGAGTTAGGCTGTAACGCAAAAGGGGCTGTACTAAAAAACGATGCAGCCTTTTGTCTCTCTCAAACCAAGCTCTATACCACTTTTCGCACACTGCAATAAGAATCAAGTAGAGATGCCAGCACCGCTTCTCTACTTGAAAAATTGAAATCACAATTGAAGGTTAGTATTCATTGTTGTTTATACTAAACTTAAAATAGTATAAACAAAGCTATATCTACATCATTGCTATTTATACTAATTTTAAGATAGTATAAATAGAGATAGATTCACAGCATTGTTGTTTATACTAAACTAGAGATACTATAAAGAGCAATGCTCAGGTATAAATCAACTGGTAGGGGAGCTCTTGTGGAATACAAAAAACTTTCAACGCTATTTTATGAAAGCAATGAAACAAATAGAGATGCATGGATTAACGAACAAGCGGATTATAGACGATCTATGCCATCATCATTTGATATTGGTCTTGAAACACCAAACGGTAGACTTTTTGTTGCTATGCCAGCCGAAGTTTCGGTTCTTTTTGAATCGGTGTTGAGAACTGAGCGTAAAGTTTCTACCATGATGAGGTCTGTGCCAGGCATTGCGCAGCAAGCTCTTTTGCTAAGCCTTGTTTTAGACGAGGTTGTAAATACTAACGCCATAGAAGACATTCACAGTACTCGCAAGGAAGTAAAAGAAGCTCTGAATTCTACAGATGATACAAGTTTTCAAAAAAAGAGATTTCGAGAGTTTGCACATTTGTATTTGGAGTTAGGAGAATCAAAACTTAAAAAACCTTCTTCACCTAAAGATATAAGAGATATTTATGACAGAGTTGTAGAGGGGGAAGTTTCTGAAGACAAGCTGCCAGATGGGAAAATTTTTAGGGCAGAAGGCGTTGGAATAACGTCAAATGGAGTAAAAGTAGTCCATAAAGGTCTTGAGCCAGAAAGTAAGATAATAGAAGCTATAACTCTTGCATTAGAGCTCATCAACAGACAAGATATCCCCGAGGTCATAGCTGCAATTGCTTCACACTTTATTTTTGAGTATGCCCATCCGTTTTACGATGGAAATGGTAGAACAGGAAGATACTTGCTATCGTTGTTTCTTAGTGAAGCATTGTCAGCACCAACGGTTCTGTCTTTGTCGCGAGCTATAGCAGAAAATCGCAGTGCCTATTACAGAGCGTTTAAAGAGGCAGAGCATCCCCTCAATAAAGGTGAGTTGACGTTCTTTGTGTACGACATGTTAACTTTTATAAAAGGTGCACAAGACGGTATCATTGAGCAAATCGCCGAAAGCAAGAGCAGGCTAGATATTGTTGATAAGAACAGGGAAGCCGTAAAAACCAAATACAAATTATCGAAAAAAGAAAGCGTTGTTCTGTATGCCTTGGCTCAATATGAATTATTCGGAATGTTTGGGAGTATTACGCTAGAAGAAGTATCATCTAGCGTAAACCTGGGAAAGCAAATGACAAGAAAATATATCAAGCGTTTGGGGGCTCTTGACCTTGTGGTAGAGGTTTCAAAAAGACCATTAGCCTTCAGATTGTCCAATGGGGCAATGCTGGATCTTAAGATGCAATAAAGCTTTGCGTGTAGAGGATGGTTCAAGGTGGTTATCAAGAAATTGGCGTATATGCGTACAGAGACGTTTATGATTCACTCACAACTCTTACGTTTAATGATGATGGGACGCTCGCTAGTATGATTATTCGACATTCTAGTGGGGTAAGGCAGACAGAGTATTCATATAAGACGATTACCATTAAGGCATCCGACTTCTCTCCTACGGTATACAGCAACCCAACCGGAGTTACTGTATCTGGAAAACCTCAATTAACCGAAGATGAAAAATTGGCGCTCGTTCAATAGTGTTGTAAGAAAGTATATTTAGTCGTGCTGGTCTAGCGTGTTTGTAGTGTAGGTTATCGCCATCGGTTACTTCTATTTGTTGTTGATTGTCTCAATCAAGCACGCACACACCAGCCTGCTTCTTTGTGATTTGCTCTATATATCACATTTTAAATATAACGGTTTACGTAAGCGAACTCTCATATCCGTTACTTTTGAGTTTTGACACTTGAGCGCGTTGGTCGCATATTATCGAAGTAAAACACCTAAGTAGTTTCTCGACCTTTTAGTGAAATTTCGGGGGTACGGAGAGATTTTTTGTCTTCCGATTCTACAAGTAAAACGCGTCATAATTAAAGGTGCAGGTAGATTGCGTGTTAGAATTTCGGGGATGATCTAACCTTTCCAGATTTTCTCCGTACCCCGGATTTTTCGCTAAACTGTGTAGCCTCGAATTGCGCTGCTCCATGTTGCATCAACTTGCGCAAGGTCGAATCAAGCCTCACCATTTCGTGCAAAGCTGGGCTAAATCTCGCACACTTCA
>CAYJGC010000066.1:5249-6975 GCA_964369725.1 uncultured Eggerthella sp.
ATGTACTATGCCTCAAACTCTGCAATAGGGTTGATGGGTTGTTTGCAGGGTGCTTAAATCACCTCGTACAGCTATCAAAAAACAAAAGCCTCTAAATAGCTGATTGAGTTTTTAGCCGGTCGGTTATACTGTTGCAAGAAGTTATAACAGAAAGAAACAAAAGAGACACGCGAACAGATTTGTTTTTGTTCGGTACTGTGCAACTTACAAGAAAGGGATATTCACCTATGAAAAAAATGCTAATCATGATTTGTGCAGCTGCATTGGTGCTGCTTGTGGGCTGCTCTTCTCAGTCGCCCGCAAACACAACAGCAGAACAGCAAAATTCAACTGACGAAGAAACAGTAAAACTACTATCAGAGGCATACACGTATCTGTATCCGCTTGTCATGATGGATGTAACCATGGTGGCGCAAACAAACGTAGAGCAAGCAACATCAGCCGGTGCGCCTATCAACCAGCTATCGCATTCTTCCGAACTCAAAAATGCTGAGACAAAAAGCGTAGTAACACCCAATGTGGACACTTTGTACACAACTGCATGGTTGGACATCTCTAAAGAACCAATCCTCTATACCGTACCCGAAACCGATCGCTTTATGGAAACTCAAGTACTCGACGCTTGGACCAACACAGCAGAAGTTATTAGTGAGGCCGGCGTGTATATGATAGCTATGCCAGATCAAGAGGTAGCTACCCCAGAAGGCGTAACCAGGATTGATGTGCCAACTAGTAGCGTTTGGTTTATCTGCAGGCCCCTCCTTGATGGAGATAGTGACTTACCCAATGTGGTAAATCTACAAAATCAGATGTCACTAATTCCTCTCAGCGAATACAGTAATGCAAGCAACTACGTTCTTCCCGCAGGTGAATTCAGCGAAGAAAACGTCTATGTACCGGTAGATAAAGTAGACAGTATGGATGCAAATACCTTTTTCAACTTAGCAAATCAGCTCATGTCTGACAATCCGCCAGCGCCCGAAGATGCTGAATTGGTGAGCAAGATGAATGCTCTGAATATTGGAGCAGGTTTGACGTTTGATAGTGCAAGCATTAACTCAGACGAAAAAGAGTTTGAGAAATCATGGGAAGATCTAAAAGCAGCTTGTTATGACTCGTGGGCAGAATCGGTAGCTGGGTACAGTAAAGAGGCTGGTAGCTGGGTGTATCGGGGCGAACCTGTGGGAGATTTTGGCACTGCCTATGAATACAGAGCTGCAACCGCACGAGACGGGCTCGGAGCAAATCCTGTGTATGTGGCTATGTATCTTGAAGCGGGTGTAGACAACAACGGAGAGATTTTAAGCGGCGAACATACGTATATCATCCATTTCGACGAAGTTCCTCCTGTCGTAGATAAAGGATTCTGGTCGGTAACTATGTATGGGGATGATAATTTCTTAGTAGCAAACGAACTTGATCTGTATGCAATCAATGACCGTTCAGATGTTGTTTACAACGAAGACGGGTCGCTTGATATTATTGTTTCAGCAGCATCACCTGAAAATCCTGCCAACTGGCTGCCTGCGCCCGAAGATGGATTCCATCTATGGCTCAGGATATATTCACCAGACCTAGAAGCAATTAGTGATGGATGGCAAGCGCCGACAATCTCGGTTCAGTAGAGAGTGGGTAAAGAGATTCGGTTTTGACATCTCAGCATGCGGGAGCTGCTCTCGGCTCCCGCAGCTGCTCTTGCCTGCCGCGTTGGCTGTAGCGCGTTGCA
>CAYJGC010000067.1:0-6884 GCA_964369725.1 uncultured Eggerthella sp.
TAGCTGCATTGAGATCGTCAGGTGTTGGCATCCAACTAGCATCAACCAATGCATCAGCATAACGAAGCCACCAAGAAGATTCGGGGTCAATCTCTTCTGGATTATATATTTGTGCAGCTTTCGCTAAGTCAGTTCCTTGACCAACATAGCTAGAAAATTCACCTACAGGGTAATCAGAACCAACAGGCCAATAAGCTGTGAGAGGGAAAAACTTTTGTCCCGCTAAATCAAGAAGCGCAGGATTGGTTTGTCCCATAGTAATTCCCTCAAGCGTGGTATCTAAGATTATTCCTTGCTCAAAGGTAGTTAGGCCTAAAATATTAGTGTAAAAGGCATGCATAATTGAATTGAGCGTGCCACCAGCATAAGAACCGGCTTCTGTCCTAAAATTGTTTGTCCCCAGCAGGTATTCGCTAAACATCAAGCTTTTAGTACCTTCTTTGTTAAGCATAACCCAGCTTATCGGATAATAAACTCCACTACGGTTGTAAGCACCCATAACCACCGTGTCACCAACATAGTTTACCGTGACCTCTCCGGTATCAGAATTTGTTGTGATGCTACGCGACTTAATGCCGTCGTAGCCCAAGACCATGGGTTGTGAGGTTGTCGATGTGTCTGTTGCGTAAGCGGTTGTGCTTAGTGCAGGAAGCAAGCTGATAATCATAAAGACCATCAAGAAGCTTGCTAAGACTTTTTGCTGCAATTTTAGTTCCATAGATATCCCCATCTTAAGCGTATGTGTACAACTTATGTAACTATAACTAAGCATCTACAAATTTACAAGCATAAAATGTTAAGCGGGAAAACATTTGACCTATTGTCTAGCTGCTGCGTGCGCAAAACTCTACTCGACGTCTACCCTATCATTAAGATTTCCCGTGATGCGCTCTTTAAAGCTAAGTTTGCGCGGAATAAAAGGCTGCGGGAGCGCTACTTGTTTTCCGATCGAGCGCATTACAATTAGCCACAGTGTACGGTTTCCGTCGTAGTAGAAATAGATTTTTTCGAATTCAGACAGCCTCTTTTCCTCCAGTTCAGCTGCTGATGCTATTTCATTTAATACCTCGTCGCATTTGCGTTTTGCTACACTCATACGCCACATAAGAACAAATCGGGCAACAATCACCCCTGCTGTATACGGCAGGACTAGCGCCTTAACTAAAGATTCCAGTTCATTCGATTGATAGTTCGAGAGAGAAGCCGCCTGTTGATCAATAATTTGAGAATCAATTCCTTGAGCAAAATCCTGGTACTGCGTTTCGGCCAGCCATGTCTGTACGTCCCCTATCCAACCACTAGCAAAAATAATTGCTGCGCCTGAAAACAAAATGGCTATGAAGTATATGACGTCAAAGATGTAGGTCGTTCCCTTTATCCAGTAATAAGGGATGGTAAACGTGTAAAATAGCAGCAACAAAACAGCAAAGACAACGGAAGCTCCAATTATAAGAGGGTCTAGCTGCAAAAAGAGGTCGGTTGCATCGCCTAAAATTCGTTGTACATTATAGAGAAGTGTAAAACCATCCGAAATCATAACGTCAGGCGAAAGGCCAATAGTTTTTAAGATATTCGCCAGCCATGCAAGAACCAAACTCAGTGCTGCAACCACAATAAAGAAGGCAGGAAGCGTAACTGTTACACTTGCGAGCGTGCGCCAAACCGTCTTATTGAACCTTAATGCCATAAGATAAAACAACAAGAAACCGCCCGTGAGTACTGCAGCAAATACAAGATACGTAAGCAGCTCACTGGGAACTGCGTGCTCTGGTAAAACAATAAAGGCAGCGCGTCCCGTCAAAAAAATTGCCATCATGATTACCAAAGAAACACCAAGCAGCACCCATGCGCGTTGCTGTCGGTCATTTTTAGTGCAAAAGATATCGCCCGCATTTTGCTCTTGCACTTCTACGTAATTCAACGCATAAATGCGCTGCGCGACATACCATGACTTTGTTAAAAAAATGTACGCTATAGGCACGAAAGCAAGCAGGGCAAACCACGTAACTAAGGCGAGCGAAAAAGATACAACAAGAATCCCCATCAAAACAAAACGATGAACACCCTCAAAAGAGCAATTAGCCCACGCTAAAACCCAGCGAATTGCTGTCCGAGTCTGACCGGTGATTTTTCGTATCAAAGCACTCATTTGAGAAGTGTAGGTCATTGCTTATCGATAGGGCAAGTAACACCTACACAACATCAGTGAATCACCACTGCTTTTCACTTTCCTGAATACACAGGAAGCGGAGAAGAGCTGCATTAAGCCGCTTTCTGCACTCCATTGGACTTAAAAAACTAGGGGTTCTTAGTTCTTTCATTATTACTGTATATAGTTACTTGTTCACGCGAGCTATCAACTTTAGACTCATAAGATTCCATAGGATCATTACTTTATTGACTCATTAGGATTCATTAGGCGCAGTAGTACCAGCAAAAAAACCGACTTCAGCATATACGTTGAAGTCGGTTGAATTTATGCGGGGGTATACTTCTTTTTTAAAAACATGCAGAATCTATATCCGTTAACCGACTGGGTTGAGGTCGGTTAATTCTATACAGAAAGCTCGCTCTTCTATGCTTTGCCTTCAAGCAACTCTACTGCCATCTCGCGCAGCTTGAATTTTTGAATCTTCATAGAAGGAGTCATAGGAAAATCTTCGACGAAGAATACATGCTTGGGAACTTTGTAGCGCGCCATGCGTTCTTGCGCGTAGGTACGTACAAATTCTTCCGTCATATCTTCATGACCGGGGCGCCTACGTACAAATGCACCCACAATTTCGCCGTAATGGGCATCAGGAATACCCACTACTTGCGCATCCAAAATGCCAGGAACGGTAAGCAAGAAATTTTCTACCTCAAGCGGGTAAATGTTTTCTCCACCGCGGATAATCATATCTTTCACGCGACCCGTAACACGATAATAGCCATGTTCGTCTACCGTACCTAGGTCTCCTGAATGCAAGAAGCCGTCTTCGTCAATTGCTTTTGCGGTTTCTTCGGGCATCTTATAGTAGCCCTTCATAACGTTGTACCCTTTACAGCAAAGCTCGCCTGGTTCTCCCATTTCACACGGCTCACCTGTTTCAGGATTTACCACCTTCACCAATACGGGGGGATGCTTGCGTCCTACCGTATTACATTTGCGCTCAATAGTGTCATCTACGGTAGTTTGCGTAAATACGGGGCTTGTTTCGGTAAGACCATAACAAATGGTAACTTCGCTCATATACATGCGATCCATAACTTCACGCATGGTTTCAGGAGGACAGGGACTACCTGCCATAATGCCTGTTCTCAAGCTGGTTAAATCGAATGTATCGAAATCGGGGTGATTCAACTCGGCAATAAACATAGTGGGTACGCCATAAACAGCCGTGCCGCGTTCTTTGTGGATAGCCTGCAAGACCAACCCTGCGTTAAAGTCTTCAACGATAACCATGGTGGAACGATGGGTAAGATTTGCCATAACGCCCAACACGCAACCAAAGCAATGGAAGAAGGGGACGGGCAAAACCACGCGGTCTTTCGGGGTGAGCTTTTGACCGTCACCAATATAGAAGCCGTTGTTTAAGATGTTGCGGTGCGAAAGCATAACACCCTTAGGAAATCCTGTTGTTCCTGATGTGTATTGAATCATGACAACATCGTTGTTGGTGAATTGAGCCTCGGCTTCTTTGAGTGCACTTTCGGGCACGTGGCGACCGAGTAAGATAAGCTCGGGGACGCTGTAACAACCGCGATGCTTTTCTGGACCCATGTAGATAATGTTCTTTAGTTCTGGATAATTGTCCGTGGTAAGATGTCCGCGCTCCTGAGTAAGTGTTTCGGGTACTAATTCGCGAATGATCTGCAGGTAATCTACGTCACGATACGCATCAATGACGCACAGTGCCTTCATGTCGGACTGTTTAAGAACATAGTCAAGTTCGTGAGCCTTGTATACCGGATTTACGGTAACCATCACAATACCAACTTTAGCAGTGGCATACATAAAGGTAAGCCAATCAGGAATATTGCGCGCCCAAACGCCCAGATGATCACCTGGTTTCATGCCTATAGCCAAAAGGCCACGTGCAAGTTCGTCGGTACGTTTGTCAAAGTCGCCATAGGTCCAGCGCAAGTCGCGATCGGGATATACCACAAACTCTTGATTTGGGTCGATGGCTACCTGGTCACGAAAATACTGACCGATGGTCTTTTCTGAATGAAGAGGATAATCGTTAGAACCCTCTTCGTAAATTGTTATTTCTTCAGTCATAGCTTTGAGCTTTCTCTCATTCACCAATGAAAACTTAAGTACTGTCTGTTAGCAAGTATTGCCTGCTAACAAGTGCCGTCTGTTAGCAAGTAGTGCGTTGGGTAAAATTTCCATGTTCATAGCTTGGCTTACCATCTTGTTCTCTGCGGCGTATCTCCATCCGCAATGTGTCCACAATTAGCAACTTCCATGCAGAAGTTCGCCCTTGTGATTTGCCTATCCGCCTGGCGCAAACACCTGTACCACCGAAGCACAAACGGCCTGCTTCGATCACCCTCTCTCGCGGTTTGCATATCTACTTGGCGCAAACACACTTCTTGAAGCAGTGGATACCGCTTCTTATAGAGGCGTGTACACAACAGCCAAGAACTTAGCTGCTTGACCTTCATGCGCGCGTACTTGGTGAGGAACAATAGAGTCGTAGTACATGCTTTCACCAGGATGAAGAACATATACTTCACTGCCATATTCAATTTCAATACAACCCTCAAGACCATACAACCATTCTTCGCCTTCATGTCCGACCAGTTGATGACTCATCTCGCCGGTGGGTTCAACGGTGATGATAAAGGGATCCATGTGGCGAGAAGGACGACCAGCAGCCAAGCTAAAGTAGCTGAGGTCTCCCCCGTCACTTGCCGTTTCAAGCGTTTTAACGCGTGCAACTTCTTCCATCTGCTCACTGTTAATGTAAGCAGGACCAAAGCTTTCGTCGTCGTCCATGAGTGTTCCCAAGCGAACACCTAAAGCGCGTGTCACTTTAATGAGAGGAGCAAGTGACGGAGGCAAAACACCCGCCTCTAACCCTTCAATCACCTCAACATCACAGCTACAGCGATCTGCTAGATCTTGTACTGAAAGGTGATGCGCGGTGCGCAACGTGGTAATTTTACTGCCCAGTTTGTTTTCGTCGGTCATCACAATCTCCTCTTATTGTTTTTTACTACCGTAATGTTCTACATTATCCCATGAGGGAACTATGTCTTATTAAGAAAAATTTGAGTGATACAAAAAAAGCGACCTGCTTCATGGTAAAGGAAGAAGGTCGCCAGAAAATCCTGTATGCTCAAACCCTAGCGTGACTTCTTGTCTAGCAGTAGGCGGTTTAGAGCGTTGAGGTATGCTTTAGCTGATGAAACAATGATGTCGCCGTCAGCACCTCTACCAACGTAAATATCACCGTTTTCGGCACGCAAACGCACGGTTACTTCGCCCAAAGCGTCGATACCACGCGTAACAGCTTGCACCACAAATTCGGTCAAGTCATTATCCACACCAACAATCTTGTCAATTGCACTAAAGGCTGCGGAAACAGGACCCGTGCCGCATTCACATACGGTGGTTGTTTGATCTTCCGCATCTTTAAGCGTAAGTGTTGCGGTAGGAATGAGCGGGAAGCCGCAGCTGATTTGCAACGCTTCAAGCGTATAGAGCGCGTTTTCATTACGTTCGCGTTCATTGATAAGGCTTTCCAAGTCTTCGTCGTAGACTTCTTTTTTCTTGTCAGCCATATTAAGGAAGGCTTCATACACGTTATCAAGCGCTTCGTTCTCGAATTCATAGCCCAATTCTTCCAAACGATGCTTCAAAGCAGCGCGTCCAGAACGTGCTGTCAAAACAATCTGGCTTACTCCAGCGCCTACTTCAACGGGATCGATAATCTCATAGGTGTCGCGCTTTTTGAGCACGCCGTCTTGATGAATGCCCGAAGAGTGCGCAAAGGCGTTTGCGCCTACAATTGCCTTGTTGGCCTGCACGCTCATGCCGGTGATAGAAGAAACCAAACGACTTGCCTTGGTAAACTCACGCGTATTAACGTTGGTGTGAGCGTCCAGTTCTTCTTCGTGCATCTTGATAGCCATGACCACTTCTTCCATGGCGGTATTACCAGCACGCTCCCCCAAGCCGTTGATAGTACATTCAACTTGGCGTGCGCCGTTGCGAACACCCTCCATAGCAAGCGCAGTTGCCATGCCTAAGTCGTTGTGACAATGAACAGCAATTTTAACCTGCTCAATACCGTTAACACCTTGCATCAAATACGCAATACGGCGACCGAATTCGCCTGGTAAAGAATAACCAGTTGTATCAGGGATGTTAACAACAGTAGCACCCGCATCTACAACCGCCTGGATAACGCGCACCAAGAAATCGTAATCAGAGCGACCCGCGTCTTCAGCATAGAACTGAACGTCTTCCACGTAGCGTTTTGCATAAGCCACCGCTGCTGCTGCACGCTTTACACATTCGTCTTCGCTGATGCGCAGCTTGTCGCGCAGATGGCTGCCGCTTACACCAATACCCGTATGAATACGGGGGCGTTTTGCGTACTTCAACGCGTCGGCAGCAGCATCAATGTCTTTTTCAACTGCGCGGGTAAGAGCGCACACCGCAGCTCTGTCCCCTACCAATTCTGCAATGCGACGCACTGATTCAAAGTCACCAGGGCTTGAAATGGGGAAACCCGCTTCGATAACATCTACATTGAGGCGTAGTAGCTGGCGCGCCACCACCAATTTTTCTTCCGTGTTCATGGAAGCGCCGGGTGATTGCTCACCGTCACGCAGCGTGGTATCGAAGATATCGATTTTTCGCGTCATGCTTATACGTCCTTTCTTTT
>CAYJGC010000068.1:0-6766 GCA_964369725.1 uncultured Eggerthella sp.
CTATGACCTCACTTGAAAGATAGAATCCTTGTTACTTTCTCTTTATTTACACGTACCAAAACTCTATTTGGAGCGACACTGCATACTCCCTGCGGTTCGAAACAAAATCCGCTTAAAGATTGCCTGCTTTCCATTGCCTCATCTGTCCACAATCAAAATTGAAGAGCCTCTTTTGAGAATGCAAATCCTCAAGATTATTCGTCGTCAGATTCAAAAGTAAGCTTATCGAAGTCAACTTTTTCTACCAAACCAAAACCCGATGCCATGGCTTCAGCTAACATCTGCTGCGCTGCATCTGATGCAGACTCCTCACGCGCCCCCTGAGTTAAAACAATCTCTTCGCTATCATCTTCTTCAAAACTTAATCCTGCAAATAGGTCGGCATTTTCAAGATCTGCCGTCTCTGAAAATGCTGCAGTGAGCGTTTGTTCACGAGGAGCGGAGAGACGCTCTTTAATAATCATCCCAGTCTCTTCATCGGGAGCAAATTGATCAAGACTTGGTAAATCTGCCACTGAGCGTAGACCAAATTTTTCCAAAAAAGCTCGTGTTGTTGCGTACAAAACCGGATTTCCTGGCGAGTCTGCCACGCCTGCCTCTCGCACCAACCCTTTTTCAACCAGGGAATTGAGTGAACTGTCTGAATTAACGCCACGCACACTTGCCAACCCGGCACGAGTTACTGGCTGCATGTATGCCACAATAGCTAAAGTCTCCATGGCAGCTTGAGAAAGCTTCCGTGTGTCCCACGACAAGACGTACCGCTCCAATAATTCATGATACTGCGGATGGGTATACAAGCGCCATCCACCAGCCACTTCACGCAGTTGAATACCGCGATTTTCCTGCTCTAGCTGCTGTTGCAGCATCAGCAGTGCGTCTTCAACAGCAGCTGGCTTCACTTCTATCATATCTGCCAATGTTATAACACTCAAAGGCTCATCGGTCACAAACAGCATAGCCTCAATAGCACCTTTAAGCTGTTCTTCTTGCAGACCTTGAAACATGTTAGTCCTCTCCTACTGAAGTAAGTGCATCGTCCCCATCCAATATTAAATCCCCTGAACCTTCGATATAAACAATATCAATATCGCCAAACATCTGTGATTGCTCAAGTTTGACCATCGAACGCTTAAAGAGTTCGAGTACTGCCAAAAAAGTAACAACAACGACAGGAAGAGGAGTTCCCTCTCCCAGTAATTCAGAAAACCTCAGTTCTTTTTTGTTGCGAATACGCTGATGAATGGCACGTACATGTATCTCAACGGGAATAGGTTTTGCGGCGATATGCTCTGATTCTAACAAAAAGGTCTCGCGACGTGCCAATGCCTTTGCGGCAATTAATCCCAACCCATCCAGCGTGACATTTTTCAGATAGTCGGGCATAAGGTTAAGAAATCGAGTTTCTGGACCACAGAGTCGTGGATGCATGCGTCCCTCAGCCTCATAACGCATCTGCAGCGCACTGCCTGCATTTTTGTACTGCTTGTACATAAGCAGACGCTCAACTAAAATATCACGCGCTTCACTAGGTGCAAGCTCTTCAAATTCATCTTCTACCTCGTTGCGCTCTCGCGGCAAGAGGCTTTCAGCCTTTATCTCCAAAAGTGTTGAAGCCACCAAAAGAAAATCGCTTGCCACATCGAGGTCGAGCGATTCCATTCGTGATACTTCGACAAGATACTGATCGGCAATTTCTGCTATGGAAATAGCGCCGATATCCACTTTTTGACGGCTAACCAAATAAAGCAACAGGTCGAAAGGACCTTCAAAACTTTCTATTCGAACTCGATATGCCACAGATTTCCTTGCCTAAAATGAATACAGAAAATCAAATAGGGTACCTGCTGTTGCATCTAAATACACGCCTATAGGACTAAAGCCTACGACATACGGCAACAAAATTACGACACCCATAAATATCGGAAGCGCATATTGCTGCACTTTGTAATACTGCGGCAAATACTTTGCGGGCAGAAAGAACGCAAAGATTGAGGAGCCATCAAGTGGCGGAATAGGAAGTAGGTTAAAAAACATCAGATACAGATTGATGAGTGAAAACATAGGCAAAAAATAGAAGTAAAAGTAATAGAAGATCTCACTCGAGGCTCCCCATGTTGCAACAGGAAGAGCAATCCCCCCTACAAAAGCTACCAATGCAGCAAAAATTGCAAGCACTAAATTTGCTGCTGGTCCCGCTAGCCCTACAATAAGATCACCTTTTCGAGGATCTTTGAAGTAACGAGGATTATAGGGTACCGGTTT
The DNA here is from genome assembly GCA_964369725.1 of uncultured Eggerthella sp. Classification (GTDB taxonomy): domain Bacteria; phylum Actinomycetota; class Coriobacteriia; order Coriobacteriales; family Eggerthellaceae; genus Paraeggerthella. The sequence continues at coordinate 2,266 of CAYJGC010000068.1, forward strand.
TGCGTAGCCAAAAACGGGCATGTTCGCAAGCATGAGCAACGCGGGCAACAGCACCGTACCAAAGGGGTCAACATGCTTAAGCGGATTAAGTGAAAGGCGGCCAGCGCTTTTTGCTGTTGGATCGCCAAGTCGCCATGCGGCGTAGCCATGTGCTACTTCGTGAAACACGATAGCAATAATGAACGACAAGGCTGAACATATGATGTAAGGTATAGACATAATACGTCGAATAGTAACCCAAAATTCGCGTACTTAGAAAGCAAATCTCTTAATAAACATAAGGCTTTAGAGGCACTTCCCATACTTCGATTGGAAGCCTCAAGCAAGACAGCCCCTTTTGAAAATCACGCGTTGAAATTTGAGTGACATGTTCCTGGACTGCGATGAGCGATCTCAAGGGATACTGCTACTTGATGCAACAGTAAAAAGCGCTGGCATTCATTAAAATACCAGCGCATCAGTTCTACAAGCATACTTTGGTTTAAGCGTTTTCGGCTTCAAACTTTGCCATAAATGCTACCAAAGCTTCAACGCCTTCACGGGGCATTGCATTGTAAATACTTGCACGCATGCCGCCCACGCTGCGATGACCCTTAATGCTCTCAATACCAACAGTCTTTGCTTCTGCAACAAATTTTGCATCAAGCTCATCTGATCCGGTAACAAAAGGTACATTCATGATAGAACGATCCTCGACACGTGCAGTGCCCTTAAAAAGCTTGCTGTTATCAAGGAAATCATACAGGATTTGAGCTTTTTCTTCGTTGCGCTTCTTCATTCCCTCAAGTCCACCCTGAGCCTTGATCCACTTAAAGACCAAGCCGCACATGTAAATGCCGTAGCATGGAGGCGTATTGTACAAGCTCTTGCCGTTTGCCTGGATATCATAACGAAGCATGGTAGGAGTTCCAGGGAAAACATCTTCGGTTATAAGGTCTTCGCGAATGATGACAATCGTCACACCTGAAGGTCCTACGTTTTTCTGCACACCACCATAAATAATGCCATAATCTTCGACATTAATTGGTTCAGAAAGGAAACAAGAAGACACGTCAGAAACAAGTGGTTTTCCTTTAGTGTCAGGAAGCGTGTGATACAACGTACCGTAAATAGTTTCGTTCTGGCAAATGTAGACGTAATCAGCATCGTCAGAGATTTCAAGCTCTGCTACATTGGGAACATAGCTAAAATTCTCATCTTCACTGCTTGCGATGCAACGAGCATCACCATAGAGCTTTGCCTCTTTCCATGCTTTCTTTGACCAAGATCCACTAACAATATAGTCAGCTACCTTGTTGTGCATAAGATTCATAGGGATTGCGGCAAACTGTGTGGAAGCACCACCCTGCAAAAACAATACGCGATAATTGTCGGGGATATTCATAAGATCACGAATATCTTGCTCTGCTGTTTCAATAATAGAAGCAAACTGCTTAGAGCGATGGCTCATTTCCATAACTGACATACCTGAACCCTGATAGTCAAGCATTTCAGAAGCAGCTTGCTCTAAAACCTCTTCAGGCAAAACTGCTGGGCCGGCAGAAAAGTTATACACACGTGCCATGAGAACCTCCTTGAAATTTATTTGCATCAAGGTGAAAGTATACACGCAAATTACTTCATTAGAGTGAAGCGATTCAAAAGATGGTGAAAGTTTTCTGTAAAGGTAGCACGACTTACCAGGCCAACTTAAACAGACAAAGAGGATTGAGAGCTTTGATAAAAAGTCTCGACAGGCTCTTTATCAAACAGAGAGAGATTTGCCATCTTGATGCCAAGCTGGTTAGCACAATTGCGGAAACCCCTGCTGACGAAAGGCTTCATATGCGGCAATAGACACGGCATTACTCACATTAAGACTTCTTAATCCTTCACGCATGGGTATACGCACACAAGAACTCGCGTATTTTTCAATAATATTTAAGGGAAGACCTCGACTCTCTCGTCCAAACAATAAAAATGCCCCCCGCTCATACGTCACTTCAGTAAAAAGACGTGGTGATTGGCCGGTAAAAAGATGTAAATTTTTTTGTTCATGTGCTTCTAAAAATGATTCGATGCAGGACCAACGTGTTATATCAACCTCGTCCCAGTAATCACATCCAGCACGCGAGAGATTTTTATGCGTAAGGCGAAACCCCATGGGTTCAACTAAATGCAGATTTGCTCCGAGACAAGCACATGTCCGTGCAATATTTCCTGCATTCTGTGGAATCTCGGGCTCTACAAGTACGATATTTAACGGGCTTTCCATCACGAACTCACCGTCCTTTCATAATGACGAGTTACATTTTTTCAACCTGACGCGCCATTTCTTCTTCAAGCTCTTCGGTAAGCAAAAACCACTCCTCTTCGGCAGCGGTGAGAGTCTTCTTTAAACGAGCGTGTTCGGCTACCGCATCACTTGAAGCATCTTCATTTATATAAAAACTGGGATCCGCCATAAGCTCTAGCAGGTTCTCCAGGCGTTTGCTGTCTCGCTCCATCTGCTTGTCAAGTTCAGCAATTCGCTTGCGATGATTTTTTAGTGCGGCATATGCCCGGTTGCGCGCCTCTGCTTCACGACGCTTTTGCTCTTTAGTCTTCGGCGCACTTTCACGTGGCGCCGTAATGTCAATTTGAGTTGAAGATTGAGAGAGCTGACCTGCAGAGAGACTGCTCGTAGATGCTTTTGCTTTCCCTTTCACATTGCCTTGGTTAGGGGATTTTTTAGAGCGTGCAACAATCTGTTTTGATGACTCTTTCTCCTCTTTATCCTCCATCATCTCATCCACAAGAGAGAAATCACTTGGCGCTACCCCGTCAAGCTGTCCGCTTTTATAGAGATAATAGTCATAATCACCGTCATAGTTGGTCACTTTGCCAGGCTTGATTTCAACGATGCGATTTGCGACGCCTCGAATTAAATGTCTATCGTGAGTAATAAATAGCACCGTTCCCTCAAATGACTTGAGCGCTTGTTCCAAAATATCTGCACTCGCAATATCAAGATGATTGGTTGGCTCGTCTAGGCAAAGCAAGGGGCGCGGAGCAACGAGCATTTTTGCGAGGGCAAGCCTGCTTTTTTCGCCGCCAGAAAGCACGCTAACTCGTTTCTCTACAGCATCTCCTGTAAACAAAAACGCACCTAACAGCGTGCGAACCTGCGATATACTCCAACCGGGAGCCACATTATCAAGCTCTTCAAACACCGTATTACCGGGATGTAATTCATCAAGCTGATGCTGTGCGTAATACGTTTTGCTCACATGAATTCCGAAATCAATAGTACCAGCATCGGGCGAAACTGCCCCTGCAATCATCTTAAGTAACGTTGATTTACCTGCACCATTTGGGCCGACTAAAGCAATTTTATCGCCACGATACATAGTAAAATCAAAGTTATCATATACCGTTTGCTTACCATAACGCTTAACTAAACCACGAGCGCGAACTACTTCGTCACCTGTTCGAGGAGGTTGCTTAAAGTTAAACTTAACGGTTTTTTTCTCTTCAGGAAGCTCTATGAGCTCAATCTTTTCAAGTTTACGCACGCGGTCTTGAACCTGTTTTGCTTTACTTGCTTTATAGCGAAAACGCTCTACGAACGCCTGCATGTGAGCAATCTCTTCAGATTGCTTCACTTTTTGAGCACGCAAAAGCTCAAGGTGCTCTTCGCGAGCTTTAAGATACGCAGAGTAGTTGCCTTTATACAGATTGACTTGGCCGTTGTCGACTTCAGCCACACGGCCTACCATACCATCCATAAAAGCGCGGTCATGACTTACCACAATAACGGTTCCTGCATACCCACGCAAGAACCCTTCAAACCATTTCACACTTTCTAGGTCAAGATGATTTGTGGGTTCATCAAGCAGTAAGACTTCTGGATTACGAATAAGCAGCTTTGCGAGCGCAATGCGCATTTGCCAACCGCCTGAAAACTCCGTTGTTGCTCGGGTTAGGTCACCTTCCTTAAAGCCAAGGCCAAACAAAACACTGCGAACCTTCGCTTCTACGGTATAACCTCCCAAGTTCTCAAATTCATCACGCGCTCGCCCTGCTGCGGCAAGTTGCTGCTCAGAGGGACTATCTCCCAAGAGAGATTCAAGCTTATGAAGGCGCTGCTCTGCCTCAAGAACTTCTATCTGAGATGACATAACCTCCTCAAACACAGGTCTCTCTTCCATCTCAATTGCCTCTTGCTCAAGGTAGCCCACACGCGCACCCTTAGCAAACAAAACCCTGCCTTCATCTGCATCTTCTTGTCCAGATATAATATTGAGCAAAGTGGTCTTCCCGGCGCCATTAGGACCAACCAACGCCAAACGATCGTACTCTTCAAGGCGAAACGTGACATCACGAAAAAGCTGACGCCCCCCAAAAGATTTGGAAATATGTTCAAGCTGCATAATCATAGTTGCAGAAAACTCCCGTTCATCAGTAAAATTGCCGTGAGGCACAGCTTCCAAAGGCACCTCATACAGGCGATGACACCCAGCCGCATATAATAACGCAAGAC
>CAYJGC010000069.1:0-6064 GCA_964369725.1 uncultured Eggerthella sp.
CGTATTGGATATCTTGACAAGCCTTTCTATTGTTACAGAGAAGAAACTCCTGAAAAAGCAGCAAGCTTTGCCCTATCTAGTCCTCTCCTTCCTCTTGAACGCTGGAATGACATGATGGACATGCTCGAAGGACTTAACGTCACTGATGAGCGTATTATTCGCGCGCATATAAGCCGTGGTTTTACTTATCTTGCAGGCGTTCTTGAAGAGAACAGTCTCGACTCAAATGAAGCCCTTTATAAGGCTACCGTTTCAATGTTCGAGAGAATGAGCCCGCAACTTGTCTTTTCCGATCCAGCTATATCGCCCGGAAGCAAGCGTCTATTTGCTAAAATGCGCTCTCTTCCAGAGCCCACTATTAGCAAGCTTCCTTATATGCAAGGGCTACTGAAGCAAGGTTGCTATAATTTGAAAAATATCGGATTCTTAGCTACTTGGACGCTGTTTAAAAAATACACCCACAACAAGCGATCTCGCGAAGGTAGATAATACTCATTCGCAGCAGTTGAGGGGACTGAATATCGAATCTCCTCAACTGTAATCAGTTAGACTAATCACGACGCTTCGCAACATCTACCAATGCTTATTTAAGCGATAATAGGGGCTGAACGAATCGAAGTTCGGATTGTGACTAGGGTCACCATCAGCAAATACCTCTCCATACCGAGAGCAAAACATATCTCTATCCTCTAATTCATCCTCACAAGAACAAAAGCCATGAAGAGACCCATTCTCTTTTCTCACAATTTGAGAAAATGGCGTATAGACTGAGAGATTGTTTCCTTCATTAAGTCTTATACACATATCTGCTACCGCATAACCGCTTGAGTTATAATCCACATTGAAGCCACCACAATGGAGAATATCCTTAACGCGAACCATGAGATAGTCAGAATTAACTACCAAAGAGCTATACGGCCTCATAGAACGACCAATATAACCCCCATCGTCTTCAAGCAAATAACGACTCATGAGCATCAGTCCGCCATCCGGCCGAATACACATTCCCGCATAATCAATCAATCCGTCTTTTCGCAGCACCCGAGGCGCCACCATAGAGACTTCAGGGCGCTGAAAATACCCCGCAAGTACACCTATGCTTTCGTCACTCAACGAAGCTATATCTTCAGAAACAAATAAAACCACGTCGCTTTTCGTTTCCTCAAGATATTTATTGCGATTCAGCGGACTGTCTTCAGCGCATAAAACAATCTCGGAAATGCAGGAATTATGATTAGATAAGTCATACTCTCGTAACGCGTCTTCAAGGGCTGTTGGAACTTGGTCGCCAAATACAACACAAGCAATAGATAATCCTTCTGAAGGAAGTTTAAACTCACTTCGATAGGTACAAGGTACCTCTTCTTGTTCTACTGATGCCACCAAACCAATTCTTGAACAATGATTTTCTATAGCTCGTTGACCCGCCAGCTGCGCATACGGCTTTGAGTCGGGGTTTGAATTAATTGACCCTGAATGAATACGCCAATGATAAAGAACGCGCGGTACGTGAACTATCTTCTTCGCATTTTCAAGCGCCTTGAAAGTTAAATCGTAGTCTTGTGCGCCATCAACTTCTTTGGTGGATCTTTTTGTCAGATCCAAAACTCGCCTGCTTACTGTAAGCCAATGAATTACGTAGTTATTAGAGTAGAGCAGATCGAGATTTACGGACGGCTTAAACAAAGGCATGCGATAGACACCATGCTCATCTAAACTATCCTCATCACAATACAATAAATCAACTTCTCCATCGTGTTTGTTGATTTCATGCACGTAAGCAGATAGCGCATCCGGTTCTACAATATCATCATGGTCGAGAAAGCTTACATAACTACCAGTAGTGGCATTAATTCCCACTAAAGTATTACCCGCAATACCTTCATTTTCAGGATGACTGATCTCGATAATTCGATCGTCGCTATAAGAGCTTAGAACATTTCTCATCCCTAAATCATCGGGACTAGCATTGACGATTACTAACTCCCAGTTTTTATACTCTTGCGATTGAACTGAATCAATCATGGCTCTCAAATAGTGAGGTGGTGTCTTATATGCCGGCGTGACAATGCTCATCAACGGACCTTCTTGAGGTGCACGGCAATGGGTTTCTTTCCGATGCGCATGTAGCCACTTCTCATATGAATCATCCGTTGCAGCATGAGCAATTTCTTCATAATGAGAATGACGAAGATTCCTTGCATGGAGCATGCCCGCCTTTGTTTTAGCTCTTCCGCAAGAAAGAGAGAAAAAACGCATTGATAGCGGCAAAATTATCTCGAATTCTTTTACATTCCATAGAGTATCCCCCAAGATAAAAGAGGCTTCAACAGGGGAAGAATACGTGTTCATTACGTTTGATCTAAACGCCCAAAAACCCCTCAGATGAGGGGTTTCAGTATTAAAAGAATTGCGCTTGAAATACAATACCGACCAAGCCATAAAACTAGATTCATCTGCACGAACACAACGTGCAATCCTCAAAGCTTCACCTTGCTCATACTCGCTAGGAGTTAACGTATCATTTTCGACGCAAGTTAAAGCAGCTTTGGTAAGAGACAAAACACCCACAGTGACCCTCGTTAGCCAATTGAAGCAAACGCAGGATGTGCGCAGTCTTTTTCACTCAAAACAATTTTTTGAAGATCAAAAACCTCGTCGCCCTCGAGTGCTGGCCACTCAATACCAATTGCTGGGTCATTCCACATGAGACCGCCTTCATCGCCAGGGTGATAGACGTCATCACATTTGTAGCAAAATTCAGCAGTTTCACTCAAAACCAAAAAACCATGGGCGAAACCACGTGGGACAAAAAATTGTCGACGGTTTTCAGCAGACAAAACAACCCCTTCCCATTTGCCATAAGTTGGACTTCCTTCGCGCAAATCAACCGCTACGTCAAATACAGAACCCGACACTACGCGAACAAGCTTTGCTTGAGGATGCTCAATTTGGAAATGAAGACCACGTAATACACCTTGTGCTGAAGATGACTGGTTGTCCTGTACAAAGTCTGCATCAATACCACCTGCTATGAAGTCAGATTTTTTATACGTCTCCATGAAGTAACCACGCTCATCCCCATAAGACTTCACATCAACTACGATGACATCTTTAATGGAGGTTTCAGTAAAGGTAAAATTTCCACTGGTAATAGTATTGTTTGCCACAAAACTCACCCTTCCCTACTGTCCCTGCTTAGCATACTTTGCTTCAACTTCAGCTTTTGCTGATTGCCACCATTGGGTATTTTGCTCATACCAGGCAATAGTGTCTGCAAGACCAGCTTCAAAGTTAGTGTGTTTTGGCTGCCAACCAAGCTCGGTTCGAATCTTGGTAGCATCGATAGCATAACGCCTGTCATGTCCGGGACGGTCTTTTACCCAGTCAAAATCATCTGCGGCTTTGCCCATCCCTTCTAGGATAGCTGTAAGTACATTGATGTTATTCTTTTCACCATCGGCGCCAATAAGGTAAGTCTCTCCCATGCGGCCTTTGTTAAGAATTGCCCACACGGCACTTGAATGGTCTTCGGTATGAATCCAGTCACGTACGTTTAAGCCGTCTCCATAAAGCTTAGGGCGAATGCCGGATAATATATTGGTAATTTGGCGCGGGATAAACTTTTCAATATGTTGACGAGGTCCATAGTTATTAGAGCAGTTTGAAATAGTAATCTCTACCCCATAGGTACGATGCCATGCGCGCACCAACATATCCGATGCAGCCTTAGTTGAACTATAGGGACTTGAGGGACAATAGGGAGTTTCCTCGGTGAAGCGAGCTGGGTCGTCCAAAGCCAAATCACCATACACTTCATCAGTTGAAACATGATGGAAGCGCACGTTATGTTTGCGCGCGGCCTCCAAAAGACAGAAGGTACCATGCACGTTAGTGCGCACGAAAGGTTCAGGTCCTGCAATAGAATTATCGTTGTGAGATTCCGCTGCAAAATGCACAATTGCATCTACTTCTGGGACAAGATCTTCAAGGAGTGCTTCATCGCAAATATCGCCATGTACGAAACTCATGCGCTCATCAGAAATACCTGCAAGGTTTTCACGATTTCCTGCGTAGGTAAGTGCGTCAAGAACAACCACGTGAGCTTCTGGCTGATTGTCTACTACCCAATGAACAAAGTTACTACCAATAAAGCCAGCTCCACCAGTAACAAGAATTTTTTTAGAACTGTAATCACAAGACATATATCTATCCTTTCAACCTATCAAGGTTTTCCATATAGTTAGCCAGAGCTTCTTGCCAAGGGCGCATTTTGTTTCCAATGGTATCTTCAAGATGCTTGTTCTGGAGAGATGAAAATGCAGGCCTATCTGCACTTTGCGGGAAGCGCTTTTTGTACTCAATCGAAGAGATGGGCTCTTTTTCACACTCAATACCGGCTGCATCTACTACCGCACTTGCAAAATCAAACCAAGAACACGTACCTTCATTGGTGCAGTGATAGGTACCGTAGTTTTGAGTTGTAGCCATAGCTAAAATTTCATAGGCTAAATCGTTTGCTGACGTAGGGTTACCAAATTGATCTGCTATAACGCTAATCTTACCGTGTTCGGTCGCTAGCCACATCATTGTTTTTGCAAAGTTCTTACCAACATATCCATAAAGCCAGGCAGTACGCACAACGAACGAACGCTCACATGCATCACTAACTAAAACCTCTCCTGCCCACTTAGTGCGCCCATATGCAGAAATAGGACAAATTGCATCCGTTTCCTTGCGAGGACATTCATCAGCTCCTGAAAATACATAGTCAGTTGACACGTGAACAATTTTCGCCCCACAGTCTTGCGCATTGCGTGCTAAGTTTTGAGCTCCTGTAGCATTAACATGATAAGCACTTGCTTCATCGCGCTCGCAACCATCTACGTTAGTAATGGCAGCGCTATTGATGACTAAATCGTAAGGGCCGTGAATACTAAACCACTCGTTTACCGCTTGAGCATGAGCAATATCCAACACGTCGTAATCCACATAGGTAACATCTGCACTGCTGTACATTGGGTCTATTGCGCCAATTTCTGCTTTACCCGTCTCTAAACAACGACGCAATTCATTACCTAGTTGACCATGAGCACCTGTTATAAGTATTTTCATATGCCTTAGCGCTCCTTATGAGGAACAATCTTGCCCTCTGCAACACGCTTTAAGTGACGTCCGTATTCAGATTTACCATATTTAACAGCTGCATCAAGTAAGCTTGCTTGATCAATCCAGCCATTTTCGTAAGCAATCTCTTCTAGTACCGAAACAGAGAGTCCTTGGCTTCTTTCTACCACACGCACAAATTCAGATGCTTCATGCAAGGATTCTACGGTACCCGTATCTAACCAGGCATAACCACGCCCAAGCGTAACAACGTTAAGAGAGCCATCTTCAAGATACATCTGATTTAAGGTGGTAATCTCTAACTCTCCTCGGGCAGAGGGTTTAACCTGTTTTGCAAACTCACACACGCGTGAATCATAGAAATACAACCCCGTAACCGCATAATTACTCTTAGGATTCTCAGGTTTTTCTTCTATCGAGATAGCATTGTAGTCTTTATCAAACTCCACTACGCCAAAACGCTCAGGGTCATCTACGTGATAACCAAACACCGTGGCGCCTTGTCCTTCTTCGCTCGTTTTTACCGCTTGGCGCAAATGCCTTCCAATACCATTGCCGTAAAAAATGTTATCACCCAAAACCAACGCACAACTATCCCCTGCGATAAATTCTTCACCGATAATAAAGGCTTGCGCAAGACCGTCTGGCGAAGGCTGCTCGGCATATGAAAGGCTTACGCCATAATCTGACCCATCTCTCAACAAGCGTTCGAAATTTGGGAGATCTTGCGGAGTAGAAATAATAAGAATCTCTCTAATGCCTGCCATCATTAACACCGACAAGGGATAATAAATCATCGGCTTATCATATACGGGTAAAAGCTGCTTGCTTGTTACCGTAGTCAACGGATAAAGACGCGTTCCCGACCCGCCTGCTAATATTATACCTTTCATGGTTACTCCCACCTATTCAAACGTTCCTTGCGGAAACATATCCT
>CAYJGC010000070.1:0-4579 GCA_964369725.1 uncultured Eggerthella sp.
GCGAAAAGCAACTCGCAAGCGACATGATTGCAAAACTAGGAATTTCTGATCTCACAAAAAAAAGCTACAACGAGCTCTCAGGAGGACAGCAACAACGCGTACTTTTAGCACGTGCACTATGCGCCACTAGTAAGGCACTTCTACTTGACGAACCAACCGCAAGTCTTGATATTGCAACCACACGAGAGTTTTATAAACTGATTAAAGAACTCAATGACGAAGGCATTACTATCATCATGATTACTCACAACCTTGATGATGCCATCAACGATGCTGACCATATAATTTGCCTCAATAACTGCGGGGTCAATTGCGTTACGGCACAGGCGTACCAAGAAAGGATTTCGCGATGATTGAAAACCTCATGGAGTACCTTTCTTATCCTTTTGTTATATATGCCCTCATAGTGGGCGTCCTTGTTGCACTTTGCTCTTCATTGCTGGGGGCAACTTTGGTTCTTAAGCGTCTGTCGTATATTGGAGACGGGCTTGCTCACATTGCCTTTGGCGCTATCGCTATTGCATCAGTGCTTGATTTGGCAAATCAAACCATATTGGTATTCCCCATTACCGCACTTTGTGCCGTGCTTTTATTGCGCATGGGTAAAAACACGAAGATTCACGGCGATGCGGCTATAGCAATGATGTCGGTGGGTGCCTTGGCCATTGGCTACCTTTTGATGAACGTATTTTCCGTCTCCACCAATCTAGCTGGCGATGTATGCACAACGCTCTTTGGCTCAATTTCCATTCTTACGCTTAAGGAAACCGATGTTTTAGTTTGCTTGGTACTTTCGCTTTTGGTTATTGGTATCTTTATCCTGTTTTACCATAAGATTTTTTCTGTCACGTTTGATGAAACTTTTGCGCAAGCCACAGGCATTAACGCAAATCGCTACAATCTATTGATAGCCATCACCATTGCGGCAGTCATTGTTGTTGCTATGAATTTAGTCGGATCGCTTCTGGTAAGCGCTCTGGTAGTTTTTCCCGCCTTGTCTTCTATGCGGGTGTTTAGCAATTTCAAAGCAGTGATCTTGTCGTCGGTTATCATCGCGGTGCTTTGTGCGCTTTTTGGCATCCTGATCTCAATTATGCTCGGAACACCTGTTGGCAGCACCATCGTCGTTGCTAACATTGCAGTCTTTGGGTTGTTTAGTTTACTGGGTGCCCGCAAATCCTAAACGGGCACGGTGTTCTTTCATGTATTGCGCACAAAAATAGGTTCGCTTTGCGGTTCATGGCAGCTTGGATGTTAGGTCATGAATCTGGGGCTATGGCAGTACACGTTCAAATGCTCTTTGCGCTTCATGACAGCTTGAACATTAGGCAAGCCGCGTGTCACGTAATCAATGCATCAGACACAAATAGGGGCGCCTTTATGGTGGCACCCCTATTTGAAACGCGCAATTTATAGGCTATCTTAAGCGAGGAAGTTTATCGCCTTCGCCCTTAGGTACGAGACCTAACCCAAGCTAACTGCCTGAAAATCTATCGCACCTTAATCGACTTCACCATTAAGCAAGAGCGCCTGAGCCAAACGCGCGGTTGCATTCAAATCCTCAATAGTGATGTATTCTTCGGTAGAATGAACATTACTCATACCAATGGCAAGAGTAACTGCCTTAGTGCCACGAGTTGCCAAAATATTTGCATCTGCGCCGCCGCCTGAACGACAGAATTGCGGCGTTAAGCCAATTAAACGAACAGCCTTTACTGCCTTTTGGATCACCGGATCGCTCTCTTCATACACAAGCGCATCGTAATCAAGCGTCCAATCAATATCTACCTCACCACCAAAGCGTTTTGCAGCTGCTTCAAGCGCTTCAGTCATTACCTCTTTCTGAACAAGCGCACGAGTCGTGTCAATTGAGCGACATTCACCTACGATCGAACATGTTTCGCACACCACATTTGCTTCTAAGCCACCCGAAATCACACCGATATTGGCCGTCGTCACTTCATCAAGACGTCCAAGCGGCATAGCGTCTATAGCTGCAGCTGCCATTGAGATGGCCGAAATGCCTGTTTCGGGATTAACCCCAGCGTGAGCTGCGCGTCCCGTAAATGTTGCGCGCAAAGTATAGTGACACGGAGAACCAACGATGATGCAACCCGGCGTACCACTTGCGTCAAAAACGTAGCAGGGCGCGCCTGCGGGAAGGGCATCATGAGCCAAAGCGCCTGAACCAAGCAGACTCAACTCTTCGCATACGGTAAACAAAATCCAGACGTCAGGCAACGCTTCGCCCGTCCTAATACAACAACGCAGCGCCTCGAGAATTCCTGCAATGCCCGCTTTGTCGTCCGCGGCCAAAATAGTATCTCCTGCAGATCGAATGACACCATCGCAAACCACGGGTTCAACGCCATTACCTGGCTCAACCGTGTCTAAATGAGCCGATAATATAAGCTGACCCTCTCGTTCGCCCGCCCGGTATGCGATAAGATTTCCTGTGTCAGATCCAATCTTTTCGGCTGCATCGTCAAATCTTACTTCAAATCCAAGGTCTAGCAACTCACACTCACAGCGTGCAGCCATTGCAGCCTCGTGGCGAGAAGGACTATCAATGCGCACTAATTCGCAAAATAAATCCAGTAAACGAGTGGGGTTCATGAGTGCTCCTTTATGCTCCTAATATTTTTGCGGCTACTTGCTTTTTACGACTCAGCACGCCCGGCATCCAGGTGCCACCTTCACCGGTGCACTTAATGCCGAAAACACGGTTAACGATGCGACGATTTCCTTCGCATATAAACTGGCTTCCCTCTTTTACGATGTCAGTCACGAGAAGTAAAACGAATTCGTAGCCATGCTCTTCGCGAACTTGACGCATGTACGTACGAATTTCATCTTCACGTTTAAGGACAGAATCTAAATCAACGGTTTCGCGCTGAGCAATTAATACGGCAGCATCACCAATTTGGAACTCTTTAGCATCTGCACCTACCAGCTTCTCAACGGGCACGTCGCTGTCACCGCCGCGACATTTAAACACGGCAAGACCAAACTCAGTAACATCAACGCCTGCTATGCGCGCAAGACAAGCAGCTCTTTCACGATCTATATCAGTTGTCGTAGGTGATTTAAGAATAACGGTATCCGTCAGTATTGCAGAAAGCAAAACGCGTGCTATTTCTGCAGGTATCTCTATGCTATAACGATTAAACTCCAGTGCAACGATGGTAGCCGTTGAACCAACAGGAAGGTTAAGGAACTGAATAGGCATAGCTGTCATAACGTCCGCAATGCGATGATGATCAATGATTTCCACCACATCCGCTTCTTCGATGCCGTTTGCCGACTGACGCGTTTCGTTGTGGTCAACCAGCACAACCTTACGACGCGGACGCACGGCAACATCGCTGCGCGTAACAATGCCGATTGCCATATCATTATCATCAAGCACCACCGCTTCACGCAGCGAGCTTGCCATTAAGTCTTCAACCGCTTCTTTAAGCAAGCACTCTTTATCCAAAATAAGTACGTCAGTTTCGGTCATCTCTTCGACTTTTTGACCCAAAGACGCAATAAGGTCGCCTGCTACCGCCATTTCATTTGCGCCACTTTCTTCAATAGCATCGGTGGCAGAAATATAGCGCTCCGCAATCATCCGCGTTGTGATAAGCCCCCGATACGTCCCGTCCTCGTTTGTAACCACCAACGAGCGAACATTATGCTGGCGCAACATACGACCCGCCTCAAGCAAGCGCGCACCATGACTAATGGAAATGGGGTTAGGTGTCATAACATCGGCAACACGCGCATGCACATGCGGAATTACCTCAGGAGCAGGAAGCCCGCCCTGCTCCAACACCCAGGCGCTTTCAGGGGGCATAGGGCCGAGTCGTGCAGGAATATAGCGGTATTTTGGTTCACTACCCTGCGCATTTCGCTTTTCAAGCTCATTTTTCAAATGCGCATACCCAACTGCGGCGCTGATAGAATCGTTGTCGGGATTTTTATGTCCCACGACAATGATAGGTGACACCATACGACTTACTCCTTATGTTAAAACTCATGTATCAAACATTGCACGTTTTACCTACTTCATCAAGGTGATTGCTCCGCAAAATGAAGATTGTTGTACAACAAGTATAGCGGTCGTATATGTTTTACATGGCTCAATATCCATTCTGCAATCAAATCCCATGTATAAGAAGAAAATTCTTATACAATGCGCTACCATGACTTCACTTATTGAAAAGGAGTTTTATGACCAATCTTAGCTTAACCGATATTTTAGGTCCCATCATGGTTGGACCCTCAAGCTCGCACACCGCGGGTGCTCTTCGCATAGCGGCAATGGCACGACAACTCTGTCACTCTCGACCAGTTTCTGTCGAGTTTTTTCTCTTTGGATCTTTCGCTCACACACATATGGGACATGGCAGCGACAAAGCACTTGTTGCGGGAATAATGGGATTAGAACCTGATGATTTACGTATTCGTGAATCGTTCAAACTTGCCGAAGAGGCGCATCTTTCGTACTCCTTTATCGCCCTGCCAGACGCCACCAATTTCGACCATCCTAACACTATCGATATTCGCGTTATTGACGATTTGGGCAATACCGTAG
>CAYJGC010000070.1:4679-6043 GCA_964369725.1 uncultured Eggerthella sp.
GACCATCCTAACACTATCGATATTCGCGTTATTGACGATTTGGGCAATACCGTAGAAGTGCGCGGAGAAAGCATCGGCGGAGGCGCAGCCGTCATCAGAAAAATAAACGACATTGAAGTATATATCACGGGGGAGAATACCAGTATTGTTGTCCGACAGCACGACCAAGCAGGCGTTTTGGCTCATATTGCCTACAGCTTGAGTGTTGCAAGCATCAATATTGCCACCACGCGCATGTATCGCGAGCATCGCGGAACAACAGCCTACACCATTTTAGAAACCGACCAAGCAGTAAGCGATAGCATAAAAGCTGCCATCGAAACACACCCCGGCATCTACAACGTACGCATTATTCCAAGCGACAATGGAAGCGCTGGCTCACCCACCGAGACACTTGATAGCAATATGAAACAAGACAACGAGAATTCGCTCCTTTCAGAAGAGATGATTGACGAAGCACTCCAGCGTTTTGATGCGCTCGACTTTACAACAGGGGCTAACTTGCTTTCGCTCTGCGAACAAGAACGCTTGTGTATTTCAGAGCTCTATCTTGCACGCGAAAAAGCGCTTTCCACAAGTCTTGGAAACCCTGATTCTTCCTTACCCTACCTTGCCAGAGTCCTTGAAGTAATGCGCGAGTCCGCCACCCATCCCATGACCAACCCCCTTCCCTCTATGGGAGGCCTTATTGGAGGAGAGTCATACAAGCTTCACAACTCCCCTGGACAACAGGCGTCTCTTGGCGACAAACAGTTGCTGTTTACCACTGCCTACGCCATGGCAGTACTCGAAACAAATGCATCAATGGGGCGCATCGTGGCTGCCCCAACGGCAGGCTCCGCAGGCGTTGTGCCTGCTGTATTGCTAGCCTTGCAAGACACGCATGGCTTTTCCGATGAAGAAGTCGTACGCGGGCTTGCCACTGCCGGCGCTATTGGACACCTTATTACACGCAACGCCACCGTATCAGGCGCCGAAGGAGGTTGCCAAGCAGAAGTGGGATCCGCTGCCGCAATGGCTGCTGCTGCCGCAGTTCAACTTGCAGGAGGAACGCCTGAACAATGCCTCAATGCAGCAGGAAATGCACTCACAAGCTTGATGGGGTTGGTATGCGACCCTGTTGCAGGGTTGGTGGAAGTCCCCTGTCAAAAGCGCAACGCTTCTGGCGCTGCAACAGCACTGGTAAGCGCTCAGATTGCCCTTGCTGACATTGGGAACTTCGTTGATTTTGACCAAACAGTTGAAGCTATGGCGAAGGTAGGTCACTCCCTACCCTTCGAGCTGAGAGAAAGCGCGCTCGGCGGCTTAGCAGCCACCCCAACAGCCTGCGCCTATCACCTTGGCTGCGCAGGGTGCTCCAGCTC
>CAYJGC010000071.1:0-5329 GCA_964369725.1 uncultured Eggerthella sp.
TGCCAATTGATTGATTTATGTCCTGCCCAAATCCAGCGCACTAATACGTTTCTTTATGGAAACAATGCCATTGAGATGGCATTTCGCTATAAGTTCACCTTTGGTATGTTTACCGTCTCCGATATTGAAGAAGTTGATGAGCAGTCTTTCATGTGCAAGATCGACTATCGAGGCTCCTCTGTTTTGGCTATCGCAAAGATTGAGGACTTCGAAGGCACTCTTATAAAGAAGCTCGTTATCACTCCCACGCAGTAAAGACTAAGGCAAGCCTTCGAAAGCTTTGTGCTTAACTCGGCTTACGAAGACTTGCTTTTTTGCAGTATAGTTAGCCAATTATAGATGACACCTGCAGGAAATGCCGCACATCCTCAATAATTAGTTCTCGCAACCACACACTTCGCTACAAGCAGATGCGAGTGCGCACCTTAGGGATTCCAGAACAGTGTGCAGTACTTATTGGCTGTCTAGCTTGCCAAAGATACAAGGCATTCCATCTCAAGATTCCGAACAAGTGCCACGAACAGCGAGTCTACCATTGCGTAACACCAACGCGGTCAAGCGCAAACTCTTCTCCGCTGAACGCGAGCGTCGTTACACTTGTATTGGGAATTTTTAATGGGTTATTTATTTGTGCAGGGTCAGTAAGATAAAGCAACGTACGTACAACAAAAGAGTGGGTAACAATCAAAACATTACTGCTATCGCCATCCTGCGCAGCCGTGACCGCATCAATAAAAAACTCTTTTAGGCGAGCGCATATAGATGCAAAATTTTCAGCACGTCCCTGCGAGTCGGCCGAAGCGAGAATGTTCGCTACCTCGGGCAGGCGCCTATTATGCTCTTCCATAGAAAGATCTGCGCCAAAGCCTTGAATAAGAACCTGACGCAACTGATTTCCTGGCAAACCCTCAAGATCTCCGTAACACCAT
Source organism: uncultured Eggerthella sp. (assembly GCA_964369725.1). GTDB lineage: Bacteria > Actinomycetota > Coriobacteriia > Coriobacteriales > Eggerthellaceae > Paraeggerthella. The sequence continues at coordinate 930 of CAYJGC010000071.1, forward strand.
TCGCGCAAGCGCGCATCTTGAACACGCGAAACGTGAAGCGATGGGGTCTTATGTGGATTCGGGGAGAAGCAAGAAGCGGCATTCTCTTGCGCCTTAAGCAGTTCCTCTAACGTTTGCGCGGCTCGCTGGCTATCACTTGAATAAGCGCACTGAAAGGGAACCTCTGCAAGCATATTTCCCAAAGCCCGCGCACCGTCTCTTCCTTTTAGAGTTAAAGGAGAGTCGCACCAGCCTTGCACCTTTCCTTCGACATTAAAAACTGTTTCTCCGTGACGAACAACGTAAAATGTTACCGGCCTAAGGTCTTGCCCGCTAAACAATCCTTGTAAACTTGTGCAGGTATCTTTGTTAGCCATGCTACACCTCCCGCAGTTGCTGTCTTGCCAACCAGTATAACAAGATTCGCCACCGCCTGCAGTTTTAAAACAAAGGAAAAGGGCTTTTTTGATATTGAGCACGAAGTTCAAATAGACGTGCGTTTAACCGAGGACGTAAGCTTATCAAGCGAGCACATACCCCGAAAGCTGCCCGCAAAAGCATCTTTCGGCACGGCGCTCGCGCATAAGCAAAAGCTCCCAACTTTCGTTGCGGGCTTTTGCTCGGTTACGCCATTTTCCTTCGCAAAAGCAGCGCTATCACAAGCGCCACAAGAGCAGCTCCAGCAATCCCGAGACCGACAAAAAGCGTTATGTCTCCCGTTTTAGCCCCTATCTGTCCGGCAGGTAACTGCTGGTTGTTTTCTCCTTGAGAGCTTTGGCCCTCATCGGGGTTTAGCGGAGCGGGGGGATCTACCGGTTCGGGAGGAACCGTCTGCTTGGCGCTTTTATGAAACAAATCGGTTGCTACCAGGTGAGGTACGCCTGCTTCGTTATAGGTCACCGTTTCTTCATACACCCCAAGCCTTGCTTGTGAAACGATTTCAAAATCGTAAGCGTCTACTACTGCTATGTAGGTCAATACAACTTCTTCGCCGGGTGCTAAGGTAGGTATCTCATAGGTAATTACTTTGGTAGCTTCATCATAGGTACCCCCTGGACTTGAAAGATAGGTTGTACCCTCTGGAAGTTTTTGATAGACATAGTTATCTTCACTTGTCAGTACACCTGTATTTCTTACGGCAATCTGGTAATTGATCTCTTGTCCAAACATAACGTCATACGGTGTTGACGTGGTGTTTTCTATAGTGAGCTTGCTGTTTTCTTCCACGTGATAAGAAGCGGTGTCATCCATGACAACTTCTTGCTCCCTACCCGAGTAATCTATATAGCTTGTGGTAGAGTTGCCAAGAGAAACGCCCTCTATTCGTTCTCCATTTTCAATAAGTTCCCAATCAATGCTCTCCGTATCAAACGTTTCATAGAAGGTCAATCTTGCAGAAGTAATGTTATATTCGGCAGCTTTCCAATTTACTGCTCCCGTTTCCGCATCGTAGGTAATGCCCAAAGAAGCCAGCTCATCTATAGAGTTAACCGTTTTAGTTGTTACTTCTTGCGAGTCGCCCATCATATAACTAACAGTAACCGGGTGGTTTTCATCCACGGTCATATAAAAATTCTCTTCAATAGTTGTGCTCAAACCCGTGGTTTCAGTAAGCATTTTTTTCAACTCAGCCTGAATACTCAACAGCTGGTCGGTGTCTTTCGAATTCCGCATGTTCTTCTCGCCACTTGAATCCACTGTTGCAATAGCATTTCCCCACGTCTTAAACAAGTCATCAGGAATATCAATACCTATAAAATAAACTATTGCATCTGTCTCTACCAAAAACGTCTCCATGTAAGCTGTCATTTCAGCAGTGGTATTTAGAACCCCATTAGGAACCCCGTCAGTAACAAGTATGAGGAGATTTTGATTGCTTGAATACGATTCGCCCTCTTTCTTAAACTCTGCTAAAGCAAAATCTAATCCTTTTTCATAATAAGTAGCTCGGGTTCCCGTTGTGTTTAAAAACTCATCCACCAATGGCACATAACCAAGCTCTTGCGATGAATGCAAAATTCCAGCAAAATTAGCATATCCTACCGTGTGACCAGAAGTAGCTAAAGCAACTTCTGATAATTCATGAAATACAGTTTTTGCTGAAACCATTCGGTCGTAGCAGTCTCCTACAGCATGTATTCCTGCAAAATAATCTTTTGCAGGAATACTCGTGTTTACAGAAACAGGAGAATAAAACTCCCAGACCGAAGATGAAGCCTTTTTATAAAAAATATCTCTGTCTAAGTGACTAAAATTATTTGCCTCTACAGCCTGCCTTGCCAGCTCTTCATCTGTCTCAGGAGTGGCTTTGTAAACTCTATCTGCATCGACAAGCTGACCTTCTCCTATATAATCATAGTGGTAGAACTGAGCGCCCGTATTAAAATAATAGACAGATTGAGCCGTTACGGTGCTACCTTCGCTCGCAACCCCTTCGCTAATCGCATGCGCTTTTGCTTCATTTTGTATGATAGCTTTACTACCATAAGAGCCCGACCAGTCTCCTGTCCATTCGGACTCTGATGGAAAATGATAATAGTTATACAAATCATCATCAATATTCATTTTGATAAGATATCCATGATTGTCATGCAAGCAAGGAGTTGTAGCTAGATATGTCTGCGTAGAAGTTTGTCCTGATACCATATTCATGGAGCCCGATTGGTCTACCACAAACATGGTATTAACAGGCTGAATGAGGGTCTCGCCTGAAAAATCTATATCCACTCTTAAAGTGTTATTCTCTCTATCTTTATCATTTTCAAAATATACTGACGTTTTTCCCGATCCCGTAGTACCTTCTGTTTCGATTTTCTCTTTTAAAGCTTTTACCGAGTCCGTAAAAGGGATATATTCATCAGTTTCTTTCAAATCTATTGAGATCTTTGTAAGGTCAATATAACCTTGCCTTAAATCATAGATGATGTTTGATTCTGTCACCATGGCGGCACCCACAAGAGCAAAACTTGCAACAAGCAACATTATTGTTGCTGTAATCTTCTTTAACACCAATTTCTCCCTATATATAACCGCTTGGCGACAGAGATGCAAGAACGCTCTCTGCATATATAACTGCTTAGCGACAGGGAATCAAAAAGCCTGATGAGCCTGCCATTAGACCTAAAGAAGCCTATACAACGACGTATTCTACTAATTTTTTACACGTGCAGCAATATGACGACAAAACTCACCACTAAACTACTCATATTTGCTAAGGAACGCGCGGGTTCGATTGTGTTGCGGATTGTTGATAACGTCCATTGCGGCTCCCTCTTCCACAACAACACCGCCATCCATAAAAATGATACGGTCGGCCACATCGCGCGCAAAACTCATTTCATGCGTAACAATGACCATGGTCATCTGCTCTTCAGCAAGGTCGCGAATGACCTTAAGGACTTCTTGCGTAAGCTCAGGATCAAGAGCACTGGTAGGCTCATCAAAAAATAGCACATCGGGATTAAGCGCAAGAGCGCGCGCAATAGCCACTCGCTGCTGCTGCCCACCCGAAAGCTCACAAGGAACCATATCTTCTTTACCCGTAAGCCCCATTTTGTCGATAAGTACACGAGCGTCTGCCTCAACTTCAACGCGTGGTCGTTTTTGCACGCTTATAGGCGCATCGCACAAATTTTTCAATACGGTGTAATGAGGGAAGAGATTAAAGCTTTGAAACACCAGCCCGAAGCGCTCTTTCGCCTTTTTAATAACAGCTTTCGAACCATACACCGCACGGTTCGCATCACTGTTTTGCGCAACAACTAAATCACCAAACGCAAGACGACCTGAATCAAGCGTCTCAAGCAGCGTCATACAGCGCAAAAGCGTTGACTTGCCTCCACCAGAAGGACCAATGATCGCCACCACCTCACCTGCATTGACCGCAAGAGATATATCTTTAAGAACTTGTGTAGTGCCAAAGCTTTTGCTGGCATTATCGAGCTGCACTAATGCTTGTTGCGCCATTTATTACTCCTAATCATGATAGTAATTGAGATGCTTTTCGATACGCGTCATAATCATCTCAACTACCAAGTTAAAGACCCAGTACACTACGCCAGCAATAAAATAAGGAACCATGCTAACCTGCGATGCCGCGAGCGCTTTTGCCTGGCTGAACATTTCCATAATACCCAAAACAAAGGCAAGGGAAGTGTCTTTCACCAATGTGATAACCTCGTTAGTCATAGCTGGCAAAATGCGTTTTATTACTTGGGGTAAGATAATTTTCACAAAAGTCTGCACGGGCGAATAGCCCAAGACAGCTGCTGCCTCGTATTGACCACGCGGAATGGATTGGATTCCACTTCGATAAATTTCACCAAAATAAGCAGCATAATTAACAATAAATCCAATACTACAAGCCACGTATTTCCAATCGCTTCCCATGTTTAGACCGAACAAATAGTACGGCCCAAACA
>CAYJGC010000072.1:0-5170 GCA_964369725.1 uncultured Eggerthella sp.
TACTCTCTTTGCTTTTTAACGAAATAGCAAACTCATCCCAGACAGCTTGTACCATGGTTTGTGTAATGGTGGTATTTTCGCGCTGCAACTGTGGTGAATCTCGTTTTAGTTTCCCACGGTTAGAGTCTTGTTTTTCGGAATTCAAAGAACAAGATTGTGATATTAGTTCAAAGGGAAGTTTGCCTTCAAGCACTGTTCTTCTCATAAAGAGATTTAAGGCCATACTGATGTCCATTCCGAGTGATTTGTAGATAGTATCTGCTTTACTGGCTATGCTGCTATCTATCTCGAATGCAATAGTTCTTTTCATAGGAAAATCCTTTCAATATAACTCACTAGTTACAATATAGCATAGTAAAACAAGTGAGTTAAAACTTGTTACTAGTGAAATAACCATTGCTTGATACGACACTAAGGATATAGGCATAACTTTTGTATTTGAGTGTGTAGCGAGTACGATTACTTTGACCGATCGCTGTGTTTCATTCTGTCGTTTTTGGCTATGTGTTGAATCTGCATAGTTTTGCAGGTATGATATTCTGTAAAACTATGCAGATTGGATAAAAGCATGAACGTTAACATTCCTCGACAAGCGGGTCAAATAGTTCGTCAGTGCAGAAACGAAAAGGGATGGACGCAGGTTCAGCTTGCGAAAGAGGCAGGTGTTTCCGACCGTTTAATCGTGTCGCTTGAATTAGGTGATGCTACGGGGATACGTTTAGATAAGCTGCTGTCAATTCTTCAGGCGCTTGACCTAGAGATGAGGATTGATATAAATACATCTAGTGACTCATCTTCGATTGGTGATGCTGAAAAAGTCGTTCAAAATGCGACACCAGTTAGTTCTTTTGATGATCCAGTATATGTAGCAGCAAAAGAAGAGGAATATGCGGCCGCATTTGCTCTTCTTCAAGAAGAGATACGTCAAAACGAAACCTTTCTTTTGTAATCTTTGAAAAGTTGACGAAGAGAGAAAGAAAGAACCTCCGTAGGAACCATTGAGCTTTACGGTAATTCGGAAAGAAGGTAATACATATGAGCAATAAAACCATGATAGTGCTTATTGCAGGAATAGAGGCCGGTATTCTTTCGCAGCAGGCAAACGGAAGCCTTGCCTTTGCCTACAAAGACAACTACCAAGGAGTTCCTTTATCGATTGCTATGCCGCTAGCGAATCGCATCTATGATGATAAAGTAGTTCGCCCTTATCTTTTTGGACTTCTGCCTGATGAACTAAGTGTGCGTCGTGATATTGCCAATCGGTATTCTGTTTCTGCAAATAATCCTTTTGCTTTGCTTACTCATATAGGATTTGATTGTCCGGGTGCGGTTCAGATTTGCCCAGCATCGTCACTGAATACCTTATTTGAAACAAGCGAAGAGCTCTTTCCTCTTACTGAATCTGCAATAGCTCAGCGATTGCGCGAAGGTCGAACGAAAGAAAGCGCTTCATGGATAAATTCGCATGAGCATTGGTCATTAGGCGGAGCTCAGTCGAAGTTTGCCTTGCGAATGATTGATGAAAAATGGTTTAGTTGCGGAGGCTCTGCTGCAACGACACATATTTTCAAACCAGGGATACCTTCCTTGATTTATCAAGCTCTAAATGAGTATCTTTGCATGAAGTTAGCAAGAGAATGTGGTGTATCGTGTGCAGAGGTTTCCTATCAGTTTTTCGAAGATGAGCCTGCCATAATAGTTAAGCGTTATGATCGCATTTTGCTCCCCAGCTTAAATGTTGTGCGTATTCATCAAGAGGATTTTTGTCAAGCTTTAGGAATTTTACCTGAAAATAAATATCCTCAATACGGAGGCCCGAGTTCCCGTGATGTTGTTAATGTTCTTTCTACGTTAGAATCTAGGCGTGTTGAGTGTTTAGTAAAATTTACTCAGATGTTATTTTTTAACTACCTTATTGGCGCAACAGATGCTCATGCTAAAAATTTTTCTTTATTGTATGGCGTAAAAGAGGAAATAACTCTTGCACCGCTTTACGATGTAGCTTCGGGTTTTCCTTATTGTGGGGACAATCGTACAAAATTAAAACTTGCAATGGGGATTGGTGGGGAGACTGTTATAGGAAAGGTAGGGAAGTCTGCTTTAGCTGCTTATTCGTCGATGGCCGCATGTGAAGAAGCGGGATTAGATGAAGCGTTTTGTTGGGATATTATGGGTCAGCTTGCTGTAAAAATTCCTTCTGCATTGGATAAAGTACTCAATAAAGCTTGCGAAGAAAAACTGCATGGAGCTGAAGAGCTTGGTGAAAGATTAATGCAGCCAATTAGCAGGTTATGTGAAAGTATGCTGTCGAAATCGAACTAATGGTTTGGATATAGCCAATTAGAGTATCGCTTTGTGTAAACTAAACCAACCATTAACTCTTGTTTTTGTTGTGAAAACTTTTTTGTACCCATATTATTCTTGAAATGTAATAATATGCTCGGTTCACAAATAAATACAAAGCTTCAAAAACCACCTTGTGTTAAAAAATAATTCAAACGTAGACTTCATAAGGGGCTGTTAATGTTTAAGAAAGTTGTCACTGCGGGGGTATTGCTGGCCTCGAGTGTAGTACTTATGGGAGCCGTTATTGTAACGGAGTCAAATCCTTTTTATGCCTTAAAACAAAATTATATTGAACTCACGGATATTTCATTCGGACTCGACGAGGCTGATAAATTCGTCCCTTTTCAAGAAGCTATTGACGAGCTCAAAAAACAAATCGTTGGTTCTGTAACGGGTGTTACTGAGGCTGTTTTGTATTTTGAGAATGAGCAAGATGAAAAAGAAAATACTTTGAGGGTTGACATTAATTTTACCGCAGAGACCATGGAACACCCCTTGAATGTCATTTTTCTTATGGATCAATCGGGTTCGATGAATATGATTTCAGGAAATAAAACCAATTGGGCTCCAACTACTCCTGATATGCATACGAATCACTATTACCGAATTGAGCTTTTAATAAAAGGAGAGTACTACTATTATTACCACAATCCGAATGCTTCCGGCTGGAAAGGCGATTGGCTAAACGCGGCAGGAAAGGAGATTATCCTGGGAGAAGCCTATGAATACGCCAAAGAAAAAGGTCTCGCATCGGATCCTTCTGAAGTAGCATTTAGATATTCTACATATTACCCCTTTTCTGTTACAGCTCTATCTGCTCAACATAATTTATACAGCCTTACAACCGGGACTATTAAAGACGGGTTAGACAGGCTCTATCATATAAATCCGCTACACTCTAGTTATCCTGAAATATCGGAAATAGAAAATTATGTGAAAATTGATAACGAAAGGTTCAGCTGGCAGGCTCCAGCTGGTTCAGAAGAATATTACTCTCCCTATGATGTTGAAGAGGGGCACGGATCATTTGAAGAGTATATGCAATACCTATATTTCAACAACATGCCCTATGACAGGATGCTTCTCTCTAAGGTTTTGTTCGGTGATATTTCAAACAAAGCGCTAGAAGGGCCAAATAATACGATAGGCTACTCAAAATTCTCGGCAATAAACAGAGGTGTAAGAGAATTATCAACTGAACCGTTTGGATCTGATTTCTACGAGACTACCGGGTATAGCGGAACCAATTACCAAGACGCTTTGCTTAATGCTAAAAGGATGCTTGAAAGCTCTCCAAATACCGGGAAAAATATAATTGTCTTTGTTACCGACGGTTCTCCGTATGGGGGTAATACAGACAAGACTTATTTGGATAATCTTTCGAATCAAATAGCAACTGAACACAATGCTGTTATTTACTTCCTAGCTGCTGACGTACCCGATAGTATATTCAATACCTGGGGCCCCGTTATTGCGACTAAGGATGCAGCTGGAGAACCTCTTATGTACAATCCATCAAATATGGGAGAAATTCTTGAAGCAAAAGCAGAGTTAGAGAGGATTCTAGACTCGTCTGCTACGCGGGGGGTTACTACGATTGACAGCATGTTTGAGCCAAGGATAGATGCCGCCCATCCCGTTGAAGTTATGTATACCATCGGAAGCGATCCAACAGTTCATACACAAAAAGCAACTTCGTTTGAAGAGCTGGAAGACCTCGGGTTGGTCTTTGATGAAATTACGGGAACAGTTACGTGGGATCCAGGTCCGATTGACATAACTTCATCGCGCGTGTCTTTCTATAAAAGTTTCAAAACTGAAAATATTGACTGGGAGCTTATTGAGCAAGGTGGAACAATTGAAGGTGTATCAATGGGAACGACCACTACAAGCTATGTGGATGCTCTCGGGCGATTGGGTGTGGCCTCCACGGAAGATGCTGTTTCTTACCGCGTAGAAAACATAAGTGAGCTTACAATAGAAAATACGACGTCTACTCCCTATGATGTAAAATTTGGTCAAGAGATTAACTATGAGATTGTAGTAAAGAATACCGGGGCACTTACGAGCGAAGGCAATTATGTTTATCAAAAACTCCCTGAAGGCACGAAGTATTCTTCGAGTTCAGGGGGTGTATTTGATGCCAACACTAATACAATTACCTTTGATTTGCCTATTTTGAACCCGGGCGATGAAGTTGTCTTATCTTATACTGCCGTTGCGGATGCATATGATTTTGAAATAGTATCTCAAGCTAGATTGGGGGTTTACGACCAACCAGTAACCTATAGCGAAAGCGGAGTTCCTTATCTTGCCGCTACGGAGCTTCTTCATAAGACAGAGAAGCAAGTTATTCCGCCTGATCCGGATCCTGACCCTGATCCTGACCCTGACCCAAAACCCGAGCCTCAACCTGATCCTGCTGACGATCCGGAATCTGGGTCAAGCCAGTATATACCAGGGAAAAGTACCCTAGTTAACGCTGGAGATGTGAGTGTGTTTTCATTTTTGGGTATTGCGTCACTAGCACTTGTTTCTTTAGCAGTGTTAGTCGTTTCAAAAGTAAAGGCAGCATAAGAATTAAGAAGAGATAAAGATCTTTTAGGTAAGGTTGAGTGATGGTTTCGTAGCGCACTTTTCGGTTAAGTTGTGTCCGTATTCGATTGTATATGTCTTGAATTGAGATTAAGGCGCTTAGATTCTCGGTGATGTCCACATTGCTTATTTGCACTGAAACGGTCGTTAGACTGCTTTTTAGAATACGCTCAGGCAGTTTTATATATTGCAAAAGCGCGTTCTTGGTAGAATTGACTTGAGTAACATA
>CAYJGC010000073.1:0-5087 GCA_964369725.1 uncultured Eggerthella sp.
CCTGTTCCTACATTGTCGCATACGCCATCTGCATCAGTGTCGACGTAGTTTCCGCCGGCACCATTGCCAGCACCAGCGCCCGTTCCGGCATAGATTCCTACGTTATCACATACACCATTACTGTCGGCATCCACATAGCCAGCTCCCTGTCCACCAATAGCGAAAGCTAACGTTGGCACTAACAAAACGGCACTTGTTGCTGCTACGACACTTGCGATTTTTTTCTTCATGTTTCCATTCTCCTTTTGTTGTTTTTTGCCTTGCGCTACTAAAACGAATGAAAACCAAGAATCCTTGCAACAATTTTTAATTTTTTTAAAAAAATTAAAAAGGCCACCAAATGGTGACCTTTAAAGCTATATCAATCGTGCAAACTTCCGCTTTCCTACCTGCAAAATAGAACCCTGCAGCGATGTCGGTTCAAGATTGTAAGACTTAGCAGGCAAAGGCTTCCCGTCTATCTTCACTCCACCGCCGTCGATGAGACGGCGAGCCTCTCCGGAAGTTCCCGCCAGCTTTACTTCGGTCAAAATTTTTGCAAGATAAACGGTGCCGTCCTCGCCAGGCGTAAGATCTACCTTAAACTCAGGAATATCATCAGGTATTGCATGCTGTTTAAACATTAAATCAAACTGCGCCTCTGCAGCACATGCCGCCTCTTTATCATAGTAAGCAGCCACGATGCTTTGAGCTAACTCTCGCTTAACTTTATTTGGATGCAGTTCGTTTGCAGCCAAACCTTGCTCAATATTGTCGATATCGTCAACCGGAGTGGATGTTGCCAAGCGATAGTATTTCAGCATAAGCTCATCAGGAATGGACATAACCTTCCCAAACATATCTGCGGGATCATCGGTAAGTCCAATATAGTTACCATAGCTCTTTGACATCTTCTGCACACCATCAGTTCCCTCAAGAAGAGGAAGCGTCAGACACACCTGTGGCTCCATTCCCTTTTTTTCCATAAGCTCACGGCCTGCCAACAAATTAAACAACTGGTCGGTGCCACCAATTTCAACATCCGCATCAATAACAACGGAATCGTAAGCCTGCATGATAGGGTATAAAAATTCGTGCAAACTAATGGGCTGATTCGAAGTGTAGCGTTTTTGGAAATCATCACGCTCTAAAATACGCGCAACAGTAAAATTACTTGAGAGACTCAGCAATCCTTCAAGGTCAAGAGGAAGCAACCATTCAGAATTGTAGCGCAGCGTAGTCCTTTCAGGATCGAGCACCTTAAAAGCTTGATCCACATAGGTTTGAGCGTTTTCTTTAATTTGCTCTGTAGTAAGCTGGGGGCGCGTCGAATTACGACCCGAAGGATCACCAATCAACGCCGTTCCATCTCCAATGATCAGAGTAACGCGATGTCCTAGATCTTGAAACTGGCGAAGCTTACGCAAAGGAACTGCATGACCTAGGTGGATGTCTGGCGCAGTAGGGTCAACCCCTAATTTAATATTAAGGGGAATACCACGCTTTAATTTATCAAGCAAAGCATTCTCGGGAGCTATTTTTGCCGTGCCCGACGAAATAATATGAAGTTGTTCTTCGGCAGAAAGCATTTATTCCTCTTCTCTTGCAATAGTTATCCGTTGGGATTCTAGCATACACGCAGCGCCTTGCCAGTTAAAAAGCTTGAAGCATGCGCTTTGACCCTATCCCTCAATTAGTAATTTTATGAAACACCTCGAAAGAGATGACCGCTCGTTGTCCCTGAAGCCTTTGTTAGCGCAACCCCATTCGAATTCGCCACATTTCTGGCTCGGACAACATGTGCGACCGCACGCGAGGTCTCTTCTACATTCATGAGAGTAGTATCAACCATAAGATACGTCAAGCCAGCATTAATAAGATCAGGCATGGCGTGAACAACATCAAGCTGCACAGCATTGTAAATATGGCTTCTTCCCAGGAAGTCGGTAACTACCGGAAATTCAAAATCTTTGCGATCTTTGAGGTAATGCGGACTCTTTCTGCGCGGACACATGTTGCAATTTTCGTCACAGTCTCCTTGACTCATCAACAAACAATGCTCGGTAACCATGAGTTCTTGCGAACCCACAATCGTCAACCCCAGTTCTACCGGCGTATCTTGCGCCAAATCCGCAATTTGCCCCAAGGTGAGCTCTGGAGAAAGCCATACCCGCTTAGCCCCCAATTCAGCCACCAGCTCTAAAGAGGCTTTATTTGTTATGGGAAGATGAGAACCGACTTCAGCATAAGCCCCTCGCTCAACCGCTTCTACCAGATCGCCGATATTTTCTACCAAAACAGGCTTTTTAGCCTTGACGTATCTCCACGAGGAAAAGTCAAGCTTGGCTTCACGCGTAGAGCCCACACAATCGTGCTCAATAGGAGGAAGGGCAACCACTACCTGCTTAGGATACCCCGCTTGCTCGGCTGTTTGATTTCGCTGACCAGCTATAACTGCTTCACCGCGTTTATAATTTAGCGAAGGAACATAAATAACTTCAGCTCCTGCACGCTTTGCCGCCCGCGCACACGCGGGATTGGTGGCCCAAGCAACGACATGAAGTCCGCACGGTCGAGCCGCTGCAAGGTTCTCTTTATTTGCAATCTTAGGCAAAATGCGATCTTTCTTAGATTTGAGCATCTCGGAAGCAAGATTTTCCAAAGCTTTAGCACGAATACGATGAAGCTGAGAAAATCCTATACCCACTCCGTCGTCCATTTCGATATGAAGAGAACCAAGCATAAAGGGCGTTTGTCCGAGTCGATCTATATGCGCGCGAACGTCTTCGCGAGCAAGCGGTCGCGTACGTGCCGCCTGCACCACTTCGCCTTCTACTGAAACGTGAAATTTTGGAGTCTCATCCTTTTCGCGGGGGACAAAAAACTCCACATAAAGCGGTTGGTCTTTCTTAAGACGCACGTAGCCATCCACCGAAATGCGTGGCTCGAATGCGCTGTCTTCAAAAGATGCCTCAGCGCTGCGCACACGAAAAACCCTGTCCCCTTTACCAACAGGCCTATCGGGACTAACTACTACGTTGCCCGCTTTATCAAACGTTAACACATCTAAAACGTAAGCAAAATGACCCTTATTGGTCCAAAACTCCAACACGTCGCCAACAGCTAGCTGCTTCTCGACCGAAACTAAAGCGGAACCCCCCTTTGCCGACACAACACGCCCCACAAATACTCCGCGATTGTTGGGGCGACCGTAGCTCATAATATCGTTGCCTCGTTGGTTCTCTAAATAGGCGGTCGTAAACCCACGCGAAAAAGCCTCCGCTAGCAAGTCTTGCTCCTCTTGCGTGACTTGAGGAAAAGATTCCTCACGAGCACCCTCATTTTTCCAAGTCAAGGTACGGTCAAGCATTTGACGATACACTGACACAACCGCAAAGACATACTCAGGAGATTTCATGCGTCCTTCAATCTTAAGAGACGAAATACCTGCCTCCACAAAATAAGGTAGCAGGTGAATTGAGGACAAGTCTTGAGGAGACAAAAGATGATCGCCAGGAGAGGGCAAACTTTTGCGAAGCGCTTTGTTGCGAAGCTCATAAGGCAATCGACAAGGTTGCGCACAGGTGCCTCGATTTGCTGAACGTCCGCCTATCAGCGACGACATAAAACACTGCCCCGAGTAGCACACACACAACGCACCGTGAGCAAAAACTTCGATGTCTATTTGATAAGATGAAGCAACCTGAACCAAATGTTCAATCTCCTCAAGAGAGAGTTCTCGTGCTAAAGTTACCCGGCGTGCCCCTAGTTTCGCAGCAGCGCGCAGCCCTGCCTCGTTATGAATATTCATTTGAGTTGAAAAATGCAGGTTAGCTTCGGGCAAAGTCCGAAGAAGCTCTGCTGCAACACCGATATCCTGAACGATAAATGCATCCGCTCCTGCACGAAATGCCTGACGAGCCGTCTCTAGCGCCCGCGAGAATTCAGAAGAAAGAATAGCAATATTGAAAGTCACGTAGACACGCACATCTCGCAAGTGTGCAAAATCACATGCTTCTGCAAAAGACTCTAAAGTAAAATTTTCTGCACCTCGGCGCGCATTGAATGAATCTAACCCCAAATACACAGCATCTGCACCAGCGCGCACGGCCGCATGAAGAGACACAGGACTCCCTGCCGGCGCAAGCAATTCTATCGTTTTTTCCATGTTAGTCTACCTTACTACAAAGCAACAAAGTCTGCTATTCGCCGAAACTCTGTCCTTTGGTTTTCGTGAAACACTCTCGTTATGTTCTAGTATAAGCGAGGAATTACTCTTGTCGCGAATCAGCATGAAAGATGCACCTCCTGTCGATCAAAGCACTTACTAAATCCAGACAGACAAGCCTTACGGGCGTAAATCATTCACACAACCATATCAATGCCATAAAAAATCGGCGACCGAAGTCGCCGATCATCTTTCACGCTAATTAATTCATCTCAGCCGCAGCATTATCTCCTGCTTCAAATTTTTCAATGCCTTCATCATAAAGACCTTGAATCTCTGCGACGCGACTATCAAATTGAGTCCAGTCAAAAGGCTGAGCCTCTGTTGCTGTCTCGATTTGCGTAAATAAATCCATGTATGCGGTCAGCGCAGACTCTAAAGCAACTGCACCATCCACGTAATCCTGATGCACCAATGTTAATCCCTCAGGAACCTCCAGCGCTTCCAAATCGTCAAGGTACTTAAACGCTTGATCTGCCTGTGTGCGCATAGTTACAACGTCTCCCTGCGCTACCGCTGAAGAAAAATCCTCCAACTGCGTCTGCAAATCACCCATTAGTTGATTCACCGAAGCCATATACTCGCGGTTCAATGTTTGCTGGTCAACTTCCTCAGCGTTCTCCTCGCTGCAGCCAGCAAAAACTAAACCTAAAGCGACTGTTAAACAAAGTACTCCTACCACTTTGAGAAGTTGGAATTTTCGCATAACCTTGGTACTCCTATCTTGCTGAATCAATTGACATACAGCAACTATAATCCTCTTTTTTAAGCAAAAGAATATTGACACTAAATCTTAAACTGACCATCACTCCTAAGGTTCAGCTGGTGGCGGATCAGGGTCGGGATCCGGTTCAGGATCCGGTTCAGGATCCGGTTCAGG
>CAYJGC010000074.1:0-4885 GCA_964369725.1 uncultured Eggerthella sp.
TTCTCTAGTGCCAAATCCTTCTCGAGCTGAGGAACAATCTCGGTAAGGTACTTTTCCTTCAAACGAGGATTAGTCATTTTCTTTCCTTTCGATGAATTAAACGCAGGATTTCTGACCCTGCGTCCCCTTGATGGGTTAATCAAGGGGTCATATCCTACAAAGATGACACGATACTATATCGTGTCATCTTATGCTACCTATTTAGGAGATATCCTTGTTGCACTTCTTGCAAACGCGGACTTTTTTGCCCTCTTCATTACGACGACTGCTTACGCGCGTTGGCTGCTTACAAGCTGGGCATACAAGCATCACGTTTGAAACGTGAATAGGTGCCTCAACTGAAGAAATGCCACCTTGAGGGTTTTGCTGAGTAGGACGCAAAGCCTTTTTGACTACGCCAACTTTCTCAACAACAACACGCTGCTTAGCTGGGAGAGCGCGCAGGATGGTTCCCTCTTTGCCCTTGTCCTTGCCGGTAAGAACTACGACGGTGTCACCCTTTTTTACATTCATGCTGTTCATTGCGCACACCTCCTTAGAGTGTCTCTGGTGCTAGAGATACGATCTTCATGTACTTCTTGTCACGCAATTCACGAGCAACAGGCCCGAAAATACGCGTTCCACGAGGAGCACCATTCGTATCAATAAGTACTGCGGCGTTCTGGTCGAACTTGATGTAGCTACCATCAGCACGACGAACTTCCTTCTTTACACGCACGACCACACAGCGTACCACGTCACCTTTTTTAACGTTGGTATTTGGAGCTGCCTCTTTAACGCTGCAGATGATAACATCGCCAAGTCCTGCATAACGGCGCTTTGAGCCGCCCAGAACCTTAATGCATTGCACCTTGCGAGCGCCAGAGTTGTCGGCCACTGCGAGCATGGTTTGCATTTGAATCATTGCTTTAACCTAACTTTCGTCTCGGTAATCTAAAAGCTCATAAGCTTTTGACTACTTGGCCTTCTCGATGATTTTCACCAAACGCCAGCGCTTCATTTTTGACAGCGGACGCGTTTCCATGATTTGAACAGTGTCGCCAATGCCGGCTTCATTGTTCTCATCATGAGCATGAAACTTTTTCGTCGTGGTCATCATCTTGCCGTATACGGGATGCGGCTTACGTTCCTTAACTTGTACCACGCAAGTTTTGTCGTTGACGTCACTAACGACGACACCCTGACGTACTTTGCGATTGTTGCGATCTTCGCTCATGTATATCAACCTTCCTTCGCGACCGACTAAGCGTTCAGCTCGCGGGCGCGCATCTCAGTCTGAATACGCGCGATCTCTTTTTTGACCTGCTTTACGCGGGCGGTATTATCAAGCTGGCTCGTAGCCATTTGGAAGCGCAAGTTGAAAAGCTCTGCGCGCGCTTCCTTGAGCTTCGCCTGCAAATCGTCGGCAGACAGCTCGCGGATCTCTGCTGCTTTCATTTATTCCTGCCCTTCCGTTTCCTTAGTAACAATCTTGCACTTTACGGGCAACTTGTTAATGGCAAGACGAAGCGCTTCACGTGCAACTTCCTCTTCAACACCTGCAATCTCAAACATAATGCGACCAGGCTTAACAACAGCTACCCATGCTTCTGGGTTACCCTTACCAGAACCCATGCGGGTTTCTGCAGGTTTTTGCGTAATTGGTTTGTCAGGGAAGATATTAATCCACACCTTACCACCACGCTTCATGTAACGAGTCATAGCAATACGGGCAGCCTCGATTTGGCGATTGGTGATCCAATGAGCCTCGAGTGCCTGAATGCCAAATGAGCCATGGTTCAAGCGAGTACCGCCTTTGGCTTTACCCTTCATAGAACCACGTTGCACCTTACGATGCTTAACGCGCTTAGGTACGAGCATTACTTATTCCCCCTCTCGTTGCGATCATTACGACGGGAACGATTTGGACGAGAGCTTCCTTCAAGCGCTGGGCTTGGAGCTTTTTGTCCAGGAAGAACTTCGCCGTGATATACCCACACCTGAACACCGATAGATCCCATCGTTGTTGCAGCAGTAGCAAATGCATGATCAATTTTTGCACGAAGCGTATGCAAAGGTACACGACCCTCACGATACCACTCGCGACGGCTCATCTCTGCGCCACCCAAACGACCAGAGCATTGGATACGAATACCCTTAGCACCGCTCTTACGAGCAGACTGTACAGCCTTGCGCATTGCGCGACGGAAAGCCACACGACCCTCAAGCTGCTCAGCAATAGATTGGGCAATGAGTGCTGCGTCGAGTTCAGGACGCTTTACTTCAATTACCTCAATGTTTACGGAACCGTTTGCGATACCTTCAAGCTTCTTGCGCAAAGTATCGATTTCGGCACCCTTCTTACCAATAACTACACCAGGACGGGCAGTTACGATAATGACTTTGATCTTGTCGCCGGCGCGCTCAATCTCAATCTTGGAGATAGCTGCACGAACCAACTGCTTTTCCAAGAACTTTCTGATAGCCAAGTCGTTTTCTAAATTCTTGGCATAGTCTTTGTCTGCATACCAGCGGCTACGCCACTCCTCGGTGATGCCGATACGAAATCCTGTAGGGCTTACTTTTTGACCCATGCTGCTTATGCCTCCTCTCGCGGTGCGACAATGATTGTAATGTGACTCGTGCGCTTGTTAATACGAGACGCAGAACCCTTTGCACGTGGACGAATGCGCTTAAGTGTTGGGCCTTCGTCTGCGTAAGCTGTCTTTACCACAAGTGTCTCTGGACGCACGTGATATTGATTCTCAGCGTTTGCTACTGCAGAGTTAAGTGTCTTTTCGACAACCTCAGCGATGGCGCGTTCGGAGAATTGCAAAATCTCACGAGCTGCAGGCACGGACTTGCCACGAACTAAATCGATAACGATGCGTGCCTTACGGGGCGAAACGCGGACGTAGCGTGCTGTTGCTTTAGCTTCCATTGTTCACCCCTTCTTATCTCTTCTTGCCCTTGTCGGCTGAGTGACCCTTAAACGTACGGCTTGGTGCAAATTCGCCGAGCTTATGGCCAACCATTGACTCTGTTACATACACTGGTACATGCTTGCGTCCATCATGAACAGCAATGGTGTGTCCCACCATTTCTGGGAAGATGGTGCTTGAACGTGACCAAGTTTTGACGACGTTTTTCTCGCCCGCCTCGTTCATCTTCTCGATACGATCAAGAAGACGCGTCTCAACGAAAGGACCTTTTTTCAAACTTCTACTCACTATTGCTCCTTAACGTATCCGCGCTACTTCTTGCGACGACGGATGATCAAGCGGCTTGAAGCCTTCTTAGGATTGCGGGTACGATGGCCCTTCGTGGGCACGCCCCACGGAGTAACAGGGTGACGACCAGCAGATTTGTTCCTACCTTCACCACCACCATGAGGATGGTCTACCGGATTCATAACCGTACCACGAACGGTTGGGCGAATGCCCTTCCAACGATTACGGCCAGCTTTACCGATGGTGATGTTTGAGTGCTCTGCGTTGCCTACTTCACCAACCGTTGCACGGCAAGTGATGAGCACGCGGCGCATCTCTGAAGAAGGCATACGCAAAATAGCGTAGTCGCCCTCTTTACCCATAAGCTGGATGCTTGTACCTGCTGAACGTGCAATAGCAGCGCCCTTACCAGGCTGAAGCTCTACTGCATGAACAAGCGTACCAACAGGGATATTTGCAAGCGGCAACGTGTTGCCTGGCTTGATGTCAGCGTCTACACCACTTACTACCAAGTCGCCTACACGGAGACCCTTAGGATGAAGGATGTAGCGCTTCTCGCCATCAACATAATGCAGAAGAGCAATACGAGCCGAACGGTTCGGATCGTATTCGATGGTTGCAACCTTTGCAGGAACACCATCCTTCTTACGCTTGAAGTCGATGATACGATAACGACGCTTGTTACCGCCGCCCTGATGGCGGGTAGTAATGCGGCCGTTATTGTTGCGTCCTGCCTTGTTTGGCAAAGGCGCAAGCAATGATTTTTCCGGCTTGTCCGTCGTGATCTCTGCAAAGTCAGAGACCGTCTGGAAGCGGCGGCCGGGGCTAGTCGGCCTGTACTGCTTAACTCCCATTCTTACTTTCCTTTCTTGGGTGTTTATCGCACATCGTCTTGCCATTCAGAACCTGGTTGATTTCGCACACGGCACGAAGGCCGCTTTGCTCAATCTCGCAGAACCTTCATGTCAATCCGATGCACGCTAAACACCCAAGGGCTATTGCACATCGTCTTGCCATTGACAGCTCTGGTTGATTTCGCACACGGCACGAAGGCCGCTTTGCTCAATCTCGCAGAACCTTCATGTCAATCCGATGCACGCTAAACACCCAAGGGCTATTGCACATCGTCTTGCCATTGACAGCTCTGGTTGATTTCGCACACGGCACGAAGGCCGCTTTGCTCAATCTCGCAGGATCCTTACGTAATTCAACATACGCTAAAATCCCTTTTTCGGGTTCTCGTTCGCATGCCTCTCCATACACCGAAAAACCCTGTACATTTCGTGGCTCCGATTGCCGTAAAACCTTGGGGAGGATGGGCCTTCCCGACTCCGGTCTACCACGCGCCCGGGTGTATCTACTACCCACCAGACGCAACAGAAAATTATACGCAGAATTTCCACACCATTCAAGTCTTAATTATTTCACTCGCGAACACTCACAACCTGCACACAATATCTTAATTCCCCGAAACTTTCCATACTAACCGCAACGTTTCAAACTTAGCGCAGTTTTAGGGAGCACTAAGTCAGGCATAGACAAAACCAGACTATGCAACGTCAGTAAAACTAAAATTGAAAATCTTGCAATTCTGAAACTTTTGATCGCCCGACTTAGTTTAGCTTTTTGGAATGCAGAGATTTTCGGAACACCCAAGGCAATCAATCAAGCAAATT
>CAYJGC010000075.1:0-4673 GCA_964369725.1 uncultured Eggerthella sp.
CTCTTTAGTTAGATTCGTAGGGTCATGATGATTGAAGGTGCTTTGAGATATCTTGCATGACAAATCGCTAAGCTTTTCAGGAGGTACCCCTACGCCCGTATCACGGATACTCAAAACTGCATGAGGTAAAATCCCTGACGTACCTTGAAGGGGGGCACTATCGAGCGTCACTTCAATAGTGCAACCTTGTGGATTGTGCTGACGCGCATTTGAGATAGCGTTTTCGACGGCGCGGGTAAGGAGTCGCCCGTTTCCTTGTATGATAAGGTGATCTGCTTGGGGAGAAATCTCAAGACTTATCGGGTGAAGATCGTTAAGGTTTGAATTTGCGTGTGATGCAACAACACCGCGTAAAAGTCTTGGCAGTAAGATGGGTTCAAATGTTGATGCCGTATTGCCTTGATCAAGATAGGTAGAGGTTGTAAAATCGGTCACTAAGTCTTTAATTTTAAGTCCTTGTATTCGAATAAGTGCTGCTTGCGTCTGTGTTGTTGTGCTGGCTTCGGAATTATTCACAAGATTGTCTGCGGAAGCTAAGATAAGGGAGAGTGGTGTGCGTATGTCGTGCGATACTCCGCGGATCCAGTTAGCTTGTGCGACGTCTTTTTGCTGGAGTAATTCTGATGTTTCGGTAATGCGTTTGCCCACATGAGAGAGGTCTCCCTTGAGTTCAACGTGGGTGGGAGTACCTTGTGAAAGATTGTCAAGCGCTTCAACAAGTGGGGCTACAGCGTTTTGCGTACGTCGACGAGAAAGAGCATATAAGAAAAAAAGAATGGCGGCGTTAACAAGAAAGATTAACCCAACGTAGAGGGGAATTGCTCCAATAATCTGCAAAGGTACCTCAATTTTTATAGTTCCATAGGTTCCTTCGGAAAAGCCTACCACCAAAAGGGTCTCTTCTCTGTCCCAGAAAAATACCGGATAATCAGCTATGTTGTTATAGTGCGCTGCCATAGCGATATCGCTTGCATGGTACGTGAGGGGTATCCCTTCGGGAAGATTTTCAGACCATATAACGCTGCCGTTCTCATCTATAAGGAACGCCCAGCCATTATGTGCCTTAAGGGTGACAGCAGCAGCTTCAGAAAGAGTATAGGTTCCTGATTCATTTTGGTTAAGAGACGCATCAACTTCGCGGACAATCATGCCAGGCGTTCCATTTTCCACGTATTCGTCTGAGACATTGAATACAAAAAAGCCGTAAAGAAAAACATCGACGACGATGATGATAAGTGCGCAGGCAAAAAATAAAAGGAGCTGCTTAGTGAAAAAACGTGCAAAGCCAACGTGAAAATCGCGGGGTTTTTTGCGCGCTGATGAAAAACGCTGAGTCGCAGAATAGCTTTTTGACGGCGATGAGGGGGGCTGACATTTATACGTTTTCATGATTACCTTTAATGAGTTTGTAACCTAAGCCCCTTGCTGTTATAAGTGAAACGGGCTTAGAGGGATCTTGTTCAATCTTTTCACGTAGGCGTCTTATATGTGTCATGAGTGAGTTCTCATAGCCAAATGATGTTCCCCAGCATGCTTCGC
Organism: uncultured Eggerthella sp.; assembly: GCA_964369725.1. Lineage (GTDB taxonomy): Bacteria > Actinomycetota > Coriobacteriia > Coriobacteriales > Eggerthellaceae > Paraeggerthella. The sequence continues at coordinate 1,540 of CAYJGC010000075.1, forward strand.
AGAGGGTATCAATAGTAACAATGCAATTTGCATTACGCGCGAGAGTTTCTAAGATTTCATGCTCTTTTGCTGTGAGTGAATAGGTACTTCCCTCTGCCTTTGTAACTTCGGCAGTAGCCATATTGATGGAAGAATAAGCAAGCTGAAGGATGGGGTTTTCTACAGAATAACAGCGGCGCAATACGGCGCAGGCACGTAACACCAGTTCTTGAGGAAGAAAAGGCTTTGCAATATAGTCATCGGCGCCTAAAAAAAGCCCATTGATGCGTTCGTGGGGCTGGTCTTTCGCGGTAAGAAATACCGCAGGAGTGTTTGCGTAGGTAGCTTGTGCGTGCAAATGTGTAAGTAAGCTAAAGCCATCCATCTGAGGCATCATGACGTCAAGAACAAAAAATTGAAAGGGAGGTTGCACAGACTGAGTCTGCTGTTTTATGAGTTCGATCGCAGCTAATGAACCGCATGCTGTTTCAACGTGAATAAACCCGTAACTGCGAAAAACCGAAGCTATCATATCGCCTAATTCAGCTTCGTCGTCCACAATAAGAATGCGCTTGTTGCGTAGGTATTCTTCAATAAGGCTCGCGTGCTGCATCGTGTTCATATCTCTCCTTTTTGGGCGCGCCTCTTCACTGATTTTAGTATCGCATAGTTCTGAAAAGGAGGGGAGATTTTCATATATCTTAAGGTAAATGTAAGGTGGCGCAAGGTAGGTGTAAGGAGGTGGCAAGGTTGGCATAAGGTAAGGGCATTAATCTAGTGATTGACTCAACGTAGGTCACGTGATTAAGGAGAATTTAGCCATGTATGTTAAAGAAAAACCCGCAGTTCACAGCGTTATAGAGGTACAACGTGTAAGTAAAAGTTATGGGAAGATTAAGCGCCAAGATACCTCTGTCGAAACACAGGCACTAAGTAAAGTAAGCTTTTCGGTTGCCGAAGGTGAGTTTGTAGGAATCATGGGACCGAGTGGATCGGGTAAATCTACCTTATTGAACTGTCTTGCAACCATCGATGCTCCCACGAGTGGAAAAGTCATGTTAGATGGTCGCGATATTCACGCTCTAAGGGGTAAGGAGCTCGCGGATTTTCGCGGAAGGGAATTGGGTTTTGTCTTTCAGAATTCTAACCTTTTAGACACTCTTACCGCATATGAAAATATTGCCCTTGCGCTCACTATTCAAAAAGTTCCTGCTAAGCAAATCCATGCACTTGTGATACAAAAATCGCAAACGCTTGGGGTGGAAGATGTTTTGCAAAAATATCCTTATCAGCTTTCTGGCGGTCAAAAACAGCGCATAGCAGCAGCTCGTGCGACCGTTGCAAACCCGCGTTTGTTACTTGCAGACGAACCAACAGGAGCCCTTGATTCTAAGGCTTCGCGTCAGATGCTTGAAAGTTTAGGGAGACTTAATGTTCAAAACACTACGATTGTTATGGTGACCCATGATGCATGGTGTGCTAGTTTTTGTTCCCGCATTATCTTCTTAAAAGATGGAGCTCTCTTTGGTGAACTGCCTAGATGGGAAAAAAGTAGAGAGCGCTTTCATCAAGAAATTTTGCGAGTTGTGGCAAGCATGGATGATTCTGATTGCCCGGTTAGCAATGCTTTTGAGGGAGGTTGTTAACCATGTATGCAAAGATAGCAGCAAAAAATGTAAAGAAATCTTTTGCGGATTTCGCTCAGTACTTTTTAACGGTAGTTATGGGTGTGGCAATTTTTTACGCGTTCAACACTATGTCATCACAGCGAAATTTTTTAAATTTAAGTGATATTGAAAGTGGAATCTTTGAGCTTCTTAACCTGCTTATGGGAGGTGCCTCAGTTTTTATAGCAGCAGTGCTCATCTTTTTAGTGGTGTATGCAAACCATCTCTTGGTGAAGCGGCGGAAAAAGGAATTTGCTCTCTATTTGATGCTGGGCATGTCTTCTTCACAAGTGGTAAAGATAGTCTTTTTGGAATTGCTTATCGTGGGACTTTTGTCTTTGGCGGTGGGCTTTGGGCTGGGATTTGGATTATCGCAAGGTTTGTTGTATCTTACCTCCGCTATGTTTGAAGCAGATATTGTTGCACAAGCTGGCTTTACCTTTGTATTCTCTTCAAGTTCGTACCTTTTGACACTTTTTATATTTGTTTTGGCGTTCGTATTTGCGGCTGCTATCAACACGCGCTCAATCATGAAAACGCCCTTAGGCGAGCTTATGTATGCCCAGAGCAAACCCGAGATAATGAATCAGAAAAAACCTCGCATATATCTCATAAGTTTTGCTTTATCGCTTATGCTTATAGGTATTTCATACGCCTTGCTTTTAGAAAATGGGCTTATGAACATATCTTTTGAATTGGGAATGGCTACCTTATTGGTGTGCGTAGGTACTATCTTGTTCTTCTACGCGCTTTTTGGGTTTACGCTTGCCCTTATGCGACTCTATCCCCAAGTCTATCTTAGAGGGCTCGCTCCTTTTACCTTGGCTCAGCTACACGCGAAGGTTAGAACTACCTTTATGACGCTTTCTGTTGTCTGTCTTACGTTGTTTTTGGCTATATCGAGCGTTTCTGCGGGGGTAAGCATGCGTAATGTTTTGTCTGATTCCCTTGGAGAGACAACCCAGTTTTCTGCAACCGTGCAAAGTTATTATGCCTCTTATTTGCCTAATGGGGCACAAGATGCTTTTACGATAGATGCTCCCGCTGCGGTCGTTGAAGAAGCAAACTTTGACATGTTAGAAGGCCTGCGTTCAAGTGTAGACGTGCTCGGTCTTGAAGAGATTGATCCCCTTATTGAAGGCAGCGCGCAGCTGGATTTATGGTTAGACGGTGCCAATTCAATTACGGTGGGCGATTTGGAGGATGCAAGCGGAGTTGTGCTTGAGGGAGGTAGCAGTTCCATGCTGGGTCCTACGTATCGAGAGAACTTCTTTACCTTTGTTTCACTCTCGCAGGTCAACGAAGTGCTTGCGCTCAAAGGCGAAGAGCCATTAAATCTTGGCGAAAACCAATGCGCTTTAATTTCTTACTTTGACCCAACTGTTGACTTCATGAGAGAGGTCGCAGAAGCTCACGGAAGCGTTGAAATTTCTGGTCAGTCTTTTGAGATAGCTGAATTCCGTAATACGTGGCTTGAATCAAGCTCAT
>CAYJGC010000076.1:0-4539 GCA_964369725.1 uncultured Eggerthella sp.
TTACCATCACTTCGGATGGCCAATCATATTTTCTTGCAAAAGAGCAAGCGGAATACGAAAAAGAACGTACACGTAGGCACGAATCTCGACTTATTGGCTTTTCAGCAGGCTTTGCTGTTGTCTGTGTTGTTATCGGCTTTATTTTAGGTCGTGTTGTTGCCTAGATTCTGCTCAGCATAACCAGAAGGTCATAAATTAATATTTCCCTACCCTAATCTGAGATATCGCTCCAAAACATAGAACCAAGCTCAAGGGCTTGGTTCTATGTTCAAAAGACTTTTTACCTACTATAGAATATAGAGCTATAACTTATAGGATGAACATTGCGCCCTATAAGTTATAGCCAGCAACTTACGTTCTAGCTCTAACTTATATCCCCTAGTCTCAATTACTTCGACCTCTGAAGAAATAATCTCGCTCCTCCAAGCGCAAGAAACACCATACCGAGTGCAGCCCCTAACAACCAAAACGCCAGAGTTACATTATCTCCTGTTTTTGGCGTACTCGCTTTTGATGAGTCCGCCTGCGAAGACGAAGAGCCGCCGCCTTCTCCAGGCACAGGAGCTGGAGTAGGCTCTGGAGGCAATACCTGTTCTTCCCATTTTGCATATAAAACTATGTCTGAAATGACCGGAGTACTAAAACTATAGGAGACACTTAAAGCCTCGTCACTATACCAACCAGCAAAATGATAATTATTGCGCACAGGATCTGCAGGCTGCTTTATAGTCCGACCATTTACTACCGTAACAGGACTCACGACACTACCACCATTACTTTCAAAGCTGACTGTCGCCGCATCACTGCTTGCACTTACATAGAGCTCCAACGGGGCTGTTACCGTATCCACTTCTAAGTTCCATCTTGATTCTGCACTTAGATCCGCATTTCTATACAATCCTTCGAGCGCATACCCATCGGGTAGAGGAATGATTGCCGGATCAATAAGAGCGCCATTAGCTACCACAATGGTTGTAGGATAGCCAATCAAATCAGCATGTAATTGTACATAGCACGAATCCGCATTCGCCGTCGCGATATAAGTAGCTTTTTCATTAGGAGCGATAGAATCTACGGGCAATCCATCCCTGTTCCATTCGGATATACCTTCATCATTTTGTTTTGCAAGAATCTGCGTGGCAACATTTTCGCTTAAAAGCCCCGTTTTCACATAAGTAAGAACTTTTGACTCATTAAACATAGCCGATACGTTGATTGCAGTATTTGTATCAAAACCAGAGAGATCAAGCGAAGAGAGCGACGCGCAGTAGGCAAACATATTTATCAGATTGGTTGCAGACCTTGTATCAAAATTCGACAGGTTAAGCGAGGTAAGAGCTGTGCAATTTTGAAACATAGCACGCATGTCAACTACGGAACTCGTGTCAAAATTCGATACATCGAGAGACACAATCGATGGACAGTAAAAGAACATCGAATTCATGTCGGTAACCTTTGAAGTGTTAAAACTCGACAGGTTAAGGGATGATAGAGAACTGCACTGCTCAAACATGTGACTCATGTTGGTAACACTTGAGGTATCGAAGCTTGAAAGATCTAACGAAGGAAGCAATGTGCAGCCCAAAAACATCGAACTCATGTTGACGGTCGCACTCGTGTCGAGATTTGACAGATTAAGTGTCGTAAGCGCCGTGCAACTAGCAAACATTCCGCTCATGTCGGTAACTTTTGAAACATTACTACTAGACAAATCAAGCGAGGCGAGAGCGAAACACTGAGAAAACATGTGACTCATGCTGACCGTCTCGCGGGTATCAAGATTTTCCAATCCAGATATTTCGGTTACTTTTACAAAGTTACTGAATGCTGCGCTCATGTCTCCCGGGGTAACAATGTTGCCCTGGATTGCAATCTTTACAACGTCTGGATTGTTTTTAAAAGCATTCAAGGCTGTCTTAAGGTCATCTCCTGCATCATCGGGGGTCACCGTGAGTTGACCAGAAGGCGCATCAAGTGTTGCACTAACCATTGTTCCCAAATACTCCCATTTAGCATAAAGGGTCATACTCGAAACTACTGGATCACTGAAAACATAGGGTACCGTGAGAGCCTCATCACTGTACCAGCCGTCGAATTTGTATCCTGCGCGCGTTGGCTCTGAAGGCACTGGCAATACCTGGTTCTTTGCGAGCGTCACCGGAGCCACTTCACTGCCACCATTGCTAACAAAATTTACAGTAAAAACTTCTACGGTATTAACAAACAGTTCCACCGGAGCATTAACGGTATCGATGACTAAATTCCATCTTGTATCAAGTGTAAAAGTAGCATCTTTGTAAAGGCCCTCAAGTATTCTTCCTTCAGGAAGAGGAATACTTGCAGAGTCAATGAGCGTGTTGTTTTCTACCACCATAGTCATAGGATACCCCGTCAAAGAAGCGCTTAGCCCTACATACGAAAAGCCCGTATCCGCTGTAGCAATATAGGTCGCCTTTTCGTTAGGTTTTATTTGGCTTACAGCAACCCCTGCATTATTCCACTGAGCTACGCCTTGTGCGTTAGATTTGACGGGGATCTGAGAAATGATATTCTCAGTCAAAAGACCCGCCTTTATATAAGTAAGATTAACGGTCGTATCAAACATTTGCTCTGCTACTGTTACACTTGCGGTATTGAAGTTTGATATATCAAAAGCAGAAAGAGATCTGCAGCTGTTAAACATAAAACTCATGGATGTTACAGCACTCGTGTCAAAACTGGATAAGTCAAGAGCAGCAAGAGTATGGCAATGCAGAAACATTGACGTCATATTGGTTACCGCACTGGTATTAAAATTCGACACATCCAGAGAACTCAAAGACTCGCACCAAGCAAACATGAGTCCCATGTCTTTAACATTACTTGTATCAAAGGTCGAGAGATCGAGCGCTGTAAGCGAAACACAGCTTGCAAACATACCCCCCATGTAATCCACAGCACTGGTATCAAGGTTTTGAAGGCCCACAATTTCAGTCACGTTACGAAAATCCCTAAAGGCATCGGTCATGACAGATGGAGCAACAATGCTACCTTGCAGGATAATTTGATTGACTTTCGTATTATCCTTATAATTTGTAAGCGCAGCTACAATATCGACACCAGCTTCATCAGGAACCACCGTGAGCACACCTGATGCTTCATCAAGGGTAGCGTTTACCATGGTAGGTTCGTCTGAAGCAGCATAGGCTTGCGTCTTTGACGGATTCACCATAGTGAGACCTAAGAACAATACCACCCCCATCAAAACAACAAGCATGCCTCTTGAGAGTTCGTGTAGCTGCTTATACTCCGTCATAGATCTTTTCAGTATTTCCATCTCAATACAGTCCTTTGCTCCAAGTGAATGTTCGGTAACATTTTAACGACATATTCTAGCTTGGCGCATTTTACCAAAAAAGTGTGCTAAATAGGCATTCTGGTTGCCCTATAAGCAAAAACCATGCTAGCTGCTCGCAAAACAATCTAGACGGCAAAAGGCGAGGTGATGAAACGATAACGAGAAGTCGTATCGCTAAAACTTCACTTTGGTCTCGTCCTCCCCGTCACATTGTTGTTTAGATTCTCTTTTTACAATAAAAAGCACGCTTACCACAGCTCCTTCGCCCAGTTTCCTTCACGAAGCCCAGCAAGCTGTCTCCTCCGTTGAGCATTTTTTTACTTGTATAGTTGTAAGCGATTAGCTATATTATTCAAAATGTGTTCATACGCGAAAGATGGGGATTTCTATGAGAGCAAAACTGAGGCGAAAAATTATGACTGGCTTCTTACTAGCCTGCATGGCTGTTAGCCTGCTGCCAGCAGTAGGCAACACTGCTTACGCAACAGACACCTCAACAGCCTCGCAACCCATGGTCTTGGGTTACGACGGCATTAAGTCACGCAACATCACAACAAACTGGGAAACAGGAGAAGTCACGGTAAACTATGTTGGGGACACGGTGGTTATGGGTGCCTACAACAATAGTGGAACGTACTACCCAGTAAGCTGGGTTATGCTCAACAAAGAGGACACTAAAAGCTTGATGTTTAGCGAATACATGTTGGGGACAAGCCAGTTTAAAGCTGGTTCTGATGGGTACTATGCCGGTAGCGTGCTCAATTCGGTTATGAATAATCTTTACACAAGCGCGTTAAGCCTATCCACCTTTGAGCAGGACATAATTTTTGATACTACGCTTACAGGCGAGACCATGGCAGAGAGCGGTTATGCGCTCCCTGATCTAACAGGTCAAAAGCTCTTCCCCCTCACATCCTATTGGCCCGTGGGCTCAGACATCCCTACTGGAGAATACATTGATTATGTGGGTTTTGGCACTAGCTTAGCGACTGCCGCTCAAATTTTTAGCCCAGAATCAGTAGATCCCGATTCAAATTGGTGGCTTCGTTACGCTGAAGAGGGGGATCGCTCCATCGATACTCGTTTTTACAATGCTTACACGATTAATAATTCAAACGGAGACCTCAGTCGCCGTAGCGTCACCGAAACAAACGGCGTACGTCCTGCTTACTACATGGATTTGTCCTCTATCTTATTCACTT
>CAYJGC010000077.1:0-4480 GCA_964369725.1 uncultured Eggerthella sp.
TATGAAAAGCTCAAAGCAACAAGAAATCTAAAAACTATATACCTGGCTGGTGGATGCTTTTGGGGAGTAGAAGAATATATGTCGAGGACCTTCGGCGTGTATAATTCTGCATCCGGTTACGCAAACGGCCACACGGAGAACCCTTCATACGAAGATGTCGTATACAAAAACACGGGTCATGCAGAGACGGTGCGCGTCTTATACAGCCCTCATGAGGTGGCTCTCGAAGAGCTTCTTTCGAAATTTTTCAAAGTGGTAGATCCCACAAGTCTCAACAAGCAGGGTAACGACGTAGGAGTACAGTATCGTTCGGGCATATATTATGAAGACGAAGAGGATAGAGTTGTTATAGATAAAGTTCTGAACGAATTGAGAAAAGAGCACGCAAAAGAGATTGTGGTAGAAGTTGAGCCAATAGAGAACTTTTACCTTGCAGAAGAATATCATCAAGATTATTTGAAGAAAAACCCTCATGGTTATTGCCATATCAACTTAAGCAATAGTAACGAAGATGCGACTGGCTTAGTTAAAGAAGGTAATTACAAAGTTCCGCCAAAAGAAGAATTAAAAGAAAATCTGACAGAACTTCAATACAACGTTACACAAAACGGAGGGACTGAGCGGGCTTTTAGCAACGAATACAACAATAATAAAGAACCAGGAATATACGTTGATAGAGCAACCGGAGAACCGCTGTTTTCGTCCTCTGATAAATTTGACTCGGGAACAGGTTGGCCAAGCTTTACGCGACCCATAGCAAAAGAAGTAATAAAAGAGCATGCTGACAACGCATTTGGCATGAAAAGAGTTGAAGTAAAAAGTCGAGTAGGGGATACACACTTAGGACATCTTTTTGAAGATGGTCCACTTGACCAAGGCGGGTTAAGATATTGTATAAATAGTGCCTCGCTAAAGTTTATCCATTACAACGATATGGAAGTAAGTGGATACGGATATCTAAAGTACTTAGTTTCCAGAATGGGGTAAAGAGGCAAGTAGATATGCTGGTACATCGGGGCATTCGCCTTAGCTTGTTGACGGTAAGAAGTAGGGAAGCCTCTTTGTGTGGCAGTGCGGCATCTTCTTCTTTACAGGCTAAATGCGACTGATAGTCAAATCGCATGGATTCTTGTAGCTGCTCAGACATCGAAATAGCTCAACTATTTGTAGACTCACCTCGTCCTTCCGTATAGACGCATCTTTTCAATGTGTTAAACTGACCGGGTTGAGTGCGGGCTCATGCCAATTCGGCAGTGTTGTTAAGGCGCCTTGGATGACAAACAATATTCAAAACTTTTCCAAAGAGATCTGTGTTGAGAAAAATGTAGTGGCAATGATTCTGAATTGCGCTCATCAGAGGAATAATGTAAGAGCTTTTGTTAAAGGCTCGCGGGATGTTTGAATTTGTTGTACATAGGCGTGCGTTGTGTAAAAATTCTACGAAAAGATACCAATGTTATTCTTAAATCTCTACTATAGGTAACGAAGTGGATGAGTGTTTAATAGGAATCCGAAGAGCTCTGAAACTAAGGGAAGGCATCGTTTTTCTTTCGCTATGCCCATTTTGGTGGGTATGGCCTTGCTTCTATTTGCAATGTTGCTTCCTGCAAACAATGCTTATGCCGTGGGCGAAGGCGAAAGTAAGGTGCGTTTGGATTTTAATTCAGAAACAGAAGCTTTAACCGTTGTAAAAGATGATAGCCAAGAGTTAAATCTCCATGAAGGCTTCTTGAATATAAAGGAAAGAGTTATGTAAAAAAGGTAGTATTTACGGAAGGAATCGTTGCTCCAGATAATTTGGCTTATGTGTTTGGAAAGCAAAATACTCCTCTGTATGAAACGTTTCTTAATCTTGTCGAGGTAGAAGGTTTGGGAAAACTTGATACTTCAAATGTATTGGATTTGACGGGTATGTTTGCTGATGCAAGAAGCCTTAAATCTGTTGATTTAGCTGGGTTTGAAACAGAAAACGTAACTACTATGAGCGCTATGTTTTATCAATGCTCAGGACTTTCATCCCTTGATGTGTCATCGTTTAATACATCAAATGTTACCAATATGGAGCAAATGTTTCAGCGTTGCTCAAGTCTAACTACTCTTGATCTCTCAAGTTTCGATACCTCCCAAGTAAGCGATATGACGTCTATGCTTGCTGAATCTGATTCAATATTATCGCTAACGCTTGGTGCAAACTTTACCTTTAATGGATCTGAGGCTACTCGACAAAATGTATTGCTTTATATTCCAAGTGCTTCAGGCTTTGATGGAACATGGACAGATGGCACGAATGTATATGCTTCCAATGCAATTCCCAACAATACGGCAGCAAAGTACTCCCCAACATATATAGGTGAACCTTTCACGATTACGTATGAAAACCTTAAAGGTGGCACGAATCCAGAGGCTAATCCAGCAACTTATATACCTACAACTCCCACCATCACCCTCGAGGGAGCAACGCGCACCGGTGCTGCTTTTGCAGGTTGGTATGACAATATTAATTTTGCTGGTCATCCGGTGACCAGTATTTCAATGGGTTCAACGGGAAATAAAACGCTGTATGCGAAATGGGATTTAGAGACTTACACCATCACCTATCATCTTAATGGTGGCATCAATGCAGCTTCTAATCCAGTTGACTTCACGATAGAAACCTCTACTATTACACTCGCTGATGCAACGCGCGCTGGCTACGCTTTCGAAGGGTGGTATGACAACTCAGGGCTTACGGGTAATGCGATAACCACTATTAATGCTGATTCCTTGGAAAACATAACTCTTTATGCCAAGTGGTTAGCAAGCTCGGATTTGCCTGTTGATCAAAATGTATCGAACGATGGTTCATCTCAGATGCCATCTACAGGGGATGGTTCGCCGCTATGGGCATCGCTGATAGTTGCTTTAAGCTTTTTGAGTGTTAGTGGTGTTGCTGCTTATAAAAAAGGTAGTAAAAGCTAAGACGGGCAAGTTCAAGAAAATTGCAAGTTAAGACATCTAATGCAGCTTCTATTGATGAAGCTGCATTTAGTTTTGCAAGAGATTTTCAAGACTTTAGGAGATGTTTATAAGTGCAGAGAGCTTTAATAATCTGATATGGTATCCTTAATGTTTGTTTGAACCTGTACTAAAGGAGACATAAAGTGGGAATAGATTATATAAGCTCAACAAAGATAAAGAAGAATTTCTTTATCTTTTATGCTAGTTTGCTTTTGGTTGGGATACTGCTTGCGTTAGGCATAGCAAGTCTGCCTACAAGCAAAGCTTGTGCAGCAGAAACTACCATGGTAAGCGTGAGTTTTGAAGGCACATCCCAGGTATTAACAGTGAGACCCGATGCGTCTTCTATCACAGATATAATGACTGCGCTAAACAGTTACACGCCAAAGGATGGTGTGAAAAAAATTGTACTAGAAAGCAACATTGTGGCTCCCGCCAGTATGTCTCGTGCATTTAGTGGTTTTTCTAGCCTTACGGAAATTGAGGGTTTGGAAAATCTTGACACCTCGCAAACTAACAACATGGCTAATATGTTTATCGAGTGTTCTAGTCTCACCACTTTAGATCTCTCTAGCTTTAACACCGCAAACGTTGACTATATGACCTCTATGTTCACCGACTGCACCAACCTTGCTACTTTAGATATCTCTAGCTTTAACACCGCAAACGTTGAATATATGAACGCTATGTTTAGAGGCTGCACAAACCTTACTGCCCTCGATCTCTCTAGCTTTAACACCTCAAATGTTGTGACGATGGAGAATATGTTCAAAGGCTGCTCCAGCCTTACTACTTTAGATGTCTCTAGCTTTAATACCTCAAAGGTAACAAATATGGCTGGAATGTTCTCACAGTGCGCCAAGATTACAGCCCTCGACCTTTCTAATTTTAATACCGCAAACGTGACTGGGGCGACGACAAGCATGAAGGAGATGTTCAGTGATTGCTCCAGTCTCGTCACTATTGACGTTTCTAGCTTTAACACTTCACGGGTTAATATTATGCGGGATATGTTCTCCGGATGTGCCAGCCTCGTTGTCCTTGACCTATCTAGCTTTAGCACCGCAGGCATAGGTACGACAGGTACTATGTATGATATGCTAGACGGTACGACCTCGCTCCTTTCTCTCAGCCTTGGTAAAGAGTTCGTGCTTCTCGAGACTGAAGAAACATACCGCTACGACTTAAGCCTTTATACTCCGCAACCACCAGATTACAATGGGACATGGACAGATGGTACAATCACGTTCTCTCCTGGTTCAATTCCTAGTGGGGTTTCGGCAAGATACTATCCAGTGTATGTAGGGGATTCTTACACTATTACCTACAATCTCAACGGTGGTATCAATTCAGCGTCTAATCCAGATACGTACACGCCGGTAACATATGACCTTGTCTTTGCAGATCCAACACGTACGGGTGCAACTTTTGAAGGATGGTACGATAACGCGGAATTCACAGGTGCCCCTGTAACCGCAATCCC
>CAYJGC010000078.1:0-3987 GCA_964369725.1 uncultured Eggerthella sp.
CCTATTGTTAATGAGAACGACACGGTTTCGGTTGAGCAGATTCGTTTTGGCGACAACGACACCTTGGCAGCTCTGACGGCTTGTTTGATTGATGCTGACCTTATGGTTATTTTGTCTGACATTGACGGGTTATACGATGCAAATCCTCACACCAATCCAAACGCTCAGCTAATTTGTCAGGTAGAGAAGATTGATTCTACAATCATGGCAGTGGCGGGCGGCGCTGGTTCCACTATTGGATCGGGTGGCATGATAACTAAAATCAAAGCTGCCCGTGTTTTGATGGTTGCCGGCATTCCTATGGTTATTTGTCATGGTCGTCAAGAAGGAGTCGTGGTCGCGGCCGCATTGGGTGAGCAGGTGGGGACACGCTTTGTTGCAAAACAAGCGCCCCATGAAATTACTCCTAAAAAACTTTGGCTCGCCTTAGGAGATGCGCCAAGAGGGTCTTTGAAGGTTGATGAAGGGGCGAAGCAAGCACTTATTGCCCGTGGCAGTTCTCTTCTGACCGTTGGCGTGTGTGCGGTTGAAGAGCGCTTTGAAGTGGGTGATATTGTGGATATTAAAGATTCGTCAGGTCATATTTTTGCACGCGGCAAGGTGGCGGCTTCCTTTGATGAGGTTCAGCTTGCTTGCGGAAAAACGCGTGAGGCACTGAGAGAAAATCGCCTGTTGAGTCATTTGGCAGATAAGCCGCTGGTCCATAGAGATGATTTGGTGGTGTTTGAATAAAGGAGCATCTAGTGGCAAATGAACGTGTTCGACAGGAAGTGTTAAGCGTTGCTTTGGCTGCCCAAAAGGCCAGCATTGAACTGGCTCAAGCAGGCGCTGAGGTTCGAAATAGTGCGCTTTTGGCAATGGCTTCTGCATTGCGCAATCATACGACAGCCATTGTTGAAGCTAACAAATGCGACGTATTGGCGGCGCAAAAGGCGGGCACTAAAGAAAGCCTGATTGACCGTTTGATGCTGGATGCTTCGCGTATTGAAGGCATGGCTCAAGCCTTAGAAGACTTGATTGCTCTTCCTGATCCGGTGGGGACAATTCAAGACGAGCGCACTCTTTATAACGGGGTAGAACTGACGCGTATCAGTGTTCCTTTGGGTGTGGTTGCGGTTGTGTATGAAGCGCGCCCTAATGTTACTGCCGATGCCGCGGGCATTTGCATTAAATCAGGCAATGCAGCGGTGTTGCGAGGGGGTAGTATGGCAGCAGCTTCAAATGAAGCTATCGCCATGGTGCTTCATGATGCCGCGCAAAGTGTTGGCTTGCCTCAGGGTTGCATTGGGTTGATTACCTCAACGGAACGCGCGGCAGCAGACGAGCTTATGCAGCTTCATGGCATTGTCGATGTACTTATTCCTCGGGGTGGTGAAGGACTGATTCGTCGCTGTGTTGAGCATTCAAAGGTTCCGGTCATAGAAACAGGCACTGGGAATTGTCATATATATGTCCATGAGTCAGCAGATATTGGCCGCGCTCACGATATTGTTATGAATGCTAAATGTCGCCGCTATGGTGTGTGTAATGCTGCAGAAACACTTCTTGTTGACAATGCTATTGCGCAGGTGGTCTTGCCTCCTCTTTTGCAGAGCCTTGTTAACAAGGGGGTCTTTATTCACGCAGATGAGCAAAGTGCACGTATTGCTGAATGTCTTGGGTATGTGACTGGTGAGCAGTATTGTGCCGCAACAGACCTCGATTGGGAGACAGAATATCTTGCACCTGAGATTGCTGTTAAGTGCGTGGAAGATGTAAATGAAGCAATCGCTCATGTTAATCGTTTTGGCACCAAGCATTCTGAGGCAATTGTTGCCAACGAGCAAAGCGAAGAAGGAGCGCAGGCTATAAATGCTTTCCTAGCGCGCGTTGATGCAGCAGCGGTATATGCCAATGTTTCTACGGCGTTTACCGATGGTGGGCAATTTGGCCTTGGAGCCGAAATTGGTATATCAACGCAAAAGCTTCATGCGCGCGGACCGTTTGCTCTTGATGCTCTCACGTCTTACAAATATGTATTGCGTGGAGCAGGGCAGGTGCGAGACTAGGTGATAACTATTTCAGAAAAGTTTGATCACCTTGGACTTGATGGCACTCCGGCGCGCTTGGGTATAATGGGTGGTACGTTTGACCCTATTCATGTGGGGCACTTGGCTTGTGCAGAGCAAGCCCGCGAAGCTTACGGTTTGGATGGCGTGGTGTTTATACCTGCAGGTAATCCCGTTTTTAAACGAGATAGGGAAATAACGCCTGCGTTGCAACGTTTGGAGATGTGTCGTCTTGCGGTTGAGACTAATGAGTATTTCGATGTAAGTGATATTGAGGTAAGACGCAGGGGAGACACCTACACGGTTGACACCTTGAGGCAAATGCGTGAACATTATCCACCCCATGTAGAGTTGTGTTTTATAACGGGAGCCGATGCGGTGTACAGTATCTTAAAATGGCGTGAAAGCGCAGCTATTGCAAATCTTGCACGACTTATCGCGGTAACAAGACCGGGCTATGAGCTTTCTGAAGAGCATCGGGCACTCATTGCTGAACGCGGAAATTTTACGATTGATTATCTTGAGGCAACGGGACTGGCTATTTCGTCAAGCTATCTGCGTGCGCGCGTGGCGCAAGGAAAGTCAATTCGCTATCTCACTATGCAACGGGTATCCAATTATATTCATGAGTTAGGTTTGTACAAAAAGCCATCATAGATTAGGTAGAAGGCGCGCCGAAGAATTGAGCTACTAAAAGCTTGTGGCAAAGGGAAACGGGTTGTAAATGAAGGGTGGGACTAAGATAGAGCAATTGTCTAAAGCGAATCGCTGCGATGAAGGTGGCAGCGACGAAGATGCAGCCGATAGTGTACTATTGCCGGCCTTTTACGCGGCGCGTAAGGATGAGTTGGAGAAGCGTCTGAGTAAGACACGATTTGAACATAGTTTGCAAGTGGCACATGTGGCAGAGCAGCTAGCTATTGCCTATGGAGAGGATGAGCGAAAGGCTCGTCTTGCGGGACTTCTGCATGACTGGGATAAACATTATGATGATGTGGGGATTCGCCAAAGGGTTTTAGATCTTGAGCTTGAGGTAGATACATTCACGTTTGAGCAAATGCCCCTTTTGTTACATGGTTTTACTGCGGCGAAAGCTTTGTCGCGTGAATACCCAGAGCTTCCTCAAGATATACTAAGGGCAATTGAGCTGCACACGGTTAGCGCCGTTGGTATGAGCAACTTAGACATGATAGTATACGTTGCCGATGCCATCGAGCCTACGCGACGATACAGCAGCCTTGCTAATTTGAGAGAGATGGTGGGTAAGGTTTCGCTCGAGGCTTTGTTTTTAGAAACTTTGCAGCAAATACTGCTCAATTTGATAAGCAGAAAAAAGCGTGTATACCCAAAGACGCTTGAAGTATGGAATTACTATATTGCGCGCGCACGTGAGGTCAGCGGCAATAGGTCAAAGAAAGGACTAGTGTGACGGACGTTAAAACAGAGGCTCCTCAGTTGAGCTCTCGCGAATGTGCCCTTATTGCGGCACGTGCAGCAGATGAAAAGAAGGCAACCGATCTTATGGTACAAGAGGTGGGCGCTCTTATTGGAGTAACCGATTATTTCGTTATTGCAACCGCTTCTAACAATCGTCAAGTTGAAGCAATTATTGACGAAATTGAAGATGCGGTGCGCAAAGAAGCTGCCATGAAACCCATTCATCGTGAAGGAACACAGGATGGCACTTGGTCACTGCTTGATTATGGTAGTTTTGTTGTGCATGTATTCCAGCCTGAAACACGTGATTACTATCGCCTTGAGGCATTGTGGAACGACGCTCCTGTGGTTGACTTGGCAAAAGAAGCCGGTCTTGAGCATATCGAATATTCAGACCGCATAGCAAAAATGCTCAATCGTTCATAGGACAGCTAGGCGCAGCTTTTTATTTCTTCTTCAAAGCAGGTTCACGCTTGAAGGACGCAGGAAGAGGAACGGCTGC
>CAYJGC010000079.1:0-3974 GCA_964369725.1 uncultured Eggerthella sp.
CAATTAGGCTCGCAACTGCCACACATTATGCAATCGCTTGCGTTTGCCTCTAAAGATGCATAATGCTGTGAGACGCTTTCCGGAACAGCGTCTTGCTGAAGAGCTAGATCAAGGTATTTTGTCACGGCCGCAATATCAATCTGCGACGGACAAGGCTGACAATGATTGCAGTACATGCATCTTCCTGTCATTACGACATCTTTTCCACTCTCAAAAATATGCGCATATTCACGGTCACGGGGCGACACGTCGTAATACCTTACTGCTTCTTCCACTTCGCTTGGATTATTGCAGCCTATGATTACCACCTTTACACCACTTCTATCCAAGCAATACTGGATACATTGCGAAACAGTCATCGCAATACCAAACGGCGAGCTGCTTTCATTAAGCAGGCTGCCCGCACCAAGCGCCTTCATTACCGTGATTGCCACGCCTAAATTTTCACAGGCAGTATAGAGCTTTTGTCTTTCTGCATCGACAGTCAGGGTATTGTTGCAAAGTCCCTTATGCTCTATCAAATCATATATGTCAGCATCGGCATGCTCCATATCATAGGCGGGATTTATGCTAAACATCAGCACATCAATAAGTCCCGTTTCCACTGCCTTCAAAGCAACCTTAGGATTATGAGAACTCAATCCAATATGACCTATGATACCGTTTTGTTTTAGCTCTTTGGCATATTCAATTATTTCTGTTTCAAAAACTGATTGGTAATCATCGAAGGTATCTACATAATGCAGCATGCCGATTTCAATATAGTCGGTCTTCAGCCTCTTAAGCAGGTCGCTAAATGATGCCTTTGTTTTTTCAATATCACGCGTTCTGCTGTATTGATTATCTTCAAAAACAGTACACAGGTGTCCCTGTATAACGAATTTATCACGTCTGCCCTTTAGCGCATCCCCTAATACATCTCTTGTGGGGGCTTGCGGCATGAATACATCGATGAAGTTCATGCCAACGTCGCAAGCTTTATCGATAATGGCGGTTGCTTCAGCGGGTGTTTTCCCATTAAACCACTCGCCACCAAGTCCAATTTCCGAAACCTTAATCCCAGTTCTTCCAAGGATTCTATAGTCCACGTTTGTCCCCCTCATTTTTTGCAAAACATTTCATAAAACATATCACAAAATCACCGTACAGTCTTCTGAAAAATGAACAAGGAACTTCTAAAATTACTTTCGGAAAAACAGGAAGAGAACTTTGCGTCTATACTATATTCTAAAGCTAGATTACGATGAGCGAGGTTATCCATGTATTTTGAATATGGCGAAAAGGAAATAAACTATCTGAAAAAGAAAGATAAGAAGTTAGGCGAAGCGATTGATAGAATTGGCATGGTGCAGCGACCGATAGATGATGATATCTTCACGGCAATCATCAGGGCAATACTTGGGCAACAAGTATCCAGGCAAGCAAGAGAAACGGTATTCAAAAGAATAAAAGACGGTCTTGGTTCTATTACAGCAGAGAACATCAATAATTTAACAGTTGAGGAATTGCAGGCCTATGGTATGACCTTTAAAAAAGCAGAGTATATGAAAGACTTTGCACAAAAGGTCCTTACGGGCGAACTTAGTTTCAATGAATTTGAAGAAATGACCGACAAAGAAATAATTAATACACTCTGCAAGCTAAAAGGTATCGGAATATGGACTGCGGAAATGCTGCTTGCGAGCACATTAAAGCGGGATGATGTTTTCAGTTTTGGGGATATAGCAATTCACAGAGGACTGCGTATGCTGTATCGTCACAAAGACGTCACCAAGGAACGTTTTGAACGATACCGCAAGAGATACTCCCCCTACGGTACGGTTGCAAGTGTTTATCTCTGGGCAATTGCAGCAGGAGCTATACCGGAGCTAGATGATCCAAAAAACAATAAACGTGTGACTACTAAGGCAAATTCAAGCATTGATTACTTTTAGCAGGCGCGACAGATTTTCACAATATTCAAATGAAAAAGGAGCAAGAATGACGACAAAGACATATCTACCGAAACATCATGCAATTCTATACAGCATGATTGTAAAACATACCCTCGCCAAAATCGGAAACGACTCAACCGAGGACATTAAAGAAATGACAAAAGCTTACGGCAAAGACAGAGCCTCAAGAATGACGAAAAGAGCAGTTTTTGATGGTGTAGAGCTCAATGCGCTTTCTTACCTCTCGTATGGCGAACTTGATGTTCCAAAAGAAATTATTGCAAGGACAACAGAACTTGATGGCGAAAATGCCGTACAAACAACAACGATATGTCCTTGGCACGACGCTTGGGCAGAGGCGAATCATTTGGAATACGGTAAATTATTTTGCGAAGTGTTTGACGAAGCACTGGCAGACGGCTTTCATCACAGCGTAAAAATGAACGTGCCCGTCACAATTACCACAGGCGATCCACACTGCAAATTTATTTTTGAACATTCAGGATTCTCGGAAGCCGACAAAAAAATACTTGCACAACGCAATGAAACGCTGCAAAAATCGGCTACGAAACCTTTTATATATCACATGGGTCATCTATATAGCTTTCTTTCAAGAGAGCTAGAGCAAAGATACGGAGAAACGGGAAAAGAAATTATTAAAAACGCTATGTCTGAATACGAAAACTATTTTGATACCGATACCGTGAACGATATACTAAATATGAAAGACATTGATTATTCAAGCATTGCCGATTATGAAAACAAGTAGAATTTTCACAAGGTAAGCATATGCAAACAGAATCTTTCAATATGACATTCCATGAAATGTTTGATGCAGTCATTCAGAATAACGAAAATTACGATACCGTATTCTTTTCTATCCTTGAACAAGCAAAAGAGACAGCACAAGTAATTCAGTTATACCTCTCTCTATTCATTACAAATATCTGCCTGTAACACTATTAACATTTGAAGTAATCTCTAAAGGCGTGCCCTTAGAGATTACTTCACCGCCTTTGTCACCGCCCGATGGTCCAAGTTCAATGACATAATCGCTTTTTGCTATCACTTCCGTATTATGCTCAATTACCAATACGGAGTTGTTTGCGGACACTAATTTTTGAAGCAACACCAACAGTTTTTCGCTATCTGATGGGTGCAGCCCCGTGGTTGGTTCATCCAAAAGATACAGTACGTGACCACTATTATCTTTTGCAAGTTCCTTAGAGAGCTTTAGTCGTTGGCATTCACCACCTGAAAGCGTTATTGTTGATTGCCCAAGTCTTAAGTACGCAAGACCAACTTCATTTATAACACTTAGTTTTTTGTATATATCTTTGTTGTTTTCAAAAAATGCCAGGTTTTCAAGAACGGTCATGTTTAAAATATCAGAAATGTTTTTACCCTTATAGGCGACAGACAGTACTTTCTTTTTAAATCTATGCCCCTTGCAAACAGGACAAACAACCTCAACATCATCCAAAAACTGCATATCAAGCGAAATAACACCTAAGCCTTCGCATTTTTCGCAACGCCCACCTTTGACATTAAAAGAAAAGTCTGAGGGTTTAAGCTTCATATCTTTTGCAGTAGACTCCCCAGAGAAAAGCTCTCTTATCAGCGTGAACACCTCGGTGTAGGTGGCGATATTGCTTCGACTTTGTCTTCCTATAGGGCTTTGGTCAATCTTTACAACCTCTGAAACATGCTCAAAACCTTTTATACTTTCCGCGTTTTTTCGCTGCTCTATGACATCAAAAACTAGACTACTCTTGCCACTACCCGACACACCTGCAAAAGAAACAAGTTGACCAAGAGGAATATCAATCGATACTCCTTTAAGATTATGCGCTGTTGCATTTTTGACTTCAATAAAGTTACGAGGGCTAATCTTTTTGTCATGTGGTTTTGTTTTTTTACGGCGTAAGTATTTTGCTGTTTTGGATCTCTCGTTTTGAGAGACCTCAAAAACCGTACCTGTAGCAACAATTTCACCACCAAGCGATCCTGCGCCTACACCAAAATCAATGACATAATCGC
>CAYJGC010000080.1:0-3928 GCA_964369725.1 uncultured Eggerthella sp.
GTATCTCTTTAATTTAGAATAGGAACCTTACATTTTTGCACCGTTTTTTAACCTATAGCTTTTGCTAGTAAAGAGGAGTACTCTATGTCTAATTGTCTTGTCGCACAATCTGGCGGACCGACTGCAGTAATCAACGACTCGCTTGCGGGCGTAATTCGCGCAAATCAACTTAATCCCTTATACGACCGCGTGTACGGCGGACTTTATGGCATTGAAGGAACGCTTGCCGGCAGCCTTTATGACCTCACCAATCTTTCTGGGCATGATATCGACATTCTCAAACAAACCCCTTCTTCTGCCCTTGGGTCTTGTCGCTACAAACTCAAGCGTGGCAACGATGCTGACTACTGCCGCCTTATTGACGTTATGGACAATCACGACATTGACACCATGTTTTATATCGGCGGAAACGACTCTATGGACACTGTTGATGCACTTTCTGAATGGGCAAAAACAAATGCCCCTTCAAAGCGTTTTATTGGCATCCCTAAAACAGTCGACAACGACTTGGTGCTCGTAGACCACTGTCCCGGATTCCCCAGCGCTGCAAAAATTGCTTGCCAGATCACCCACGCCACCTACTTAGACTACGCTGCATATACGCGTCCCGAGGTGTTTGTTTTAGAGGTCATGGGTCGCGATGCAGGCTGGTTGGCAGCAAGTACCTGCGTTACAGGAGATGTTGATATCCTCCTGCTTCCGGAATCTCCCTTCAATAAAGAGATTTTTCTTGAAGAAGTCAGCAAAAAATTCGCCGAGAAAGGCGAGTGCTATATCGTTGTTTCCGAAGGCGTTCGCTACGCCAACGGCACCTACCTTTCTGCTGGGGAATCCGCTCACGACGGGTTTGCTCATGCAGTTTTAGGCGGTGCAGCAGCGACCGTAAAACAAATGATTGTAGATGCGGGAATTGTCCCTCGCGGCGTCGTACAAGACTTATCGCGCGCTGCACGTTCTAGCAATTTCGCAAAAAGTCTTGTTGACATGAATGAAGCATATGAAGTTGCCATGAGCGCTCATATGCGTAGCGCCGACTCCAATTTCACAGGGCAGGTTGT
Source organism: uncultured Eggerthella sp. (assembly GCA_964369725.1). Lineage (GTDB taxonomy): Bacteria > Actinomycetota > Coriobacteriia > Coriobacteriales > Eggerthellaceae > Paraeggerthella. The sequence goes on from CAYJGC010000080.1 coordinate 1,059, forward strand.
CGGCATTCGCCGCAATGAAAAGGCTGCGTCTGAAGGTGTCTACGATGCAGAATTCTTTTCCGCTCCAGCAAACAAGTTTGCCAACCACGTAAAGCACTTCCCCACTGAATGGATTTTGCCAAACTATCAAGGTGTTACTGAAGAAGCGCTTACCTACTTCCGGCCCCTTATTAAAGGGGAGCCAAAGCTAATTATGAACAATGGGATACCAGCAACACTCACCCCCTTCAACAAGCGCTAAGATACTTGTGAGAGAATTAGACAACAGCCTAATCTGCGTTGCCTAATTCTCTCAATCTTTACACGGCCTCTGGTCGCTTCATCGACACAACATCATGGCCATCGACAATACCGTCATCTTGATGCATCTCTTTTTCATCCACCCCATTTGAGTCGGCGTCTGCCTCAAAACTTAAAATATCACCAGGCTGACAATTAAGCGCTTCACAAAGAGACTCCAATACAGAAAATCGAATAGCCTTGGCTTTGCCTGTTTTAAAACGAGAAAAATTGACAGCCGAAATTCCCACCTGTTCAGCAAGGTCTTTTGACATAATGTTTTGCTCTTTTAGGAGCGCGTCAATGTGTACCGTGATGCCCATAAAATACTCTTTCAGTGTGTCTGCATATTGTTGTTAATGTGCTACACACAGTTTAACCGTTTTCAGCAATCATTCACCTATGGATATTCGAATTGCCATAGGTCTCAGAATAAAGGAGCTGCGCGACGAGCGCGGCCTTACCCAAAGCGGCTTTTCTGATATTTCAGGGCTTGATCGAAGCTACTTAGCGGCACTCGAAAATGGGACTATTAACTTAGGCGTAAAAACGCTTGAGAAAATTGCTATTGGTTTCGGACTAACCGTTGGTGAGTTCATGCAAGGTCTCTAAGCACCTTATTCACCTAATGCCTCAGCTGCTTCTAACCATTCTTCTTCTAGCGCATGTACCTGCAACTTCAGTTCGTCAATATGCTGCTGACACTCGTGCAAAGCGGTGAAATTTGTGGGATTAACTTGTTGCATTTCTTCCTGAAGTATATTGATCTTTCCCTGAAGAGTATCCATTTTTCGCTCATTAGACTGCATGAGCTTACGCAACGCGCGTATCTCCCCCCCTGATAAAGCACTGCGCGAAACACTTTCTCCTTCGCTTTGGAAGGGTGTGGATTCTGATTTCGTATTTTTTGAAGAAGCCTTGTCAAAAACAGACACCCCTAACAATGTCTTTCCTTGCCTGGTTTCTTCCGCTTGTATTGCTTCAAGGTACTCCTCAACCCCACCAGGCAGATGACGTATCTTTCCTTCAACGACAGCAAATTGATGATCGGTTACGCGCTCCATCAAATAACGGTCATGGGTTACGAGCAACAATGTCCCTGGCCAAGAATCAAGTAAATCTTCAATGGCAGCAAGCATGTCTGTATCAAGATCGTTTCCAGGCTCGTCGAGAATGAGAACATTAGGCTCATCGAGCAGTATCAGCATGAGCGCAAGCCGTCTTTTTTGTCCTCCCGAAAGATCACAGACAGGCTCATTTAGATCCGAGCTAGTGAAGCCAAGACGCTCCAAAAGTTTTGCCGGAGTCATTTCTTTTCCATCAAGCATAGTACGACGCGTATAGCGACCTATCACTTCTCGCACACGGTCTTGCCCCAATTCAACCAGATTATCAATGTGCTGTGACAAAACTGCAAAGCGTACCGTTTTGCCTGTCTTTACGTTGCCTGACGTGGGCTTTTGCAATCCTTGTATAGTTCGCAGTAAGGTGGTTTTTCCTGAACCATTTGCCCCCACAATTCCATAACGATCGCCAGGACCTATGATCCAGTCAACAGCATCTATTATGCTGCGGTCGCCAAAACGTACACTTACTTGTTCAAATTCAACCACCTGCTTACCCAAACGAGCCATAGCCATACGCTTAAGCTCTAGTTCGTTGCGCAGAGGTGGTACATCAGCAATAAGCGCCTGAGCTGCTGCTACGTGAAATTTTGGCTTAGTGGCACGAGCGCGCGCCCCGCGTGACAACCATGCCAATTCACGGCGCAGTGTATTTTGACGTTTCTGTTCGGCAAGATTTGCTAGGCGATCACGCTCAACACGCTGCATGATATACGCAGAGAAGCCTCCCTCGAAAGGTTCGACCGTTTTGTCATGAACTTCAAGCATGCGCGTGCAAACCTCATCCAAGAACCAACGATCATGTGTTACCACCATAAGAGCGCCCGTGCCTGGTCGCCAGCGCATTTTTAAGTGATTCGCCAGCCAAGTAATAGCCGCTACATCCAAGTGATTAGTAGGTTCGTCAAGCGCCAACACATCCCAGTCCCCAATAAGCAAGCGCATGAGGTCAACGCGCCGACGCTGCCCACCCGAGAGCGTACCAACCTGAGCATCCCAAGGAATGTCAGTAGACAACCCAGTAATTATGTCACGAATGCGTGCGTCACCTGCCCATTGATATTCGGGCGTATCTCCCACTACGGCACGCTCAACACTATCATCATTGCACAATGAATCCGACTGCCCCAAAACGCCAACATGCACCGTCTTGTTGCGCAGCACTCGCCCACCATCAGGCTTAAGCGTGCCGGACAGCAGTGCCAACAACGTAGATTTACCGTCTCCGTTGCGCCCCACAATGCCAATACGATCGCCTTCTTCTACCCCTAAGGATATATTTTCGAACACCTTTTTTGTAGGGAATTCCAACTCAACCTTTTCACACCCAATCAAAAAAGCCATACCGTCTAACCTTTCTACAAGCGCGCATACGCGCCACAACAAGCTACATCGCCATAAACAACAGAAAACTAATTAAATGCTTGCTGCGTTTTTTCAAGCCCCACATCAATCAGAGAAAATGTT
>CAYJGC010000081.1:0-3844 GCA_964369725.1 uncultured Eggerthella sp.
TTTGCTTATGAGTAGCCCAAGGTCTTTAGTTGTGGTAATCGGTCATAGTTTTCCCTGCTTTAATTCATTTCGTGTAGAGTCGTTTTCTCCCGTATACTGTTGCCGTACTATATACAGCCTCATAACAGGGGAGCTCACGCAGAGGTGACTGTGCAGGGTGGGCTGAGAGGAAGCGACCAATCGCTTCGACCCGTGACCTGATATGGGTAATGCCAACGAAGGGAGCCTTATGAACGATATCAAAGACACACGCACGCCCGTCACTCAGATAGATTTTGCTCGTGCAGGGATTATTACTAACTACATGGAAATGGTTGCCCAAAAAGAGGGTCGCGATCCAGAATTTATTCGTGAAGGCGTTGCTGCCGGCCGTATAGCCATTCCTGCCAACATTCATCATCGAGCACTTTCTCCCGAAGGTGTGGGAGCTGGGCTGCGCACCAAGGTAAATGTGAATCTCGGTATTTCTGGAGACCTTGCCGACGAAGCTGAAGAATGGAAAAAGGTCGAGATTGCCTTTGAGCTTGGTGCGGAGGCTATTATGGATCTTTCGAACAGCGGTAAAACGCAAAGCTTCAGAACGCGCCTTATAGGAAAATCTCCCGCAATGATCGGTACGGTGCCTATGTACGATGCCATTGGGTATCTTGAAAAGGCACTCATTGATATCACTGCGCAAGATTTTCTGGAAGTGGTACGTCGTCATGCAGAAGACGGCGTTGATTTTGTAACGATTCACGCGGGCATGAATCGCACTACCATCAACTCTTTTCGTGAGACGGGACGTTTGACTAATATCGTTAGTCGCGGCGGTTCACTTATTTTTGCTTGGATGGAAGCCACGGGAAATGAAAATCCCTTCTACGAATACTATGACGAAGTTCTCGAAATCCTCCATGACCATGACGTGACCATTAGTTTGGGTGATGCTATGCGTCCTGGCTGCACCTATGATGCTACCGATGCAAGCCAGATAGCCGAACTTATTGAAATGGGCAAGCTTACCAAGCGCGCGTGGAAGGCGGGCGTTCAGGTAATGGTAGAAGGTCCAGGTCATATGGCACTTGATGAAATTGAAACCAATATGAAGCTTCAAAAGCGCCTCTGTCATGACGCACCATTTTATGTGCTCGGCCCCTTGGTGACCGACATTGCGCCCGGTTATGACCATATTACTGCCGCTATTGGTGGTGCGCTTGCAGCAACATCGGGCGCAGACTTTTTGTGTTACGTAACTCCTGCAGAGCATTTGCGTTTGCCAAATCCACAAGATGTGCGTGATGGATTGGTGGCAACAAAGATAGCTGCTCATGCTGCCGATATTGCTAAGGGTATTCCTGGTGCTCGTGATCGAGACAACCGCATGAGCGATGCCCGTCGTCGCATTGCCTGGGAAGAAATGTTTGAACATGCCCTGGATCCGGTAAAGGCACGTAGCTATTTTGAAAGCGCGCCACCTTCAAACGAAGATAGCTGTACCATGTGTGGAAAAATGTGTGCATTGCGCACGGTCAATCAAATCATGGATGGAAATACCATTGACCTTGATAATGAATAGAATGCTTGTCTTAATGAATGTAAGTTAAAAGCGCGAAAGAAGGAATCTAATAATGCAGCAAAACATTCTTAATGATAATCTTTCATCCTCAGCCGAAGTGCTTCGTCTAAAGCTTAAGGGTCGCATGCCGCAGGTGGGACTTATTTTAGGGTCGGGGCTTAATCCTCTCGCGGAAGACATTGTAGACGCTGTTTGTATACCATTTAGCGAAGTGCCTTACATGAAGACAAGTACCGCTGCGAGTCATGTAGGGAGGTTTGTGTGCGGAACCTTAGGCGGTGTTTGTGTGCTTGCCATGCAAGGTCGCTTGCATGGGTATGAAGGAAACACTTCGCAAGAGGTAGCGTACCCTGTTTGGCTTATGCAACGCTTGGGTATTGAGACGCTTATCACGACAAACGCAGCTGGTGCGCTAAACCCTACCTATCAAGTAGGGGATTTTTGCATTATGTCTGACCAGATTAACTTCACTGGACGAAACCCCATTGCGGGGACTGACCCTGCAAACATGGCAGAACGTTTCTTTAGTATGCTCGATGCGTTTGACCCTCAGTTGCGTATCCTTGCAAAAAAAGCCGCTGCAGTGCATGAGATTCGTGTGCAAGAGGGCGTATACGTAGGACTGTTGGGTCCAAGTTTTGAAACCCCCGCAGAAATTCGCATGCTAGCCCAGTGGGGTGGTGACACGGTAGCAATGAGTGTGTGTGAGGAGGTTATTGCAGCGCGCCATGTAGGCATGCGTGTTTTAGGTATTTCGCTTGTAACGAATATGGGCTGTGGGATAGAGGGCGCAAGTCCCACAGGTGATGAGGTGCTTGATTTAGCTATCACGCGTGAGCCAGATTTTGCTCGCCTTATTACGGGAATCCTTGAGCAGCTTTAGAGAGCAATAGCGGCATGTTTAATCAACCACTGAATTAACCCTTGGAGATCGCCTCCAAGGGTTAATCTTTTTAGTTATTGTTCAGGAATAATAGAGTTATGGTAGACTTAATCCCCTAGTTAGAAAAACAACAAAAGACTTGCAAGGTAAGACGAGCAAGCAAGGAAGCAGTAATTATGAAAGTAAAATACCGCCCCATACACCCATTTCTCGCCGCATGTAGTTTTTTGTGCGTATGCTTATTAGTGATACCCCTATTGATAGGTTCTGTAGCAAAAGACACTGCCTATGGCTCTGTTGTTGCAAGGGGTACCAGCGGCACGGTCAATTGGGCAATTGATGCAGAAGGTTTGCTTACCCTCACGCCAACAAGTGGTACTGAAGGAACTCTGGGTTCTTCTTGGGGCGACGTACTCAGTGTTCCTTGGAGTGGAAAAACCGCTTTAATCAAATCTTTTAAAGTAGCTGATGGTACAACAGTTTATGGCGGGGAAAGTGTGGCTCACATGTTCGCTAATTGCACAAACCTCACTAACCTAGACCTGTCAAACTTCGACACTTCAAATGTGACGAATATGGATACCATGTTCGCTAATTGCAGAAACCTCACTACCCTAGACCTGTCAAACTTCGATACTTCAAACGTGATTGATATGACTGGCATGTTCATAAACTGCAATAAACTCAATACCCTCGACCTATCAAGCTTCAACACCTCAAGCGTGACGACTATGTATAACATGTTCGCTAACTGCAACAATCTCACTACCCTTGACCTCACAGGGTTTTATGCGAGCACCTCTCGTGATGCGGTAGGCATGTTTACAAACACAGCTCTCTTGTCTGTTAGTCTTGGAGAAAGTACCGATACAATAGTTAAGGGCGTAATACCAAATCCTTCTACTGCCGCCGTTATAGATCCTGCAACGGGAGCTACGAGTTCAGGAAACTGGGTCAACAAGGAAAATACGTCGTATGATTCGCTTGCAAGTGCGCAAGCTGGAATATACCGTGCAGAGGCGACCACCCGCCTAAATCTCACTTCAGATACGGTCAGCTTTGAGATTAACCCAACTGAGGTTACGTACACGGGTGCAGATATCAAACCTGTCGTAATCGTGAAAAACACCGCTACTAACAGCACGCTTGTTGAAGGTACTCACTACGAAGTAATCTATAGCAATAATATTAACGCTGCACAGTCAACGGCAAGTGCAGCACCCACGGTAACCATTACAGGCCTTTGGACTTGTACGGGAGAAAGAAGTGCAACGTTTACCATTAGTCCTGTCTCTATTGCTTCAGCTGCGGCAACTGCTATTCCTGACCATACTTTTGATGGCACTGCCTATAAACCTGTTCCTGAAGTTACCTTAAGCGGCACATCCTTGAAGCCAGGCACA
>CAYJGC010000082.1:0-3803 GCA_964369725.1 uncultured Eggerthella sp.
TGCATGAGCGCGACGTCCTACCCTCCCACGGACTACTCCGCAGTACTATCGGCGATGGCGGTCTTAACTTCCGGGTTCGGAACGGGACCGGGTGATCCCCGCCTCCATAGTCGCGCTCGTGCAAGGCAATCTTACATGAGCTAATATTATTAGCCTTAGTGCCAAGACTTACATGCTTTTGCATGCTACCCTGGCGGCTGCATAGCGTTTGTTGAGATTAAACAAATACACACCATCTATCTTTTAAAAAACTCATATTAAAAATGAAGAGCTCGGGCTATTAGTAGCGCTCAGCTTAAATGGTTACCCATCTTACACTTGCGCCCTATCAACCTAGTAGTCTGCTAGGGCCCTTACCAAAAAGAGGACTCATCTTGGAGACGGCTTCCCACTTAGATGCTTTCAGCGGTTATCCGTGCCGAACGTAGCTAAGCAGCCATGCTGTTGGTCAACAACTGCTGCACCAGAGGTTCGTCCACCCCGGTCCTCTCGTACTAGGGGCAGATCTCCTCAATCCTCTTGCGCCTGCGGAGGATAGGGACCGAACTGTCTCACGACGTTCTGAACCCAGCTCGCGTACCGCTTTAAATGGCGAACAGCCATACCCTTGGGACCGACTTCAGCCCCAGGATGCGATGAGCCGACATCGAGGTGCCAAACCTTGCCGTCGATGTGGACTCTTGGGCAAGATCAGCCTGTTATCCCCGGAGTACCTTTTATCCGTTGAGCGACGGCCATTCCACTCTGAGCCGCCGGATCACTAGAACCTACTTTCGTACCTGCTCGGCCTGTACGCCTCGCAGTCAAGCCTGCTTACACTCTTGCGCTCTGCGGATGATTGCCAACCATCCTGAGCAGACCTTTGCGCGCCTCCGTTACATTTTAGGAGGCGACCGCCCCAGTCAAACTACCCACCTGACACGGTCCTTGTGCCGGATAACGGCCACAAGTTAGATTGCCAACACGACGAGGGCAGTATTCCAAGGATGACTCCACGAAAACTGGCGTTTTCGCTTCAAAGTCTCCTGCCTATCCTCTACGCGCCGAGCCAACAATCAATGTCAAGCTGCAGTGAAGGTTCACGGGGTCTTTCCGTCCTTCCGCAGGTAATTCGCATCTTCACGAATAATACAATTTCACCGGGTCCATGGTTGAGACAGCGCCCAAATCGTTACGCCATTCGTGCAGGTCGGAACTTACCCGACAAGGAATTTCGCTACCTTAGGACCGTTATAGTTACGGCCGCCGTTTACTGGGGCTTAGTTTCAAAGCTTCGCCAAAAAGGCTAACCCATCCACGTAACCTTCCAGCACCGGGCAGGCGTCAGACCCTATACATCGTCTTACGACTTAGCAGAGTCCTGTGTTTTTGATAAACAGTCGCTTGGGCCATTTCACTGCGGCCTCCTAAAGCTTAGAGAGTAAATCTCATCACCTAAAGAGGCGCTCCTTCTCCCGAAGTTACGGAGCTAGTATGCCGAGTTCCTTAACCATGGTTCTCCCGATCGCCTCGGTATGCTCTACCCACCTACCTGTGTCGGTTTTGGTACGGGCACCAAGATATCTCCCTAGAGGTTTTTCTCGAAAGTATGGGATTACCGACTTCACATAATTGCTTCGTCTCACATCTCAGGCATACGCGCAAGCTGATTTACATGCTAGCGCACCCTACATGCTTTCACGGGGACGTCCAGAACCCCGCTCGGCTACCCTTCTTTGTCACCCCATCGGTGATAACGATATTTTGGTGGTACAGGAATATCTACCTGTTGTGCATCGACTACGCCTTTCGGCCTCGCCTTAGCTCCCGACTGACCCTGGGAGGATTAGCCTTGCCCAGGAACCCTTAGGTTTACGGCGGCGGCGTTTCTCGCGCCGCTCTCGTTACTCATGCCAGCATTCTCACTTGTGTATTGTCCACGACACAGTCACCTGATCGCTTCATCCCATACACAACGCTCCCCTACCACTAATATAAATTAGTCCGCCGCTTCGGTGCCGTGCTTAGCCCCGTGAATTGTCGGCGCATGTCCACTTGACCAGTGAGCTATTACGCACTCTTTAAATGCATGGCTGCTTCTAAGCCAACATCCTGGTTGTCTAGGCAAACGCACATCCTTTGCCACTTAGCACGAACTTAGGGACCTTAGCGGGCGGTCTGGGCTGTTTCCCTTTCGAGTACACAGCTTAGCCCACATACTCTGACTCCCGATCTTTAATCCTTTGGCATTCGGAGTTTGGCTCTCGTTGGTAGGCGGTGAAGCCCCCGCGGAGATCCAGTGCTCTACCGCCAAAGGAGAACAATCGAGGCTAGCCCTAAAGCTATTTCGGGGAGAACGAGATATCTCCAGGTTTGATTGGCCTTTCACCCCTATCCACAGGTCATCCCCTCCGTTTTCAACCGAAGTGGGTTCGGCCCTCCACGAGATCTTACTCCCGCTTCAGCCTGCCCATGGATAGCTCACCTGGCTTCGCGTCTGCAGCATACGACTATAATCGCCATCTTAAAGGCTCGCTTTCACTACGGCTCGCTTATTAGCTTAACCTTGCCGTATACCGCAACTCGCTGGCTCATTCTACAAAAGGCACGCCGTCACATCGTTAAAGATGCTCCGACTGCTTGTAGGCGCACGGTTTCAGGTACTATTTCACTCCCCTCTCGGGGTACTTTTCACCTTTCCCTTACGGTACTGGTGCACTATCGGTCACAAAAGAGTATTTAGCCTTGGAGGGTGGTCCCCCCAGCTTCGCACCGGGTTTCACGTGCCCGGCGCTACTCGGGTGCTTATCTCACAGGTCATACAAATTAACATACAGGGCTATCACCTTGTTTCGCCGGTTTTCCCAAACCGTTTTGCTTTTGTATAACTTTGTAACTGTGTCATGTAAGTAAGGTTACATAAATGATAAGTCCCACAACCCCACATGTAGCAGCGCCCTTACGCTGTAACGCATACATGGGTTTGGGCTGTTACGGTTTCGCTCGCCGCTACTACCGCAATCTCGGTTGATTTATATTCCTCCGGGTACTTAGATGTTTCAGTTCCCCGGGTTGTCTTGTACTACCCTATTTTATTCAGGTAGTCATAGCTAGGCATGACCCTAGCTAGGTTCCCCCATTCGGAAATCCACGGATCAAAGGGTGTTTGCCCCTCCCCGTAGCTTATCGCAGCTTGCCACGTCCTTCATCGACTTTTTGTGCCAAGGCATCCACCGTGCGCCCTTAATATCTTCATCTTCATGAAGTTTCTTAAAAGTTAAATATTTGATATGGTATAAACATATCGAGTATATCGCGATCGTGTAAGATGCTTTAACCTATTTAGAAGTAATGTCTTACTTTAAATAACTTAAAACTTAAATCTTAAATATTTGTTTCTCTTAAACGCTATGCAACTGTCAAGGTGCGCAAAAGACATACAGTCTATTTGCTCAGGAACGCTTATAGTCGCCCTGAAAACCAGATACTGAGAATAATAAGTGAGGTTATTAGATAAGTTTTAATAAGTTGTATTTGCTTTTGGCCTTATGCCTCAAGTACAAATACGTTTAGTTTATTCCAGGTTATGAGGAGCTCAGCTCAACTCATAAGCGGTCACTATAAAAGTGTCTCCCTAGAAAGGAGGTGATCCAGCCGCACCTTCCGGTACGGCTACCTTGTTACGACTTCACCCCCCTTACCCTCCACACCTTAGACGCCTCCGTCCCTTGCGGGTTTAGCCGGCGGCTTCGGGTGCAGACGACTCGGGTGGTGTGACGGGCGGTGTGTACAAGGCCCGGGAACGTATTCACCGCGGCATGCTG
>CAYJGC010000083.1:0-3778 GCA_964369725.1 uncultured Eggerthella sp.
GAACTGTCGGCGCAAGCGGGATGACTGCACGCGTGAGGGCCGGCTGCGCACGCGAGGAGCGCCTGCACAGATGAGGGGCGGCTGCGCGGGTGAGATTTGTAGGGATGATGCCTGTGCGTTAAATAAAAAGGTTAAGTTTGGAACTTAAGGAAGTAAGGGGGCACTAAGTTTGGCAATTAAGGAGGCAAAAAATCGGGGGTACGGAGAGAATTATTGTTTCATTTTGTATCGCGAGATTTCATCTAATAGAAAATCCCTGATGAAGAGCTTGATGATGCAGTAAGAACAACTTTATCAAGCAGTACTTCTCTCCGTACACCCGATTTTTTGCTAAACTCTTGCACTTGTTTTGCTTAATTGGATAGAATTTTTACGAAACTATAGAATCTAGATCAAGATTCAGATTTGAAAAGAGCGCTTTGATATTGATGAAAAAGCTCTTGAGTAAAGAAATGTGCCATAGGTGTTTTTCTTTGGGGTGAAACATTTTGTTCGATAATGTTAAAAAGCTCTTCTTCTGTCTGAATGTCAAGCACTCGCATTAAAAAAAGAGCATCATCTTTATCTTTACCCACGAGGCGTGCGGAAGTGAGCTTCATCGCGAGCATGCTTTGTGCGCTAGGCATCTTTACAATTAGATTCTCGAATTGTCGTATTGTTTCAAAGTTCATACGTGAAGTATCAATGAAGCCTTTTGCGGCATCGTTAAGCCAATCTGCTTCAAGATTGTCCCGCTTCGAAATCTTTTTGACAATATCGTTTATGGGTCCAGTGGGCACAAATAGTGCATCAATGTCTTTAGTAGATGGCCGTGCTTCGTAAACAAGTGTCATTACAGCGCCACCGCATAATACAATTTCTCCGCTTATGCCGAGTTCGTTCATGTGAGAGTCGATTTCTTTCAGGTACTGATTAATTTCTTCTTTAGTAAGCATATCTCCCTTTCTTTATGCTCGTGACAAAACGTTTTCACCAAGAAAAAGATTGTGGCAGCTGAATTCAATAGGCGTTGTATCCCTTAAGAATTGTTGAAAATCAGGGTTTTTGGTTTGCATCCCGTAGATAGGGGTTTCTGAGATGTAAGTTTTCTTAAGTGCCCATTGAGGGACAGGCAAAGAGTTATCATGCGCAAGCTTATGAGCGGTGGCAGCTAAAAGACAGGATAAATGCTTGGAAGTATTTTCAGGCCAGTGCGGCTCTATAGCAATAAGTTCACCTTTGTTTTGAGCATGACTAAAGTCATCAAGAAACTGACCAAAAAGAAGGTCGAAATCATTGTCGGAAGCGTTGTTCGCCACGTCATAAAGCGATAGTCGCTGTTTGCTTGATTCGTTGATTAAGCTCATGGTTGCAAGGCGTATTACCTCAGAAAAGGAAAGTTGATTGGCCTGCGCATATTCTTTAATAGAGTTTTCTTCGGATTCGGTAAAGCGTACAGCTCTTGTCTTTGTTTTCATAGAGACCTCCTTACAATGTATCACATATTGTATCACAGAATGAATAACGCATGATTAAAGGTAGGCCATCAGCTGATTGTTATGTTGGGACTTATGTATGCGTGTCAAGTTCTGTCGGAAGTAGAATTGCCAGAAATCCCATTTTGAAAAACAGGTAAGCCTGCATATTTTCCAAAATAGAGTGGCTAAATTACATCCAGTCCGCTTTTTCATTCTTAACTGCAGAAAAACGCATACATGAGGAAAGGCCTTTTCTTGCAGTTAATGGTTCGTGCAATAAGATTATCGTAGTGGGGTCTAACGTAAAGTTCAGTCGCGATGAACGAGGAGTCATCATCATGGGCATAAAGGGATTCTTGCTTAAACCGAATAATTTGGAGTTGTAGGTATCAAGCTGCGTTTTGGGTAGAGTAGTTGCGTGAGGAGGCAATGAGTGTAGCATTATGGATGATGAGCATATTCTAAAGGATGAGCGGAATCGATGTCGGAGCAGCAAGAATATAATCCCCACGCTAAAGCTTAGGCAGGCTATGATACACGCCTTGCCTGTGTCCTGCACGAACAACAGAAACCGTTAGTTTTTCAGATTCAATAGTTCCAAGAATACGATAGGAGCCTACGCGCCAACGCCATCCGTGGTTTGTTCCTTGTAGTTGCTTCTTATTGGGTACGGTTCTAGGATTTGAGCAGCCATCGAGGTTTTCTTTAACCCATTTCAATAAAATAAGTCGTTGCTGTTTTGGTATTTTCAGCAATTGTTTTGTTGCGTTTTTTGACCATTCTAGTCGGTAGGTCATTCGGCCATCATAGCCATACGCATGACTTCATCCATTGAATAGCGCTCTTTGTCATCTAATTTAAGAGCCTCTTTATAGGCGCTTAAATCAGCGGCATCTTCTACTTTCTCCAACGCTGATTCACGTACAAATTCTGAAAATGACTTACCCGTAAATTCGGCATAGGATTGTATCCATGCCTTCTCTTCATCTGCGAATCTAATCGCCGTCGTGCTCATTGCCATTGAGTCCTCCTGTGAACGTACTACATTGCAGTACGTTCAATGTAGCATACATTAGCTCCTGTTCTAAGAGGTAGAATCACTTACTTATGCTAGCAAAATCAGCAAAATGTAACAAAACATGATAAAATGTTATGAAATGATGAAAGGAGCTAGCTATGAGTAATGTTCAATTTGCCACACGAGTTGACGAAAAAGAAGCTCAGCGGTTTAGGGCTATTGCCTCGCAGCTGGGTACGACACCTCCCGATGCACTAAGAATGTTTATTGCGGCATTCAATGCTTGCGGGGGATTTCCGTATGAGGTAAAGGTGTCAAAAACTTATGAAGCAGAGCCTTTTGAGAACGAAGCGGAAGCAACCTCTTTTGCAACTTCCTTAGCGACAGGTCTTTCTCGTGCAACGCGCTGATATTTGGACTTTACGTGATGATAGCTACGCCAGTAAGGCTCGTCCAGTTGTTGTCGTTCAAAATGACAAAATTGAAGAATTCGACTCAGTAATTCTATGCCTGTTAACAACGTATGATTCAGTAGAGTTAGAAACACGAGTAAAAGTTATACCTAATGAACTTAATGGCCTTACACGAACGAGTTACGTAATGACGGACAAAGTTGTTACTGTTGACCGTGCTATGCTAGGGGATTTTATAGGAAAAGTAGATGCAGAGACAATGAAAGAGGTAGATCATCAGCTGGCTGTTATGTTGGGACTTGTGTAAGCATTACTAAGTGCTCCCAAGTAATCTTCCCAGCGCATCCCATTTTTGAAAACAGGTAAGCCTGCATATTTTCTAAAATGGGATACGTATCTACATGTGATTTGTCTCAATGTGAGCTTGCTGCGCTATCAAAAAGTGCCCAGCTGGCCTGTCTGTCTCATCTAGGCTGCTTCTATACATGTAGCTGTTCGCGTAAGGCGGTCTGTAGCGTTTGTGAGAAGTTGATCCCGCGTTCAACGGCAAGCGCATTAAGCCAAGCAGGCAAGGTAACCGTTCTGTTTACTGCCTTGAGCGATTGCGCTTGGCGCACGGCAGGCATATAGACATCAACAAGCAATGCGCGCTCATTTGATTCTACGGATAGTTCACCTAGGGGAGTGGGCTTGGGAAGTGCTTCTTCGTCTTCTTCAAGCCCGTAGAGAACACATCCTAAAAGCTCCCTTGCAGATAACAGAGCTTCCGCGTCATTTGATCCGCTGGTTGCTGCACCTAAGTCAGGGAATGTCACGGCAATTTCGCAGCCATCTTCATAAGTAAGCACAGCGGGATAGAAAAACCTATCTGTCTTTTTCATTGTTGGCCT
>CAYJGC010000084.1:0-3700 GCA_964369725.1 uncultured Eggerthella sp.
CATAGGCACACTCATACCAAATACTTCCATGATTCAACCCCTTCATTTGTGCACGAGAAATACACAATCGGTTATTTTGCTTATTACATAGTAGAGCAATATTTAGCTTCATGCAAGCAAGCTTCTTGAGGAGTACGGTTTTTCTGCCCCAATGAAAAAGTGACGTCAAATTCTCATTGCCTTGTTCATGCCGAGAGCCATCATTAAACAGGCACTGATATCATCCTTTTAGGCGCTACTGCCCAAAAGGGATCTCCTTGATAAGCCTACTCAAATCTTCCTAGAAGAGAATTTTGAAGATCAAGCAAAAACCAAGCACTAAGGCTTGGTTTTTTCACGGTACATCTAGCAGCATCAAGTTGACGCTATCGGCGAACTTGCTTTTTGTCGTTACACACCGTCCTACTTTTGTTTAGATCTTCTCCACAGCAATCCTGCACCTACCGCTGAAAGTCCTACGATACCTAATGCAGCACCTAACAACCAGAAGGTAATGCTTAAACTGTCTCCTGTCTTAGGAATAGTGGTCTTTGAAGAGTCACCTTGTGATGAAGGAGTACCGCCCTCACCAGGAGCAGGTGTTGGTGTTGGTTCTGGAGTAGGACCAGGAGGTGGCGTAGCTTCCCCTTCCCATACCGCATAAAGCGTGACAGTTGCACCGTTTTCTCCGGTTAGGTTGTTGACCTCCTGGGCATCGGTGTATACCACAGCACCTGCAGCCTCAGTTGCCCAGCCTAAGAAGGTCTTACCTGCATTATTAAAGCCGTTAGTCGTGAGGTTTTGAGGAGTGTCATAAGTAAATACTTGGTTAGCCATATCCCCTGTAGCACTCATGTCGTTTTTGTCAAAAGCAACGTTGTAATTATTAGCGGTATAAGTAAGGGTGTATACGTCGTTTAGTCCTTCTTTAGCAACAGACACGGTTGGAGGTACTGTATCCCAGCTTGAGGTATAGCCTGTTATATCTTTTCCGCTTGGAATGTTTTGTAGGGTACCGGTGCCTGTTTCAGAGGGGTTGCCCTCTGCGTCTTTGAAGGTGACGACATCTTGTTTGTCAGCAGTTAAATCATCTGACCAGGTGCCGCCTACTACCTTAAAGGTTACTTCTTTTTGGAAGATATCAGCAATACCATCTCCTGGAGTTTCAGGATCTTTGTCTTCTTCAGGATCAACAATTACATCATCAGCCCACTGAGCTTCAACGGTAAGATTTTCCGTCAAGACAAGTTCTTTTAGCTGTGCTGTCGTATAGGTTGTTTCTGAAGCTGTATCTTTCCAACCAACAAATGCTTTATCTGCTTGAGTTGGTTCAGCAATAGTATCCTCTACCTTACCACTCGCCGCGGTAGCGTAGGATTTATCTTCAGTTATGCCGCCTTCAAACGTACCACCATTTGGTTTAGTAGTAAGAGTATGAGAGATATACTCTACGGCAGACACCGTCACCTCAAGTGTTTCAGTAAGACCGGTACCTGAAGTTGTTGTTACAATAATTGTAGTACTCTCGCCAGCTACAAGCTCCTTAACCTTTTCTAAGTCCTCAGGAGTAATGTCATAGGTTCCTTGACCTTTTGTAGGATCATCATAGACATCCTGTCTCTCACCTGTTATAGGGTCAGTGATAGGGAACTCCGTAGTGTAACCTGAAGGATTAATGCTCTCGAGGAGCTTTTCTTCGGTAAGATCCGTAAGACTATCAACTGTATAAGTAATATCTTGCTTATTTACATCAGGATTACCCTCTTCGAAGAATGGTACACCTATCTCCTCTATAACTACAGGGTATGGAACCTTAGTTCCGTTACTATCCAAACCATTAAAGTAGTAGACACCGGGCTCGGTAAAGGTAAAGAACTCAGGATTTTCGACAAAATTCCAGCTCTTTTGCTCTCCTTCCAGGACGATAGTTCTACCCAGTTCTCCATTAATGGCGGGTGTTTCTATCGAGGTGATATAAACATTAGGAAGCTCTAAGATGGCTGTAATGTCCATCACTCTTGCATAGACCTGAGAATTATGAGGTTCTCTAATGGTGTGTTCAAAATCAATAAACTCACCTTTAAAGAATACGTGGTCCTTCGTCTCCCCTTCAAGCGGAGTCATTCCCCAGCCGATATCTTTGTGCCAATCAATTGCAGATGGATTTCTAATCTCATCAATAAAAATATTCCCGATGACTTTATTCGTAAACGCAGTAGAAGCTATCGAGTCCACCCCAGCTGGAACAAAAATTGATTCAATCGAGGCTTTTGTTTCCGGATCAGAAACTCCAAAAATATTGCTCCCTATGGATGTAATTGTGGAAGGCAGAATCAGTTCTTTTAGGTTGTCCGTATTCACAAAAGCTTGTCCTTGTAGAGTCGTTAGACCCTCAGGCAACACTATTGATTCTATAGCAGCTCCATCGAAAGCTTGGGTATTAATAGTTGTAATAGTGTTCGCTAGTGTAACATTCGTAAGAGACGTTGCGTATGCAAAAGCTCCCGTTGGTACATAAGTACCCCCCGTTATTTCTAGTGATTTTAGATTTGATAAATTGGCAAATACTCGATAATTCATGCTCTCTGTACTAACTTTTATATGCTCAATATTCGTAGCGGAAAAAGCATATGTCTCCAAGCCATATCTAAATCCTGAAGGTAAGTTTGTACCCAAAGTAGACGGAAGTTCGAACAAATTAGATTGTTCTCCTCCCGCGGAAGGCAAACTCGAAAACTGCAGCTTTGAACAACCCGAGAAAGCATAGCTGCCAATATGCTGCAAACCCTCATTAAAAACTACTGTTGTAAGATTCTTGCAACTCTGAAACGTCTTATCTTCTACCGAAATAAGTGTCTCGGGAAGTACGAGTGTTACCAATGATTGATTAGAGTAAAACGCAACGTCTCCTAAGCTTTCAACGGGATAACTAATTGCTTCACCTGCTCCGTTTTCAATTTCGAAATGAGAAGGGATAACAAGATCCGCTTTATTACCTAAGTAGTTAGTAATGGTATGCGTTTTGGTTGAATAAACAAACTCTGGATTACCTTCTGCGTCATTAATAAGTACTACGTCTTCCCATAGCACCACCGTAGAAGGATCAGCTGACCAAGGAGCCTCGAGGCCTAAAATAGTGTTAGGTTTAATAGTGTTAGGGATTTTTAGGTACTCAATATAGGTTCCCGAAAAAGCATTTTCATTTATAACCAAAGCAGTGGATTCAAGTGGTGGAACCACGACTTCACCACTTTGACTCGTTGTTCCATCTACATTAATAAGAATCTCAAACGTAGGAACCTTATTACTCGAGTGACCTATGTTACTAAAAGCAGATGAAGCAATATTTAACTCTTTGTCAGATCTTAATACTGCAGACTTCAGCGAATCTACATTCTGAAATGCTGTGTATTGTATTTCAGTCAAAGAAGCGGGCAAATCTAAATTCACAATACTCGTATTATTAAAAGCACCCGTTTTGATTACATCAAGTATAGCTGGAGAGCCATCTTCTTTATCCAAAAATACAATTTCGGCCAGCGTATTCACGCCACCAAATGCGTTCTCTTCTATGCTAACCACTGTCCCAGGAAATTGAACCTTAGTCACTGGTTGGTTCTGAAAGGACTCCGGACCTACATGGTCGGTTGACATGCTTCCGCCTGTATAAGGAATTGATTCAGGAATTCTGATATCAGGGTCATCACCTAAATAAGCTGAA
>CAYJGC010000085.1:0-3669 GCA_964369725.1 uncultured Eggerthella sp.
TTGCGGGGAAAGTGGTGAAAATCCATGCAACATCGTTGTAATCTTATTGTAGATTCTTGTTGTGACTTGCCTTTTTCAGTGATTGACCGAGAGGGCGTTTATTTGGTTAAGTATCCCTATATTATGAGTGATGGTGAACATGTTGATGATTTGTATCAAACCACCACTGCTCATGACTTCTATCAATCTATGCGAGATGGAGAAACCCCCTCTACTGCTCAAGTGCCCATGCACGTGTATACAGAAGCTTTTACTCAGGCTATCAAGAGTGGTATTCCAACAGTATTCTTGAGCTTCTCAAGTGGTTTGACGGGTAGCTTTGATACTGCTTTGATGGTACGCGAAAGACTTATGGAAGAGCATCCTGATGCAGAGTTGTATGTTGTTGACACGCGACTTGCTTCAATTGCCGAAGCACTATTGGTTCATGAGGCATTGAGGCAGCGTGACAATGGCATGACAGCTGAGGAATTAGCGCGTTGGGCGGAGGAAGCCCGCTTTTTTGTTGATGCTGAATTTATGGTTGATGACCTTGAGTCGCTTCGCCGGGGTGGACGCATTCCAGGTTCGGTTGCCTATGCAGGATCGAAGTTGGACGTCAAGCCTCTTTTAACCATAACCACCGAAGGAACCTTGTCTCTTGCTGGTGTTGCTCGCGGCAGAAAAAAGGGCATTAGGCAGTTGTCTGAGTATTATCAGAAGCGCAAAGCAGACTCTCAGCCAGGTAGATTTGTGGTTATCGGTAATGCTGATTGTCCTAAAGATGCAGATCGGTTAAAGGATCTGTTGGCCAAAGAAGACGATAGCATTTTATTTTTGGAAAGCAGCATAGGACCCGTTATCGGAAGTCATGTGGGGCCAGGAATGATTGCAATAGTATTTTGGGGAAACGACAAGCGCGAGGAGCTTTCTGTTGCAGATCGTATTGCGCGTAAGGTAAAAGGTCAGGAGTAAGGTTATTCATGAGTAAAACATTTTCGTATATAGGTGAAGAAGCAGTAGGCAAAGTAGTTATTGATAGCTTAAAGGCAGAGGGTTATGAACACTGCGAAGATGTTAAGCAGGCGCAGCTGGCTTTTACGTATTGCACTTCGCAAAGCAGTCTTGAAGAGACTTATTTTGGTGAAGAAGGTCTGGTTCGTCTGTCATCGAAAGATGCTCTTTTTATTGACCTGTCACCATCTACTCCAGGTTTTGCCCGTGAGCTTGATGCAATCGGAGCAATGAGTGAATTTGTAAGCGTTGATGCTCCTTTGGTGGTGAAAGATGTAACTTTATCCGATGCTTTTGAGCAAAAAGACAACCTTATGTGTTTTGTAGGTGGTAGTGAGGATGCGGTAGAGCAGGCAACAGAGGTGCTAAGCATTTTTATTGGTGATGTTCAGTCCATAGGAAGTTCGGGAACCGCACAGCTTACTCGCGCTGGATATACCCTACAAATTGTTTCGCATATTGTTGCAGCTATGGAAGCAAACGCCCTTCACCAACAAGTTAATCTCAATTCAGCACCGCTTGGGCGCACGAGCAAGCGTGTCGTTGCTGTTTCGCCAGAGGCTGAACAGATTTTGCAAGCAGTCGAAGATCGAAAGTTTGCTGGCGTTTTTAGCGCAGGTATGCTTATGGCAGAACTTACTGCTGCTTTGACAACGGCTGATGATGTTGATCTTATTTTGCCTCAGGCAGAAGCATGCTTGCATTTGCTGGAGCTTTTGGCGCTTATTGGTGGAGTCGGAAAGTCTCCTGTGGCGCTTTCTCTTGTTTATGGAGACGAAAAAGCTTGCTCAGAGGAGGGTCTTGATTGGTCTCGCGCAGAACAGACGTATCAAACAGAAGAGGAAATCTTTGAAGATGATGAGGATGATTTTAAGGGAGACGATTATACTTCTTTCCCCGATTATTCTGAAAACTAGTTTTATCGAGTCGTCCATCGCGAAAGGCTGCTGCAAGAAAGCTTCTTGCGCGATGGACGATCTTTCTGTACGGTTCTGCGGTATTGAGTGCAAAACAATATGAGGGGCTTGGATGCTAGGAGTAATTTGTGTGGGATTGGGTGGGTTTATCGGTGCCATACTTAGGCATGCCCTTAACTTAATACCCGTGTCTAGCGACTTTCCTGTTATGACCTTTCTAATCAACTTCATTGGGTCGGTTGCTATTGGGGTTGTGTTTGAGATATCGACTATCTGGTCGGGATTGTCTGACAATTCCGTATTGTTTTTGAAGACAGGCTTGTGCGGTGGCTTTACTACCTTTTCAACATTTTCTCTTGAAACAATGTTGTTGCTAGAACAGGGGAAGTATTTGACAGGCGCTGCCTACGCATGCGGGAGTGTGTTGGTTTGTCTCGGAGGTGTTGTATGTGGGCGCTTACTGGCGCACGCTATAAAGTCAATGCTTATTTGTGGTGAATAAAAGCCATGCAAGTTATGTGAATTCTTGCATGGCTTTTGCTTTGCGATTGTCTTTTTTATTACTGGTCTGAACGTGATGCGTCTTCAGGATTTATGGACATGCTCTGGAAGCGTTCGGTCATAAACTCGTTGTTGTAGTGATCGTTTACGAAGGCTTGTATTGCAGAATCTTGAATTTCTGTGCCAGCCAGGCGTTGATACCAGCAGTCAAGGGCTAGGATGGTAAGAGCTCCATTAGCTATCATGAGAACTGCGCAGACTGCCGTTACGGTGTAGCGCCAATTCCAGGGAATGATGTTGACTAGTTTGAGCATGCGGGGCAGACAGAGCTTAATCCAGACGACACCTAGTAGCCCCCACATAGCCATAAACATGCCGTTGGTGCGACCATCGATTGAGAGGAATGTGCCAGAGTAATCCCACGCAACAATGCCAAAGGCAATTTCCATGAACCAGCTTACTGAAAATTCGAAGGCACCTCCTATGAGAGCGCTTACTAAGAAAACGATAAGGAGATTTTTGTCGTAGAAACGATTGAGTGCAATAGTCATAAGGACGGCTCCGAAACCATAAATGGGAGAAAAGGGGCCATAGATCATACCTGCACGGTCTTGGTAATGACCTGGGTCAACAACGACAAAATGCCAGATAGTTTCTAAAACAAGTCCTAAGACACAGCAGACAACAAAAATCCAAAAGATATTAAAGAAGTTAAGCGCAATATAACCTTTTCCGCTCTCGTCACGACCTAACGTTCCATCTTCAGCGTCTTCGCGCGTTTCCATTTTGCGCAGCGTACGCTGAAGCTCGCGTTCTTGTGAAAGAGAAGGGTCGAGATATGTTTCCATAACAATAAGGAACACAAGAATGGCTGCATAGAATAGCAAGTTTGCGGAAAAGCCATCAAGCATAATGTCGCAGATGATTGTCCCCACAAGTAATGCCATCATGATGTTGATTATGAGAGCAGCACGCTTTCTGCGATTGGTTAGCAGACGAAAACCAAAAAGTGCAAACGTGATAGACAAGCCTATGGTAAGTACAATATGTATACTAAAAAGAACCAGCAAGACGTTTGAGTAATCTTTTAAAGACGAGCCATCCGTGAGAAGAAGCGCCAAGCTTATTATCACCAGAACCAAGAATGTAGCCATGGCTCCACCTGCGAGGAAGGAGAGTACACCAAAGACTCTTAGCGCGATGGGCACCTTGCTATGGGCTGGTGAGTTTTTTTCTGAAGTTAGCGACTCGTTTTGTT
>CAYJGC010000086.1:0-3622 GCA_964369725.1 uncultured Eggerthella sp.
GCAACACAAACACGAAGGAGCGTGAGGCATAATGGCTGAATACGCTGCAATTTTGTTTTCCATGGTTTTGGTTAACAACTATGTTTTGGTTAAGTTCTTAGGCATTTGCCCCTTTTTAGGTGTATCTAAGAGTCTCGACTCAGCCGCCGGCATGGGCTTTGCCGTCATTGTCGTTATGCTGCTAGCAACTGCTGTTACCTGGCCTATCCAGCAGCTACTTAACATGTTTGGACTCGAATACTTGCAGACAATTACGTTTATCATTGTTATTGCAACGCTTGTTCAGCTGCTTGAGCTGTTCTTGAAGAAGTTTATTCCTGCCCTTCATGAATCTCTCGGCGTATTCCTGCCTCTCATCACTACCAACTGCGCAGTTCTTGGCGTAACGATTCTTGCCATTGACGAAGGATACAATTATCCCGAAGCTCTCATCTGTGCACTTGGCGCAGGATTAGGCTTTTTGCTGGTCATGGTTTTGTTTAGCGGCGTGCGCACCCGACTCGAAGAATGTAACCCGCCAAAATCCTTCAAAGGATTACCCATAGCACTTATTTCTGCTGCATTCGTATCTTTAAGTTTTTTATGCTTCGCGGGCGTTGCCGACAATCTGTTTGGCATTGTATAGAGGGGATAAACCGTGGAAACTATTGTAGGAACAATACTTATTGTTGCAGCTATCGGTCTTGCAGCAGCAATCCTCTTGCTTATTGCATCGCGCGTATTTGCCGTCGAAGAAGATCGCCGCTTGGCATACCTCAACTCGTTACTCCCCGGCGTGAATTGTGGCGCCTGCGGATACGCGGGCTGCGAGCAATACGCTAAGGCTATTCTCAAGGGAGCTCCCACCAATGCCTGTACTCCCGGTGGCGAGGTTCTTGTTCAAGAAATTGCAGGATTTATGGGTGTTGACGCTCTAGCAATCGTTCAGAAAGAGGCCTTTGTGGCTTGTAAAGGAACGGCAGAATGTCTAAAAACGACGACTGAATTTGAGGGAGAGCCAAGCTGCCGTATCTTCAGTACGTTGTATTTCAGTAGTCTTTCTTGCCCTTTCGGCTGCCTCGGCTACGGCGACTGTATCGCTTCTTGTCAATTTGATGCTATCGAGATTAAAGATGGCATTGCGGTAATCGACACTGTTGCTTGCACAGGATGTGGCGCCTGTCAGAGTCTTTGCCCTCGCAATCTGATTACTATTGCAGAACAAGGCGACTATCCTACTGCAGTTGTGGTTGCCTGCAAAAACACTATGCCTGGAGCTAAAACACGTAAGGTTTGTAGCGTGGGCTGTATCGCCTGTCGCAAGTGCGCTAAAGCTTGCTCGGTCAATGCGGTCACCGTAGAGAACAACGTTGCTCGCATTGATACCAGCCTGTGCACTGGCTGCGGAGACTGCCTTGAAGCTTGTCCTACCGGTTCGGTAAGTACACTTATTTATCGATAGAGCTCCGAAAGAGCTCTATCGATAATTGCTTGACCGCCTGCTAAAGGCGGTCATTTTTTATACACTCATGGTTTAAAAGCATGGACAATGCTTCATCATGACAACGATGCTATACTTCAGGTATGACTAATTCCTCAGCCAACACTCTCACCCTTAAACCACGCAAAGCAGAAGTACTATTTGCTATTTTAATTATCGCATTATCTCTCGGAGGACTTGCCACCTATGCACTTATGTCGAGTGCTTCTGCTAGCTCCACTATCATAGCCACCATCTCACGTGATGGCGAACCTCTTGAGACTGTCAACCTTTCTACCGTCGAAGAACCCTATGAGATACGATTAGAAGATGAACACGGTTACAATGTTATTCAAGTAGAGCCCGGCCGCATTCGCGTGGTAGAAGCCAACTGCCCAGATCACGTGTGCGAACAGACAGGCTGGATCAGTGAACCCGGAGCCCCGATTGCCTGCATACCTCACGGGCTCACTATTACGCTAGAGCGAGAAGAGGAGGCTCCTGATGACCTTGATGCAGTCTCCCGCTAACAATAATCTTCCTATTAAAAAGCGAACGCCGCTCAGCCGCACGCAAATTATAAGCCGTTGTGCTCTTTTAGCTGCGCTTGCGTTAGCGCTAGCTGCACTTGAAACGCTCTTCCCTGTTCCCATTCCCGTACCCGGCATCCGCTTAGGACTAGCGAATATTATCACCGTAATCGCAGCATATTGGCTAGGTCCAGCATATGCCGCAGTTGTTTTGCTGGTGCGTATTATTCTGGCAGCTATCGTTACTGGACAACTTTCCACACTTGCCTTCAGCCTAGCAGGCGGCTTATGCGCACTTATTGTTATTACCGTTTTTGTACGCTTTTTCGCGGTGAGCAATATCCGTTTATGCTCCATGGTTGCTGCTGTTGTCCACAACTTCGCTCAAATTATGGTTGCCCTATTCCTCACTTCAACTCCGGAGATTCTCCTTTACCTCCCTATTCTTATGATAGCGGGTCTCTTTACTGGTTTCATTACGGGAACGATTGCCCAACTTATAGTTAATTCGCCTGCGTTAAAGATACAATCCACCTAACTAAGAAAAACTTTGCCACCTTCCAAGAACAAAGCACCGTGCATGCGAACCGTTCTACCGTTAACCCAACAGCTCTTTTCTGTTTTAAAAATAAGAGTATGCTTCGTCTTAGATAATTAGGTGCAGATGATTTTCTGCCATACACAGACAAGCTAACCTCGCACGAAAGGGACAAAATGGGTATTTATGTTATCACCGGTGCAACAAGTGGCATTGGGGCAAAAACTGCCGAAGTGCTCCGCGAAAACGGGAATGAAGTAATCAACATCGACTTACAAGGTGGTGATATTGATGCCAATCTTGCAACTCCTGAAGGCCGCGCGTACGCACTTGAACAAATCCATGAGCGTTATCCCGAAGGCATTGATGGGCTTGTTTGTAATGCGGGTGTCTCTGGCGGCAAAGCACCTATTTCTCTTCTTGTATCACTCAATTACTTTGGTGCCATCGAAATTGCGCGCGGTCTGTTTGATTTGCTTGCATTGCGCGGAGGAAGCTGTGTACTCACCTCTTCAAACTCCATAGCGCAAGGAGCCACTAATATGGCCTTCGTGGATCAACTCACCAACGAGGGTAATGAAGAAAGCATTCTTGAACAGGTAAAAGATATAGACCCTGCCACCGGGCACGTTTATTACGCTTCAACAAAATACGCCCTCGCACGGTGGGCTCGACGCATGAGCGCTGATTGGGCTTCGCGTGGTGTGCGGCTCAACGCTATCGCTCCTGGCAACGTACGCACTGCCATGACCGCCAACCTTCTTCCTCAGCAACGTTATGCCATGGACGCCATCCCTGTCCCTACGTATTTTGGAAAAGAACCCCTCATGGATTCCTGCGAAATTGCCAATGTTACCTCATTTCTGCTTTCGCCTTTAGCAAGCGGCATTAATGGTGTGGTGCTTTTTGTTGACGGAGGAACCAACGCCCTTATCAATTCTGAAAGCGTTTGCTAGGAGGCAATCATGATACGCAACGATGTAATTTCTGCACTCGAAGAAAAGAACCATGAAGCGCTTGCTGCTTGCTTTGCGCAAGACTGCCAATTGATTGATTTATGTCCTGCCCAAATCCAGCGCACTAATACGTTTCTTT
>CAYJGC010000087.1:0-2239 GCA_964369725.1 uncultured Eggerthella sp.
CTCGCTTTTAGCCTACTCGTAGCGATTGCGCTGCTTTAAAGCCCGCTCTATTTCGCGCTTTGAATCGCGCTCGGCCATAGTTGCGCGCTTGTCGTAGAGTTTCTTTCCGCGTGCAACAGCTATCTCAACTTTTACCAATGAGCTCTCATTGAAATAAATTTTGAGCGGCACAACCGCCATACCTTTTTCTGCAACCTGCTGCTCTATCTTGCGAATTTCGCGCTTATGAAGCAACAGCCTGCGCTTGCGGTCGGGGTCAACGTTAGCAATATTGCCATGCGAATAAGGCGGAATATGGACGTTATGCAGCCACATTTCACCACCACGAATGAGCGCAAAGCAATCCGTTAGCTGGCAATGGTTATCCCGCAAAGAACGCACTTCCGTGCCGGTAAGCTCAATACCCGCCTCAAGCGATTCTAATATTTCATATTCGTGAAACGCTTTGCGATTTTTCGCAATTATTTTAGACTCACGCTTCATGCGCGCACGTACCTCTATTCCGTTTCTTCGCCATCAAGGCTAGTCTCAATGCCACCCATTCCTGGCACAAAACTTGCATCTTCTTCAAGATCAAGAGCAAAGCGCGTAAGCAGTTTTACCGTTGCTTCAAGGTCACTCAAGCACACCACTTCGGTGGGTGTGTGCATGTAGCGCAAAGGAACCGAAACCAAGCCAGTGGGAATACCGCCACGCGTTACCTGGAATGCACGCGCATCGGTGCCGGTCATGCTTGGCTCTGCCTCAATCTGGTAGGAAATACCTTCTGCTTTTGCTGCTGCAACCAAACGCTCAAACACTTCAGGGTTAATATTGGGGCCACGCGCAATAACAGGACCGTCGCCGCAGGTGATTTTTCCGTATTTACTCTTTTCAATACCGGGATAATCGGTTGCATGCGTTACGTCAAAAGCAATAGCTACATTAGGGTTCATGCTATATGCCGAGGTCGTGGCCCCTCTAACTCCAATTTCTTCTTGCACTGTTGCTGCTGCAATGAAATCAAATTCAGCACCGCCCGCTTTTGCAATCTCTTCTAACACGCGCGAAATAACCCACACGCCCGCCTTGTCGTCAAATGCGCGAGATACTGCCATGTCTTCGCCGAAACACTCAAAGCCTACGCCAAAGGTAATAACGTCGCCAACACATACCAGCTTTTTGACTTTTTTGGGAGACAGTCCCAGGTCAATCACTAGTTTATCGAGCGACGTAACCGTCTTGCGCTCATCAGGACTTATGAGATGAATAGGCTTGCGACCAACCACACCACGCAAGGGCTCAAGCGAATTTGACGCGTGCACATCGACGCGCATTCCGGGCAAAATGGCTGCATCCACGCCGCCAACAGCCGCCACCGACAAAAATCCCTCATCAGAAATATAGGTGACCATGAGGCCTATTTCGTCCATGTGAGCACTCATCATGAGCGACAAACCGTTGCCGGCACCGCGTAATACTGCATGAACCGATCCCATGGTGTCGGTCTGAATTTCATCCGCCGTATTTCCTAAACGCTCACGCACCAATTGCGCCACAGCAATTTCAGATCCTGTTGGCGAAGGCGTTTCTAATAGTTGTTTAAGATATGCTTTTTGTTTCTTTTTCATAGTACTCCTATCAATAAAGGCTGGTCATGTAGTCTGACGCGCCACTTTTCCTTTCATATGCTCCACGCAAAACCTACCACCATTCTTTGCGCTTTGCTCGTTTGCGTTCCGGCTTTGGTGCACGAAAATCAAGTTCAAGCTGTTCATCGCACACGGTTGTCGTTGCCTTTTTGCGTTCCACCTTGACAATATTCCACGACACCGCATCTTTTCCGTACATCTCGAGCATTTTTAGTCGTGCATCATGAATGTTTGCCTTTGTACCCGTGCGAGAGGCGCTTTCAAATTCGAACAGGCCCTTTGCTCGGGAATCAGAGGCAGCAGGAGAAGAGTAATGTGCGATGTAAGTTTGCATGAATGTCCTTCGGTAGTACGTAACGCGTAAGGGCAATCTTACCATGAGCTTAGCGTTTCGGGGAGTTACTTCAAAGTCTTCAGGGAACCGCCACGTAGTTGTTATTGAAGGTGTGTGCGAATAGGAGAAACGCAACCCTGAAACGCTTGCAGAAAGCGATTTTGTAGATGCATTCCAGGGAGCTGCGTTTATTGTTCTTCCCGCGATAAAGGGAGCGCTTCGCGCAAGATATCGGCAAAGAGTTTTTCTTGGGGCTGACTATGGGGCTGGGACT
>CAYJGC010000087.1:2339-3412 GCA_964369725.1 uncultured Eggerthella sp.
CTGTGCCTGTGCCTGAAAAACCAAATGCTCTTTTTTAGAGCGCGTCAATTGTTTGAAATGATATTCCGCACTCATAGCTTCTTGCTTGGTGTCAAACACGGCACACGCCAACAAACGAACCGGCAAACGTGCACGGGTGTATTTGGCGCCCTCTCCTGCGTTGTGAGTTTTTATCCGTTGCGCCACATCTACCGCATAGCCGGTATACCAAGTGCCATCAGCGCACTCTAACACATACATGCTAAAGGTGGGCGCACTGATGCTATCACAAGCTTTTTTTGGTAAGCCCGATTTAGCAGAATCGAGAGAAATCACCGCTGAATCGGTGCCATGCTGAGCGCTTTCGGATACGATTGATTCAGTGAAACGATGGGAAATCGGTGTAGTATTGATGTCATGAGAAGCATTTTTGGATACGCCAGATTCCTTAAAGTCCGAACCAAATTCATGTTTGGAAAGCTCATCAAAAAGGTCTTTCAGCTGATTTTCGTTAAACACCAAGATACCAGCGTTGCGCAATACGTGCGCAGCAACCCCCGACCCTGCAATTAAGGTATTTGAAAACGTTCCGTCATAAACAAATTCATTTCCGCATGAAGGGCTTTTTGCTTTCAGCACGGCTACTGAACAGCCCTCTTCGCGCAGATAGTCTACTGTTTTTTGTGCCCCAAGGAAAAAAGCTTCCGTATTTTCAGTTCCCGAAGAGTCTATAACACGAATGCTTTGCCCGTTGCCGAAAGCACGAGGTTTGCTTGGGAGCTCTTCAGCAGGTAAATCAGAATTACTGCTTAAGTCATGGACTATCTCATTTGCAGGTCGCGGCGTGGGCAATCCGCCTGCCACCTCAGGACATACGGGAATCAGGTCGAAATATTCTTCCAGTTCAATTACTTTTTCGTGCGGTTTCGCCGCGCCGTCATACCGACACGCCTCCCCCAACAAGCACGCACTTACCGCAATCTTCACTGACCCTCCTGTTGTAAAAACAATGTTTTTCAGACAAAACTAACCACGCATGGATTCCTAGTTTTTTAAAATCACCAAGCTCAGGAGATCTAAGCAGCAAGCTCCTT
>CAYJGC010000088.1:0-3385 GCA_964369725.1 uncultured Eggerthella sp.
AAATCATTGCTGCTGTTTATGACGCCATGGAAAATACCGGACATCGCGAAGGCATCTTGTTTCTCGATGAAATCAACTGCGTATCCGAAACGCTTACTCCTGCTATGTTGCAGTTTTTGCAGTACAAAGTCTTTGGGCGACATCGCGTACCTGATGGATGGATTGTTGTTACCGCTGGCAATCCCCCCGAGTACAACCGCACCGCACATGACTACGACATAGCAACCTGGGATCGTCTTAAGCGTATTGACGTTGATCCAGATTATGCCGCTTGGCGTGATTTTGCCGTAGAAGTTGGTGTTCATCCTTCCGTACTCACCTATCTCGAAGTTCAACGCAGCCATTTTTACCACATGGAAACCACCATAGACGGCAAATCCTTTGTCACCGCTCGCGGCTGGGATGACCTTTCCGCCATGATTAAACTCTACGAAGACCAAGATATTCCTGTTGACGAAATGCTCGTGAGTCAATACGTACAAAATGCAGAAATTGCTAAACGCTTTAGTGTCTACTATGACCTATTTACCAAATACCGCTCTGACTACCAAATCAACCGCATCCTTACCGGAGAAGAAGACGAGTCGGTCATGAGTCGGGCTATCGATGCAGCCTTTGATGAACGCGTTTCTCTTATGGGCCTTATCACCGACGCTTTGAGCAGCTGTGTTCGCGAAGCCGTACTTGAAGAGCATGCTACTGCTTTTACCTACGAACGCTTGGGTTTCATCCGTGATACAGCCATGGCAGACAATCCAGAATATTGCGACGCAGACAGCTGCAATGTTTTGCCTCTTATTCGCAATGAATCTGCCGCCTTGCAACGACGCATGGAGGTTGAGAGAAAAAGCAGTCTGCTTTCCGATGAAAAGTATGTTTCCTATGAACGGACGCTTGCGCTATTTGATCGAGCCATGCGCGCAACAACCGACGCTGTCGTAACCTTTGCTCACATTAAAGCAATATTTGAAGAGTCGCTTGACGAACTTGATAAGCAAACAACTACTGCTGCAACAGCCCTTGACAATGCCTTCAAATTTGTTGAACAAGCTTTCGGCGAGGGACAAGAGATGCTTTTGCTGGTAACCGATCTCTCAGTCAATCGATACAGTATGGCCTTCATTAACGAACATGGATGCGACCGCTACTTTGAACACAACAAGAGTCTTCTATTTTACGAGCGCGGTTCTAACCTTGCTGACCGCATCAAACAACTAGACCTTACCGAAGAGACCGCATAGTAGATTTTTCACAAAAGAAAATTAACTGTTCAAACGGATAGGGCACAATAGGTGTCCTATCCGTTTATAAGTGCACTACGAAGCTTAACAAGTGCAACTGCTACAACAATTAGTTCTGTTTTTGTCAAACTAGTGCATAATATGGTTCTGTTTTTGTCAAAACTAGTGCATAATATGGTTCTGTTTTTGTCAAAACTAGTGAAAGAGATGCTGTGCTTTATCGTAAAGCTATGAAAAAGATCAAGGCATGGAAGGCTGAGAAAACCAATCAAGGGCTTTTGATAACAGGGGCTCGTCAGGTTGGTAAAACGACACTCGTGCGCCAGTTTGCCGCTGAAGAGTATGAGATTTTTGCAGAAATAAACTTTCTGGAAACACCTGACGCAATAAATCTCATATCAAAAGCACGCAATACAGACGATCTTTTTTTGCGCATCACCGCCCTTATCAACAAGGAGCTTAAGCCAGGTAAATCACTTATTTTTTTCGATGAGGTTCAAGAATTCGGAGATATCCTTACGTGGGCTAAGTTTTTACTTGAGCGCACCGAATACGACTATGTATTTTCTGGATCCTTGCTAGGCGTCGACTTATCGAACGTGAGGTCGTGGCCCGTTGGCTTTATGAACACTATAGAAATGTTTCCTCTTGATTTTGAAGAATTTTGCCTTGCAAGCGGCACAACCAAGCCACTAATCGATGTAGCTCATCAAGCTTTTTTCGAACAAGCACCTGTACCAGATTTCATCCACTCCAAGCTCATGAACTCTTTTTCATACTACATCCTAGTAGGTGGTCTACCAGAAGCCGTTCAACGCTACATCGATACAAACGATATTAATGCTTTAAGGCGAGCGCACAACGGCATATATGATCTATACCAATATGACATCACACGCCACCTAGACAGTCGCGAAGGCATGCGCTATATCAAAGCAGTCTACGAAGCAATTCCGGGACAACTCAACAAAGAAAACAAACGCTTCAAATTCACGCAGTTGAAAGAATCTAGTGTCAGCCATCAGTCTGCTCTGAGATTCTCGCGCATGGAAAGCTCTTTTGACTGGCTAACCCATACAGGAGTCGCGCTTGCTGCATTGCGCATTGACGAGCCGCGCTATTCGCTTGAGATGTACGCCAATGTATCAGCCTTCAAACTTTACCTTAACGACGTTGGTCTTTTAATGTCTCTCATCGCAGGAACAGCCTCTCTTGATGTACTAGCTGGGCGAAGAGATCTAAATTATGGATCGGTATACGAAAACGTAGTAGCTCAAGAATTAAAATCACATGGGCACAAGCTGTATTATTACAACAACAGCAAACGAGGCGAGGTTGATTTTGTTATCCAGGATCTTTCCCAAGGCAGCGTTTCTTTGCTCGAAGTAAAATCGGGAAAAGACTATAAACGCCATGTCGCACTGTCTAACCTGATAAAAGTTAAAGACTACGATTTTAAAAATGCCTATGTGTTCTGTAATGGAAACATTGAACGAATAGGCGAAATTTTGTACCTACCCATTTATATGGCCGCGTTTCTATAAATCATACGATCCCGGCGTGAACCACGAAGGAATTTCCCTCTAGCCGTACATCTGAGAAGATTCACCTATTTCAAGATTCTTAGATTTCACCTACACGCTTTATAATGGCACACAGGCATCAAAGTTGCAGGGGTTTTCTTACAAAGACTGTTATACTAAACCTCGCATTTGCGCTTAGCGCATTCAAGAGAGAACGTAGAAAGTCCGCCATGCCCACACCAAAACACGTGCCGTCCGCGCCTCGACATGCCGTTCATCGTAAGCCTCATGAGGCTCCTCGAACATCGCAAAAGACGCCTATTAAATCGCGCTACATCCCTGCGCTTGATGGACTACGTGCATTTGCCGTTTTAGTTGTTATCGCGTACCACATGGGGCTCGAATGGGCTCCGGGAGGACTTTTAGGTGTTACGGTATTTTTTGTAATGTCAGGTTACCTTATCACCAGCCTCCTTCTTATCGAATGGGACAATACCCACCGTATCGATCTTCCGCAATTTTGGCTGCGCCGCATACGACGCCTTATGCCTGCAATTATTTTTCTTATCATAGGCACGGCAGCTCTTTGTACCATCTTTGACCACAGTCTTCTTACTAAAC
>CAYJGC010000089.1:0-3355 GCA_964369725.1 uncultured Eggerthella sp.
GTGAGATCAGAAATTCCTAGTTTTGCAATCATGTCGCTTGCGAGTTGCTTTTCGCTCTTATTGTAAAAAGGGCGCAGACCCACCTTGTTCAAGCAGCCAGAAATAACTACTTCCTGTACTGAAGCGGGAAAGTCACGCTGTGTTTGAGTTTGTTGGGGCAGGTACCCAATATCGCGTGAACTGAAACCATCTCCTAAGGAGATAGAGCCTCCAACAGGTGGAATAAGCCCAAGTATCGTTTTGATGAGCGTGCTTTTTCCGGCGCCATTATCTCCCACCATGCAGGTGTAGGAGCCGCTTGGTATTGAGAAATTAATATTGGAATGGAGTGCTACTTGGTTGTATCCAACGGAGAGATTTTCGCAGGTGATATCCATAGCTGTCTTTCTGTATTGCGAAGGGTGGATGTGGTGTCAAAAAAGCCACCTCGCAATTGACGCGAAGTGGTTTTTTCTCTTTGTTTAGGCAAGTGCTTGCTTCAATACTTCCAGGTTATCCTCCATAAGAGAAAGGTAGGTTGCACCGCTTTCAATTTGATCTGCGGTGACCGATTGGAGAGAGTTGAGGGTCAAAATGCCAGCTTCTCCTTTTTCGCTTGTTTCGATAACGGTATTGGCAAGGTCTTCTAGACCGTTATCAAGAATAAGCACGTAGTCCATATCGTATTCATCAAGGATGCCGCTCAAGAAGACAATGGTTTCAAAACTTGCTTCTGTTTCGGCAGAGCATCCTTGGAAAGCAGCATAGTAATTAATACCGTAATCTTGCATGAGATAAACGAAGGGGAAGCGGTCAGTGAATAAAAGCGTGTCACGTGGTGCGGAATCAACAGCGGCTGCGTATTTTTCATCAAGTTGAGCAAGTTCTGCGGTGTAGGCCTCAAGGTTTTGTTCGTAAAGGTCTTTATTGGTGGGGTCAAGCGTCGAAATGCTGTTTTCTATGACATCGCAAAGTGCTGCTGCGTTGCTGAGGGAGAGCCAGATATGTTCGTCGTCATGAGCTGAAGCAGTTTCTTCGCTGTGGTCGTGTGCATCTTCGGTCGAGCTCGAGGTTGTGGTGTCGGTGCTGTGATCATGTGCGTCCCCGGTTGAACTCGTGGCTGTGGCTTCGGCGCCCGCTGCACTGTCCGCATGGTCATGATCGCAATTTTCATCGGTGCATTCTTCGTCATGTGCGTGGTCATGGCTATCGGCCTGCATTCCTTCGGTGGTCACTTCAGCAACTACCTGGTCTTGAATGCTGTCCATGAGATTTATTGAAACTAAGTTGGGATTAAGCGGATTTGCCAAGATATCTTCAGTCCAAGTCTCTGAAGTGCCGCCATTGTGGATAAAGAGGTCCGCAGAAGATATGGTCGAGATATCTTCCACGTTAGGCTCATAGCTATGTAGGTCAACGCCGGTGTCCATGAGCAGTATTACCGAAAATGCGTCTTCGTTGCCCTCAATAATGTTTGAAACCCAGTCGTATTCATGAAACGAGGTGGTGACAATGCTAATTTTGCCATCATCTTCAGAACTTGCTTGTGAGGTGGTTCCGCTTTGGCAGGCAGATAGCCCCATGGCTAAAGCCACGCTGCATGCCCCCATTAGTAATTTACGTTTCATTGGCTTGCCTTTCTTTGTGTTTGTTTATGAATATGCTTACTAGCTAACGTTACTTGCATTGATTGTCTGACGATCTGCCTGCATAGCGCCTTTCGCACTACATCACCTTTCGTACTGCTCTGGCAGCGATATCGAGTTCGACTGCGAACACTCTTTGCATTGGCCATACAGAAAAGCAGCCGAAGCACTAAGCGAAAATCCAAAATCATATTGTGCTTTAGAAGTAACAGTACGAGAGATTTCGTCATCAAGGTGATAGGTGTTTTGGCAGTCTTTGCACTTGAGGTGGATTATCCCTTCACATGTTTGTGGGTTGACGTATTGATAAAGGGCTTCGCGCCGACCTTTTTCAATTACTTTATGAAGAATGCCTCGCGTTTCCATGTCTTTGAGGTTGCGATAAATTGAACTCATGCTTATATCCGGGGAATCAAGCTTTTCAAAAATCTCGTATGCCGAAAAAGCGTCATGGGCGCTTGTCTCAAAAAGTCGGAGAATTTTTTGTCGCTGTTCTGTTTGGTAATGCTTCACACGTTTCCTTTGCGGTGTTTACTGCGTCTGAAGGGAATCCGAGTTTTGCGCATGAATTTGCGAATCAGTCGCAAATTGTTTGCAAGTCATATTATCAGGCATCCGCGTGCTCATTGCAATAGTTAATCAAGGAAAACTCTTTGAATGCGCATTGGCACACATTTAGAAAACCCCAAACCTCCTGAAGCTTTCCACGCTCGCCGGAACACGTAGCGCAGCACGAGGCGTAACGCTTAAAGCTTAGTTCAACAGTTGCGGTTAGTTTGAGAAGCTGTCTCGAAAAACCTCCCGAGAACAGCGCGCTGTCACATAGTGTCGAGCTTCTAATTCGTAAGGTCGTTAAACCCTCCAGAAACCTCTCATGCGCAGCGCGCTGCGCATGGTATTTTCAGTATTTAATCCCTACGTAAGGCGCGCACCATAATGCTTGATTCTGAAACTGATTTTTGTGTATTCGTTAATCAAAAAAGGCACAACTCATCTCAAAACTATTTTCATACATGCTTCTCGCGAATGCGAAGTCAAACGAGTTTAGATGCAGAGTTTAGGGGCGGTTGAAAGAGGTTTAGTAAAGCGTCAGCTGTTTAGCACTGTGAAGGCTTAGTTTGATGGATTGCTGTGCCAAACTACGAGAGGCAATCAAAAAGAGCTACTTTGTGTAAACTATGGGCTGATTGTGCTCAATTAATCCTTGCGGCCGTAGCTGCTGTAAGGATTGTGGTCAGAACTTTGGCGTTATGGAGCCAGAAAACGTTGAGCTGTTTAAAACATACTACATTTTTTATTCCGAAACGAAGGCCTGAATAGGCAAATTGTAAAACTAATAGAAGAGTCTTGTGAATCGCAAGGTGTGTTGTATGCGACCTCACTATCGATAAAAGATATCTTCGTTGTGTATGAACGAGATCTCAAGCGCAGGTTGGGGGATGAAGGTGTCAGCATTGATGCAGACCGATTTGCTACGATTTGAAAATCTTACGGAAAAAAGTAAACTGACTTCGCTGATCCGCATATGAGAAGTAAGCAAAAGTTTTAATTAATAAAAAGTTTTGATATCTTGTGAAGAAGAGTGGCATGCCATCCGCTCTTTTGCTATTGAGCTGGGAATACACTACTGTTGTTTATAGATACACCCGGACGCGTGGCGTTTGACAAGGGGTAAAACGGGTGGTAGAGTTCTCGTTCGCGCCTCAAATGGGGCGTATCTCTTCTTGTGC
>CAYJGC010000090.1:0-3279 GCA_964369725.1 uncultured Eggerthella sp.
TCAAGCTCAAAGCAAACAATTTAGAAGAATAAGTATGAGAAAAATGTACTAGTACACTGCATACTTTGCAACAAAGTTCGATGAAGAGCGATTGACTCTTCTGCGATGCTATAATCTTTATATGACAAGAGTTTAGCCTGTAGGAAGGGGTTCCGCACAGGCTAAAAAATGCTGCATATTTGATACTTTTACCGGGGGTTTTAATGAGTCATCAAAATGATCGCATACAAATAATTTCTTCACCACCGAGGCTCGACAACGATAACATAGCACGGCCTGCTATTGTCAATCGCCTTGAATCCATGTCGCCAAGGCGAATTACGGCACTTGTTGCTCCGGTTGGCTTTGGAAAAACAGCAATTCTAAACGAATGGTTTTCTCGTCTTGATGTCAATAAGGAAACGACTCCTTGCTGGATTACACCTACTTTACTTCTCTCAGAGCATTTTGATGAGTTTATCAATCGCTGCAACCAACATACAGGTCTTATTACCTGCTTTATCGACAACCTTCATACCGTAGACGAATCTCAATATGACATGCTTGAAACTCGACTTGAGCAACTTCTTTCTTGTGCTAGTCGGGTAGTTGTATCTTCTGACAAATGGATCGAGCCATTACAAAATCTTCAACTTGATGGACTTTTAAGCAGCCTTCCCAAGACAGAACTCCTATATTCAAAAACTGAAGTATGCACGTACATTGCTCAAAATACCAACCTATCAGCTACGAGTTCTTACGCTTCAGCTGTTTATGATTTTACCAAAGGCTGGCCAGCAGGCGTATATCTACTCAGTATTGAACCTCAAGCAAATGCACCAGCTTTTTTATTGGGAAAAAATATTCATATTGACCGTTACATAAAAACAAAAATTCTTAAGAATTTGCATCCTGAAGACATTGAACTGTTTCGCGTAACTGCGTTTTGTAAGACACTTACTGCGCAACTCTGTTCTTATCTTACGGACAAGCCTTTCCCTGTACAAACGCTTAGCGAGTTATCAATAGAAGGTTTTCCTCTTATGAGGGTTGATGGCTTAAACTCAGAATTTCGCTGCGCGCAACCATTTCGTAAATGGATGCAAACAAACATTGCGCAAGAATACCCCGATGAAGTTAAAGCACTTAATCTTAAGATATCGGAATATTACGAAAGTATTGACAACAGCGACAGATCTGCCAAATATTTACTCATGGCTTGCTCTCGTGATTTAGTGCGTGAGAACTTTGAGTTTCTTCTTGATCTTGATCTTGCAACCAATCGCTATCAAGGCACCGACCTTGCCTCGTATCTCGATCTACTGAGTACCGAAACTATACTAGACAATCCCCTTCGTTTATTAGGTGTTGCTTGGATTCATATTAGATATGGACGCTTTGACAACGCTCAGACTTACTTAGAGCAATGCAAGCGTCTTCTTTACCAAACACCCTTATCGCAATCCGCACACTCCACAGCAAAAGCAACGCTTACCTGTTTCGAGATTAAGCGACTTGCTATGCAAGGACAATCGTCAGCCTGCATAGACACCTGTAAGACACTTTTAAACGATGATGACATTCGCTCAAATAACTCACTTACTGTTGTACTCATGCACTCACTAGCAGAAGGCTACGAAGTAACCGGAAAACCTTGCGAAGCCAAAGAAGCCTACGAGGAACTATTTTCATATGCAAAGACACACCATGCTTTCATTGCGCTTGGTTTTTCTGTCTATGTACTTGCCTACACAGAATACCTTCAAGGAAACCTTTTTAGAGCAAAAAAACTATGCCTATCAGGCAACGAAGAAATGCACAACCGGTCAATGCATGGCCTACTTTCCGCCACTCTTGCACGTATAGGCATCTTAGAAAACAATCTTTTAGAAGCAGAAGAGAATCTTAAGGCTGCACAGGTTAACTTCCCTTCTAAGGAAAATGCCGACTTTTACATCGATATCCAAATAACGCAAATGAGATATCTTGAAAGCCTTGGGAGACTTGAAGAAGCGTTTACTCTGTCGCTAGATATCTTACAATTCGCCAATAGTCACAAGTATCTTGCTCGTGGCTATTTGCGTAAAACATATTTGATACACGCAGAGCTTTGCTTAAAAACTGGTCGTATTTTGCGCTGCAAAGAAACACTTGCCAAGGCAGAATCAACCACATGGACACTCAACAAAGAGTACCTTATCATGAAGCTCTTGTGTCAAGGGCATCTGCACCACAGTGAGAAAGATACTGACAAAGCACTAGCTCTTCTTGACCAAGCAGTAAGCGAATCAAAAGAGGCTTCCTATAAATTGCTTGAATTGTATGCTTGCATTCTTCGCGCAGTCGTTTATCACAGCCAAGATGATCAGGTTAACTCATTTAAGCATTTTAATGATGCACTCGAACTAGGTACCCAATGTGGCTTTGTGCAGCCTTTTTTAGAATACAGAGAAGCATCATTTTCACTCCTTTGCCAAGCTATTAGCATTAGAAAACTTCGCCGCGAAGTAAGACGCTTTGCTCAATCTTTATTGGATACCATTTCCCTTCAACCTAAATCGCCGTATAAAGACAGGGATACAAAGAATCAAAGTCTCACAAAGCGAGAACTTGAAGTGTTAAAACTACTCAATCTTGGCATGAGCAGAAAAGAGATCGCTACAGAACTAAGTATTTCTCAAAACACGGTAAAGTCACATGTAGCAAATTGTTACACAAAGCTTGGTGTTGACAATAAACTTGACGCTTTTCATGCTGCACGCAGGCTCAGTAACTAACCTTTTACAGGCAATACGCAACAAGCTATCCACCACCCTTCCTGGCAATAGTAAA
This sequence comes from uncultured Eggerthella sp., assembly GCA_964369725.1. Lineage (GTDB taxonomy): Bacteria > Actinomycetota > Coriobacteriia > Coriobacteriales > Eggerthellaceae > Paraeggerthella. The sequence continues at coordinate 2,812 of CAYJGC010000090.1, forward strand.
CCCCTGCTCAGATAAACAAGCAGGGGTTTACTTCACTCTATTGGTAAAACATGTTCTTATTTTTCAGCAGGCACCGATGGACTACTAGGAGCAGGTGTGCCCGGAGTAGGAGCGCCTGGTGTGGTTGGAACTCCTGGAGCCGTAGGAGCGCCAGGTGCGCCAGGGATAGGTATACCTGGAGGAATCGGTGCACCAGGAGCTGCTTGTGGACCATTCCCTGTATCCGTTGATGGAGGGCGAAAACACATAGAAAACCTCTTTCTTGTAGGCCGCTTGCCACATAAGCAAGCGACAACCATTTACCAAGTAATCACAAGTTGCCTACCGCAACATTATGCCTTTGAAGCACGCTTTTCTTTGACAAAGAAAACTGCCACCAACCCCAAAACCGCGAGCGGGACACAAAAAACGAGTGAAGCTGCATTCCAATCCCAAGCCAGACCCGCTGCCACAAGGGGGAATACCATT
>CAYJGC010000091.1:0-3078 GCA_964369725.1 uncultured Eggerthella sp.
TTGTTTCCTGTGGGAATGCAAAAAGATAAGAATGTAGCGCCTTTTGAGCGTCGTGTGATTGGGTGTGATCGTTCGCGACTGGCAGACGTGGCTGCTCTGCTTAATGAATGAGTTGATAAAGTACAAAGAAACGGAGGAAACATGAGTTGTATTAAGGTGATTGAGAAATCTAAGATTTTACTGGTTGCTTTTTTGTTTGTTATTGCGATGGCAATGGTGGGTTGCTCGCCACAAGAGACAACTGATTCGGCACCTGAGTCAAATGATACTGTTGCAAGAGGGGAGTACACGCCTTTTGACCCTAATGCTGAAATTGAAGTGACAGACGGAAAGGCAATTGAGGGTTCAGAAGAGGAAGAGCTTCAACAAGAGCGTATTGCTGGCGGTGCGGTCGGAGAAGTTGTGTCAGAGAACTTAGAGCCACTTACTGGTGTTATCGATAATGATGGCGAAGAATATGAGCCAAAGTACGGCGATCAGTACTAGAGTGTATTAGGATAAGATTGAAGTAAGAGAGTGTTTTTTGGTAGCAATAGTTAATAAACCGATTCATGCCCACTTTGACCCTGTTATCAAAGTGGGCATCACCCTGTTTGTAGGCTTGTCTTTGAGCATGTCTTTTTTTGGATGTTCTGCAAACGGAGCATCTGAGAATGAGGGACAAGAGGGAGCTGCATTTGTCTCTTCAGGCGTTCGTCAGGTTTCGCCGGAGGATGCTTTTGGGATGATTGCTTCAAGTGAAACAAAGCTTTTAGATGTACGAACTCAGGAAGAGTACGATGATTCGCATATTCCTAATGCCATTCTTTTGCCTCTTGATCAAATAAACGAAGATTCGCTTTCCCAGGCTCTTCCCGACAAAGATGAGCTTGTAATAGTATATTGTGCTTCGGGGATTCGTTCCGCGCAAGCGGCGCTTCAATTGGTGCAGCTAGGGTATCGTAATGTGGTCGATATGGGTGGAATAAATTCGTGGCCTTATGAGACCATTGATGCTGTTCAGAGCAATATGAGCAGCATTGAAACTGATTTTTTACCGGTAAATGTAAAGGTCATATGCGGAAAGACAAATTGGCCACTATTACCTAATGATGACGAGTAGGTTTTACTATTTGACGATGTTTTTGACGTCTCTAACGTGCCTGGTTTAACCATTGGTTGCGTTATAGCAAATTTAATCTCATTGGTAATAAACGGTACGGGCTCTTTGGGATTATTGGATGTGGTTTTTGGAAGCTTGGCTACATTTTTGGGATCGCTTTGGTGTTGGAAGATGCGTGAGAAAAAAGGCATTGCATTGTTAGGTTTTGTTGTGGCAAATGCACTTATTGTTCCGGCCTATTTGCCTATCATTTTGCAAGGACTTGGTTTTTATACCATTCCTTTTACCAATGTTGCTCTGGATGGCTTGTACTTGCCCATGTATCTATTTGGTGTTGTCAGCATTGCTGTCGGTCAAGCTGTTGTGATATACGCATTAGGACTACCTTTGTCTAAGGCACTCAGCCGCGCCGGGTTAGACGTAAAGCTGAACAGATGTGATCTAGCCAAACTTGATTCATTGGGAACTCCTGATAGTTCTGAAGATCTTTAGTAGACACTTATGTAAAAAATACGATTTATGCTTTGCTGTGAGATAGTATTAAATCTGCACCTATAAAAAAAGAAAAAGCGCTTTTTCGAAAGACAGTACTTTTTCTTGCAAGCATAGCTACGTATTGCTGCCGGCGGTGCCAATATGTTTACTTGATTAGTCTTTTGCCGAAGTATTAGTCATTTCAAATACCCAGGACCCCATCATTGCCATGTTAAATCCCATCGAGGCTAGTGTGTTTGTAGTTGTTTCCAGTCTATGATGTGTTAAAGAAAAGATAAACACCCTGCTCGTGTTTGCTACGCTTGGCGGATATACGCAAGGGGTGATCCTTTAAGTTACTTAGCCTATGTTAATAAATAAAAATATTGCGGATATGTCACAGGGTTTCTAATTTGATTAGTGTAAAATAGTTATGGTATATATTCAAATTGCTAGGAACAAGACAGACAAGGTTAGGGAATCAATGGATACAAAACGTTCTCATGCAAATGCCGCTATTGCAGCACTCGTTTCGCTTTGTGTATGCTTGCTGGCGCTGCCGGTATTTCTGGGCACTGTTGGAAGAGACATTGCCCATGCAACAGATATAGCGGCAGGCACGAGTGGCACCGTAGACTGGGTGATTGATGCAGAAGGTGTACTTACCCTCACGCCAAGTGGTGGTGCTGATGAAGGAACACTCGCTTCTTCGACTTACGAGGGCGGGTCTCCTTGGAAAAGCAATAGCGCAAACATCACTTCGTTTAAAGTGGCCGCAGGTAAAACAGTTTATACAGGAGAGGATGCTACGTATCTGTTTCGCGATTGCGTAAACCTTACAACTTTTGATGCAACAGGTTTTGACACGTCAAAAACGACAAATATGAGAGGTATGTTTCTTACATGCTCAAGTCTCACTTCTCTTGATGTGTCAGGTTTCGACACATCTAAAGTGACGAATATGCAAGCCATATTCCAGGCATGCACAGACCTCATATCTCTCGATTTATCAAAGTTTAATACCGCGAAAGTAACGAGCTTTACTGGTGCATTTTTGAACTGCACAAATCTTACCTCTCTTGACGTATCGTCCTTTAACACGTCAAGTGCCACAAGCATGTATGGTATGATTGCGAATTGCCCAAACCTCACTTCGCTTGATGTATCAAGTTTTGATACATCAAATGTGGACGACTTGGATTGGATGCTTTCGGGCAATGCAAAACTATCCTATGTAGATTTATCGGGTTTTAGATTAACTATTGCCGAGACTACCGCGTGGAACATGTTCTCTAACACTCCTCTTACATCCGTTAAGCTTGGAGATAATACTGCTTCTCTAGTTAAAAGTGCAATATCTAGTCCTGTTGGCATTGTTCTTGACCAAGCTGCAGGTATTCAAGCAACAGGAAAATGGTTAGATGCAAGTAGTACTGTCTTTGACTCGCTTACATCCGCTCCAGCGGGCACGTACACTGCTCAAAACAACGCACCCCTTGATA
>CAYJGC010000092.1:0-3070 GCA_964369725.1 uncultured Eggerthella sp.
TGTTTTAAACCTCGCCGCCTACGCCTTTGAACTTTTCTACAAAGGCGGATATCTTTTGGAAGACGGTTTGTTTTTTCGTGAGGTATTTTGGGTTGAGGGGGCTCATCTTGGGCAATAGTTCGTTAAGGTCGGTGCCGTTTTCGCTGGCAAATTCTCTTTTGAGAGATAATTCTATATATCTTTTTGCAGCCTCAATATTGAGCTGTTCGCCAGCAATTAAATCTTGGGCTTCTCGTTTTTGCTGAGACTGTGCAAAAGAGAAGAACGCATCTATGATGCTTGCTTTATCGTGAAACTCATCAAGGTTGGTTTGATTTATGAAGTCCACCATCAATGATTCTTTTGCGCGGTTTTCGCTGCTTGAGCGTATGAGTCTGCGGATATCCTCAACAAGACTCGTTTTGTCTTGCACGTTTTTGTTCTTCTCAAAAATAAGTTCAAGAATGTAATCAAGATTTATCTCTTGTGACTTTAGCAGCTCCACTTCAAAGACAACATCATTCCAATCAATTGCCAACTCCGCCATGTCTTCGTTTTCTTTTCGGCTGCGCAGCCAATCACGTATGTCGTTGTAAGAAGATCTATAATCCTGCGCGGCCCTCTCTGGTAATACGCTAATCTTTTGCATGGTATCAATGTCTTCATCGGTAACGTGATGAGTGCGTTTAAACTCTTCAACCGCCTCTTTATTCTCAAGGTCAAGGGTTTGAAGTGCTTTCAGGTTAGTGAATTCGTCGTAGTTTTGCAGGACATTCTCTATCCTTAGGTATTCACCAAAGAGTTTGGCAAATTCTTTCTTGTCTTTTTCTGTTTCAATGCTGTCAACGGTGGGGAATTGTTCGTTTAAAGCTTCCACAATCTCAATATAGCCGCGCCGCGTTTGTCCGGTGAGTATGTCGGTAAATCCTTCTAGGTATTCCTTATAGCTCTTCTCCAGAACAATTTCTCTCAAATTCTCGTTATTGTCTCTGTCGCCAAACGTCTTGATAGCATCAATAGTTGCACCTTCTAAATCTCTAAAGGTTACAATGTTGCCAAATGATTTGGTGGTGTCAAAAATGCGGTTCGTTCGAGAATATGCTTGTATCAAGCCGTGGTAGCGCAGGTTCTTATCAACAAATAACGTGTTAAGTCGGGGAGCATCAAAGCCCGTCAAAAACATGCCAACTACAATCAGTAGATCAACTTCTTGCTTTTTTACCCGGTCCGCAAGGTCTCGGTAATAGTTTTGAAATTCCTTGCTCTCCACACTGAAGTTTGTTTTAAACAGGTCATTGTAATTGTTAATGGCATGACTCAAAAATTCTTTTGCCGTGCTGTCCATTGCGGTTGGCTCAAAGGTTTCATCAACAATTTCTCCAATAGCATTTTGTTCCTCGTTGGCAGCAAATGAAAAAATTGTTGCAATCTTTATAGGCTTGTCGCTGTCCTTTTGAAGCTCTTGCAAAGTCTCGTAGTAGGCTTTTGCTGCATCAACACTATTTACGGCAAACATGGCATTGAAGCCCTTTGCTGCCGCTTTATTGCGATGAGTCTTTTCGTTAAAGTTGTCTAAAATGTAACGCGCGATTTCTTTAATTCTGTCGGGATGCAGAAGAGCTTGCTTAGTCTCTGCCGCTGTCAGCTTTTCTTCGTCTTGCTCGGTCTCAAGGGATTGAAATCGGGGACGAACATTGTTGTAGTCAACTTTAAACTTCAATACTTTTTCATCACGAATAGCATCGGTAATAATATAGGTGTGTAGCTCTCTGCCAAACACCGATGCCGTTGTTTCTGCTCCCAAGGCGTTTTCGGGGAATATGGGCGTTCCGGTAAAGCCAAACTGATAATACTTGCGAAACATCTTCTTGATATTTTTTTGTGCTTCACCAAATTGTGAACGATGCGCTTCATCAAAAATAAAAACAACCTGCTGATTGTAGACAGGCAAGTTGGCTTCTTTTTTCATCAAGATATTGAGCTTTTGAATAGTGGTAACAATAATCTTATTGTCGTCTTTTTCGATGTTTCGTTTAAGCCCTGCAGTGTTTGCGGACCCGTTTACGCTGTCGGGTGAAAAGCGTTGGTATTCCTTCATGGTTTGGTAATCAAGATCTTTTCTGTCTACAACAAAGAATACCTTGTCAATAAAATCAAGCTCGGTGGCAAGTCTTGCAGCTTTAAAGCTGGTAAGTGTTTTGCCCGAACCTGTTGTATGCCAAACATAGCCCCCAGATTCAGGCGTGCCCCATTTCTTTTCATGGTGGGCACCCTTAATCTTTTGAAGTATGCGCTCGGTTGCTGCAATTTGATAGGGGCGCATGACAAGCAGGGTGTTGCTCACGTCAAAGACAGAATAATCTATCAAAACATGGAGGAGCGTATTTTTCTGAAAGAAGGTAGCGGTGAAGTCTTTCAAGTCGCGAATTACTTGATTATTTGATTGCGCCCAATTCATGCTGAAGTCAAAGCTGTTTTTATCGCGCTTGGTGGTATTGGCAAAATAGCGGGTATCGGTGCCATTGGTGATAATAAAGACTTGTAGATATTTATAAAGAGAACTCTCGCTGTTAAAGCTTTCTTTACTGTAACGATGCACTTGATTAAAGGCTTCACGAATGGCAACCCCGCGTTTTTTCAACTCAACGTGAACCAAAGGGAGTCCATTGACTAAGATGGTTACATCGTAGCGATTGGCATGTGAGCCAGTCTGTTCAAACTGAGAAATAACCTGCAGTTTATTGCGTGCAATATTTTTCTTATCAAGCAGATAAATATTTTGAATATGTCCATCGTCAAAAACAAAGTCATAAATATAGTCATCATGAATCTTGCGCGTTTTGTCTACGTGGCTATCTGAAGGTTTGTCTAAGTATTCCTCGCAAAATCGTAGCCATTCGTCATTGGTGAAGCGGGTGTTGTTAAGTGCTTCGAGTGATGTGCGGACATTGGAAAGCAGTTGATCTTTTGTTTTAATGTCTGCTTTATGCTCATATCCTTGCGCAATAAGGTCTGCAATAAGCTCACGCTCAAGGTCAGCTTCGGTTTGATACGCTGCCCCTGTTTGGTCTATGCTCGCATATTTATCAAG
>CAYJGC010000093.1:0-2469 GCA_964369725.1 uncultured Eggerthella sp.
ATAAGGAATTGATTCAGGAATTCTGATATCAGGGTCATCACCTAAATAAGCTGAAATCATGTTGCTGTCTATGGATATCGCATAACGCTCAACAGTTCCGTCATTATCAGTGTCGAGCTCTTCGCTCAAGATAGTATCATCATAAACAGGGTAATGAATGTTACTACCCCAGTTTCCATTAAGAATTTTAATATCGCCAGATGAGTTTTTACTTGAAGTATATATACGAAAAGATTCGTGTGTAACGCCTGTGAAAGGGCTAAATGCTGATTGCGCAATACTTTCGATAGCAGAACTTCCTACAGAATCCCCAATGTATATTTTAGTAAAAGTAGCGTCATCAAACGCGCTTCCTCCTATCGACGTAACAGCATTCGGAATATGAGCTTCTCCAGTTACAGGAGCAATGCCGTCGTTATACATACTTACAGGAGCAACCGTGGAAGTCTTATACCCATCAAATGAAGAGTAGCCAATACTTGTTAAAGTTGAAGGCAGATACACAGTAAGCTCTGGACTTGAAGAAGCTGGAGTATTAAACAAACTAGTAGAGACGGTCTTTATTCCCTCCTGGATTACTATAGTGTGGAACTTCGAAGACCACCCAAAGGCTGAATCTCCTATAAATTCAATATTTCCATGAATCTCAATTGTTTCAAGCTCATTGCCATAAAATGCATGACCGGACAAAGTTTTTAACGAATCTGGCAACTGATTTAGCGAATGAGTTTCACCAGGGTAGTCTATAGCCGTAATAGGCACATCATAGAAAGCCCTATCGCCTATCGAGGCGATACCATGATGAAGCTCCAGTTCAGTAAATACACAATCATAAAAGGCTTGTGCCTCAATAGTCGTAATTTTATCGTGTACTACAACTTTTGAAGACAATGCAGAACAATCTTTAAACACACCCTCACTAAGCACGGTGATATTTTTAGGTAACTCAACTTGCGTTAGACTCTTATTGTTTTGAAAAGCATATGAACCAAGAGTAGTAATAGAGTCAGGAAATGAAAGTGTAGTAAAATTGTTGCTCTTAAACGCATCTGTCTCTATAGAAGTAATCTTTGAATCGGCTTCAAAGGTAAGCACCTTACCGCCAATAGAGGCAACTGCTCCTTCTCCAACCGTGTTAACGGTGTAAATCACGCCACCAATATCTACATAAGAAGGGATCACAATCTCTTCGTGCGAAGCCTCTTGTTTATATGTCAGCAGCTTAATGGTTTTTGCCGCCTCGTCTTCAATTGTATAGTTAAAATTGCTCGCTGTTGAGGGCGTATGAAAAAAAAGTGTCAGTGACGTCTACGGAAGATCCACTTCCCGAGTCAGTATAATGAACCAGAATTTTATATTCTTTATTTGGAGTAACAGCAAAAACACCTGTTGCACCGACAATGGTCGCCGGCTTAGCAATTGAGGGATCTTCTTCGTTAATTGGAATCATTTCGATAGAGTTTATAACCACATTCGGGTCGCTTGTTCTTGCATTGACCGTAAAATCTCTTGTTGTTTCTCCTACAGTAGGATTAGTTATCCAGAAGGTAATACCAGTTTTAATCTCTTCCGAAGCGGGATTTAATCCAAAATCCGATTCCTCCATCTTAGGCTCACTTACTACCGCAGTGATAACAGGTAACGTAACTCCATCTGCAAAGAACAGCGTAGTGTCAATAGCTTGTGCTTTATAGGAATATGTTGCGGTTTGCGTGGTTGCAAAGGTGCTACCACTTGATTCGCTCCATGTCACCTCAACGTCTTTGATGAGGCCTTCTTCGACAACAATACCGTCATTCTCTACAATATTATACGTTGCACTAATTTTTGCAGGAAGGCTTACACTGTAGTTACTCCCTACGGAAGCTTCTTGAGATAAGGTGTTCTCATCTAGCAAAAAGCCTGTTATTACTTCTGACCTGGCTGCATTTTCGCCTTCACTTAGGAACCTCTCCCCATTTGAAGAGCTCTCTGGGGATGCAAAGGCTTGCGCATTCACACCGCCCAGCGGCTGCGCAACAAGCACAAAGGCTAAGAGCATCGAGACGAGTAGTTTGTAGGTTTTCATTTTTTCTTCTTCCTCGAGATACAATTATCTATAGTGCATTCTTGCAAGGATTTATATATAAATCTAGAATTGCATAATTGATAATCACTAAACTTCCATACGTTAGCTACCATAAGGTTACAACGCTTGTATCCAATCTGATAGATGCAGCTTTTATTAATACTTTTGAATTTTTGGATAGATTTTACTAATGCATAATTTTCTTATTTTATGCAATATTTTTTATCTTATATATTACTTTATCCGATTATTTCTTTAATTTATTCGTTATAGTCAAAACTCTGTTTAGCTTTGCAATGATTAAGGGTTTATGTACTAGATGATTAAAGGCATACGAGACTTGACTTCTACTAATTCTAAAAACCAACCTACATCAAGTTGAGAGCCAAACGACTCCGTAC
>CAYJGC010000094.1:0-2386 GCA_964369725.1 uncultured Eggerthella sp.
GAATTTGCTTCATCTTCGCAACGCGATTGCGCACATTTTGGTTGCTTGGCATGAAAGAACGCGCCCAGGTGGGGGTGTATTTGATGAAAGGTCGAGCAAACGGTGTCTGGCTATTGGTGGCATATCCAATTGCATGAGGCACACCGGAATCGGGCACGCCGGCAACATAGTCAACATCAGGCAAAAGTCCCTGTTTTTCTTCGTTGCGTGCCATGATGGCGCCGTTGCGATAGCGCATGAGCTCTACATTTTCACCTTCGTAATTTGAATTGGGATAGCCATAGTAGACCCATAAAAATGCGCAAATTTTCATACTGTCGCCAGCGGGGGCAATAGTTTCATATCCATTGGCGTCAACAAGTACTATCTCGCCAGGTCCAAGTTCATATTCGTCACTATATCCGAGTTTATTGTACGCAAACGATTCGAAGGAAATGCAGTAGCCATCATCGTTTTTGCCAATCAAAACAGGTAGGCGACCATGCTTGTCACGTGCGGAAATAATGCGTCCTTCTTTGGTCATGATGAGGAGCGTGAGTGAGCCCTCGATGGATTCTTGCGCAAATTTAATGCCCGAGATAAAGTCATCTTTCTCGTTGATGAGTGCCGCAACTAACTCTGTTGTATTGACGGCTCCCGATCCCATAGCCATAAATTGGCGTCCACCGTTTGCATAATAAGCCTCAACAAGCTTTTCAGCATTATTGATAATGCCAACCGTAGTAATGGCGAAAGTTCCTAGGTGAGAACGAACCAGCAAGGGTTGTGGGTCGGTGTCACTGATGCAGCCAATGCCGCTGCCTCCAACAAAAACCTCAAGGTCTTCTTCAAATCGTGTGCGAAACGGAGTGTTTTCAATTGAGTGAATCTCTCGCTGAAAACCCTTTTCGGAATCCCTGAAAATCAATCCTGCAAATCTTGTGCCTAGATGAGAGTGATAGTCAACACCGAAAAACACATCCAATACAACATCGCGGTTTGATGCCGCGCCAAAGAAGCCACCCATAGTTTACCTTTCGTCTGTAACAGCTGCTCAGCGAGCAGAACAATTAAGTATAAACCCCGTGCAACCTTTTCGCGAGCATAACAACAAATGCTTCGCAGTTTCTGCACGAGTTGTCAGGCAGGGGTACCTCCCTCACAGCAGCGATGCTTGAAAAAACAACAAATGCTTCGAAGTTTCTGCATGAATTGCCTGTGTTTGGGTGGGTTGAAATTGGTGCGTGGAATTCGGGATTGTTGGGTGAAATGGTTTAGTATGGAAATGAGCACCTTTGTGAAAGTACTCAGGCTGCTTTTCATGGTAAGGAGAAGATTGTGGCTGCGAATCGTCAAAAACTAAGGTTGCTGTATTTGTATCGGATTTTAACAGAGCAAACTGATGCTCAGCACGGTCTTACCATGGCGCAAATTCTTGAAAAGCTAGAAGAGCAGGGGATTTCTGCGGAGCGCAAAGCTATTTATCGAGATTTAGACGCATTGAGGGAATTTGGCCTTCAGATTGAAGCGTATTATCGTAACCCCGTTGAATATGGTGTTGCAAAGCGAGAGTTTTCGCTTACTGAATTGTCTCTTTTGGTGGATGCTTTGCAGTCTACGCGTTTTTTGACGCAGGAAAAATGTGATGAGCTGGTTGTAAAAATCAAGCAATTGACGAGCAGCCCTCAGCAAGAATTCCTTGAAAAAAGAATTCATGTCCAAGGACGTATAAAAATGCAAGAGGAATCAATTTTTCATAATGTTGATTTAGTTCAAGAGGCGCTTGCTCAAAAACGTAAACTGTCGTTTTATTATTTTAAGCATGATGTGTATAAGCGAAGAACAAAAAGGCGCAATGGAGCGCGCTATATTGAAACACCTGTTCAGTTGCTTTATGCAGAGGGCTTGTATTATCTGATTGCTTACAACGAAAAGCACGCGAGTTTTCCGCATTATCGTGTGGATCGCATGGATGATGTGGTGGTGCTTGACGATGCAGCAATCCGAAACGAGCGCATTGCTAATTATGAGGTAGAAAAGCTTGAAGCAGCTGCGTTTGGGATGTATGGCGGAGAATCAATTTCGACGGTATTATTGGTGGGAAATGAGTCTATGGATGCCGTTTTAGATCGCTTTGGCAAAGAGGTGGACAGTGTTGCAATCGACGATCAGCATGCACGTGTGTATGTGCGCGTGATTAAAAGCCCTACATTTTTCGGGTGGCTTGCGCAGTTTGGGGCACGTGTTCGCATAGAAAAACCAGTGGCATTGGCTCGGGAATATCAGGCGTTTCTCGGTAGTATTATGGATGCGTATAAGTAGCAAGATACTTTCGTTTCGAAAGCGTTTCTTCAGTTTTGTTTAACGACGCAAACAATAGAATTTTGGTTTTAGGGCGATGGTGTCT
>CAYJGC010000095.1:0-2260 GCA_964369725.1 uncultured Eggerthella sp.
AAAAGTACCTTACCGAGATTGTTCCTCAGCTCGAGAAGGATTTGGCACTAGAGAACATCAACCTTGTACCACGCCTTGAGAAGATTGTGGTAAATATGGGTGTTGGTGCAGCAGCAAGCGACAAGAAATTGCTTGATTCAGCAATCACTGACATGCGAGTAATTACTGGCCAGCAGCCTTGTATTACGCGTGCAAAAAAATCTATCGCAGGTTTTCATGTGCGTGAAGGTATGCCCATCGGGTGCAAAGTAACGCTTCGTGGCGCTCGTATGTGGGAATTCTTGGATCGCCTTTTGGCTACGGCTCTTCCCCGTGTTCGTGACTTCCGTGGTATTTCTCCAAAAAGCTTTGACGGCCGCGGAAACTATACGATGGGCGTAACCGAACAGCTAATCTTCCCCGAAGTCGATTATGATAAAATTGACCGCACGCGTGGTATGGACATCACTTTTGTCACCACAGCTCAGGACAACGATAGTGCTTTTGCTTTGTTAGATGCACTAGGCTTTCCTTTCAAGGATAAAGAATAACGAACTATGTTACTCACCTAAGGTTGCTACACTAAGCAATCTGCGCAATATCTGTACTCGAGTCTACCGGATAAGCCAGGTGGGCTGGATATAAGAAAGAAGGATTTGCATGGCTAAAAAATCGATGGTCGCCAAGGCCAAGCGCGAACCGAAGTTTTCAACGCGTCAGCACAATCGCTGCTCGCGCTGCGGACGTCCACGCGCCTACTACCGCAAGTTCGGCCTTTGCCGTGTTTGCTTGCGCGAGTTGGCTAACAAAGGCGAACTGCCCGGCGTAACAAAAGCTTCGTGGTAATTTAACTACAAAGATACGTACGGGTGTGCCACGATTAAGGCGGAGGCGTTATGGGCGCCAACGAACCGAATCGCTCGGCTCATCACGAACCAAAGGAGAAATTTACTATGACAATGACCGACCCTATTGCAGATATGCTTACGCGTGTGCGTAATGCAAATTCTGCAGGCAAGCCGACGGTTGCTATGCCGTCAAGCAAGAAGCTTGTCGAGATTGCCCGTATTATGCAAGAAGAGGGCTATATCCGTAGTTATGAGGTTATCGACGGAGAGCCTCGCGCTTCACTTGAGATTACTCTTAAGTACGGAGAAAAGAACGCTAAGACTATCCGTGGCATTAAGCGCATCTCTAAGCCTGGCTTGCGTATTTATGCAGGCAAGGACGAGCTTCCTCGCGTGCTCGGAGGACTTGGTATCGCAATTATCTCAACAAGCAATGGTGTAATGACTGACCGCGATGCACGTAAAAAGGGCATCGGCGGCGAAGTTGTTGCCTATATTTGGTAGGAAAGGAAGGATTGAAATGTCTCGTATTGGCAAGCATCCTGTAGCCGTTCCTGCTGGCGTTGAGGTAACTATCGACGGCACCACCGTAACGGCTAAGGGCCCAAAAGGAGAGCTTACGCGTAGCTTTCCTTCAATTATGATTATCACGCGTGAGGACGACAACATTATCGTTAATCGTCCCGATGATTCCCGTGAAGCTAAGAGCTATCATGGTCTCGTTCGCACACTTATCTCAAATATGGTAGAAGGTGTGTCTGCGGGCTTCTCTAAGAAGTTGCAATTGGTTGGCGTTGGTTACCGTGCAGCTTTGAAGGGTAAGGATCTTGAACTTCAGCTTGGTTACTCTCATCCAGTAGTAGTGGCTGCTCCTGAAGGGATCACATTTGAGGTTCCTAGTCAGACAGAGATCATCGTATCTGGCGCTTGCAAAGAGCAGGTTGGTCAGGTAGCTGCGAATGTCCGTAAATGGCGTAAGCCAGAGCCTTACAAGGGCAAGGGTATTCGCTACGAAGGTGAGCATGTTCGTCGTAAGCTTGGCAAAGCTGCCAAGAGCGACTAACGCAGGCCGCTAACGAATGAGATCGAAGGGATTATCATGAAGAAGGTTCAAAAAAAGCAAGCTGCGTTGGCTCGTCGCCATCGTCGCGTGCGCGGCAAGATTGCAGGTACTGCACTACGTCCGCGCATGTGCGTAACGCGCAGCAACAATAATATTTATGTGCAGGTTATTGATGACGTTGCACGTAAGACTATCTGTGGCGTTTCTACCCTCGGCCCTGACTTCAAGGCTACGGGCAAAAGCGGCGCAAACGTTGAGGGTGCAGCTGCTCTTGGCGAAATCGCTGCACGCAAGGCACTCGATGCTGGCGTTGTAGAGATTGTATTTGATCGTGGCGGAAACCTGTATCACGGACGCATTAAGGCTTTGG
>CAYJGC010000096.1:0-2100 GCA_964369725.1 uncultured Eggerthella sp.
CAATCCAAATCTCATAATTAAATTCAATACGTGGTACAAGTTTTCCAGAGCCTCTATGTCTTATAGTGAAATTTCTTTTTTCGATAGTTCAAGATATGGCATCCAAAGCGTTTACAGCGTACTTGGTAACAAGCGATTGACTGTTAAAAACGAGCGCATTTATTTTAGCTATATCATGATTACCTCATTTGAATGAGCAATTTAAACAGTCTCGTTTAATATAAAAAATGCGAGTTCCTCAATGATATAATTTCAATATTGAAACTATATGAAATGAGACATTTTATGAGAGAAGCGTATTTTAAATTTATGAGCGCGGTGGATATTGATTGCTATAAGAGTATCCGAGAGAGTGAAATTGGCAGCACGCTGTCATATGCCGACGTATTGCAACTCTTTATTATTAACCACAAGCAAAATATGACGGTAAGCGAGCTTGCTGATAGATTAAATCTTTCGCGCCCTGCTACAACTCAAAAGATTAACGAGCTTTCTAATAAAGGGCTGGTGGTAAAGACGCAATCACTCGAAGATAAGAGAGTAACGTATTTGTCGCTTACTGAAAGCCTAATTCAGAGCAGTAGTGATGCAAAGGCTTCTTCTTTGATGGATGCAGTAGATGAGAATTTTTCAAGTTCAAAAAAAGCTGTTTTTGCTGAAATATTAAACTTTATGGCAAATTATTTGTTGGAGGACTAGAGTGAGAAACGAAATTATTAAAATCACAGGAGCAAGAGAAAATAATCTTAAGAACATTTCAGCCGAAATACCAAAATATAAACTTGTTGCTTTGACGGGTGTGTCGGGCAGTGGTAAGAGCAGTTTTGCTATGGATATTTTGCAAAAAGAATGTCAAAGGCAATATTTAGAGTCAATGGGAATGGTAACGGATGGCCTGAATAAACCACAGGTAGATACTATAGTGGGGCTTTCGCCATCTATTTCTATAGGACAAAGAGCGCTTTCTAAGAATTCTCGTTCTACAGTTGGAACTTACACTGAAATTCTAACGTATCTACGCATTCTGTATGCCAAGATCGCCATAAGAATTTGCCCTCACTGCAAAGGAGAGATTGCTCCAAATTTTGATACAGATAAGGAGATTGACTTCACTGACACAACCTGTCCTTATTGCGCAAATACGTTGAAATGTCTTAGTATGGCAAGTTTTTCCTTTAACAAAATGGAAGGTGCTTGTCCAAAATGTAATGGTATAGGCGTAGTGAAAGATATAGATTTTTCAAAACTTATAGACACAAGTCTTACCATAAAAGAGGGGGCCATTAAAATTTGGGGCAACGAAACTTTTTGGGAGCATTATTCAAACGTTCATGAGGCCTGTGGTAAGCATTATGGCTTTTCCTTTGATGTTTCAAAGCCTATTAAAGACTATACCGAGCTTGAAATGCTGGTTTTGCTTGATGGAGTTGATTCCGAAGAATTTAAAAAGCGATTTAAAGATATTAAAAAGCCTAAACGCGTGATGGATGGATATGTTGAGGGCTTAAGAACCTTTGTAAATAAAAAAGTTGTGGATTCTGCCACAAAAAAGATTGCCAATCCTGTAATTGCCCGTGCAATAAGAAGTACGGCTTGTGATGAATGCAATGGCAAAAGACTTGGTTTTGATGGTAGAACCGCACATATAAGTGGACAAACTATAGTAGAAGTCAGCAGCTTTACCATGTCTGCATTGCAAGATTTTTTGGAAGAGATTCAAAAAAACTTCTCTCCATCTGCAAAAGAAATTTCTACTGTTGTCATAGGGGATATCCTAAAACGTGTTAAGGGTATTGTAAAAATTGGGCTAGGGTATCTTTCTATTGACAGATCTACGAGTACTTTATCAGGTGGTGAAAGTCAGCGAATTAGACTCGCTAGTATTTTAGAGAGTGGACTGACGGGGGTCTTGTACATATTAGATGAGCCAACAACCGGACTGCATGCAAGAGATACCGCACTATTATTAACAGCTATTAAAAAGCTGCGCAATCTTGGCAATACCGTTATCGTTATTGAACATGATATGGATTTTGTAAAGCAGTGCGATTATGTCATTGATTTTGGTGTAGGCGCAGGATCGCTTGGTGGTGAAATTGT
>CAYJGC010000097.1:0-1934 GCA_964369725.1 uncultured Eggerthella sp.
GTGCATTTTGCAACTCATGTGGAATCATGATGTCACGAATCTCTACCGACAAAACCGTAACTCCCCATTGCTCGCATTTTTGTCCCAAAATCTTTTCTAAGTCACGATCAATCTGGCGACGTCGTATAGAAATGTCCGCCAAGTTTAACTGACCAATTACATCTCGCATCGCCGTTTGCGCCGAGCACATAACCGCCTTAGGATAGTTTTCTGCCTCTAAGCAAGCTTTTCCGCATCCCACATCATCCAAAAATTAGCGTAAAAATTCATCCTTTTAGGTGCTCTTCTACAAACATCTTTTGAATCTTTCGAGCCTCCTGTGCCTTAGCAATGTCGTCTTGAGTCAGCGCATCGAGTTCTTTTTGGCACATCCTTGCCATAAATTCAAGTTCAATGCCTACATGGTCTTCAGGAATTTGTACGGCATCGCTACAAGCAAACCCTTCTTTTAGATAAATCCCCAAAACCTTATGGCGTGCTTCCTGCATAAGCAGCCGCTCGGAACTCGTATAAACAGATTCATACGGGTAAACAGGATCTACCGACATATTCAAAAGCATCGAAGAGAAATCTGCAACGGCACTTCTGCGCACCTCAGAAAGGTCTGCCGTGGCGAGTCCTTGTATAAACTTACCCAAATCCCCTTGACTAATAGAAGAATTTTGGCCAAGCTCACTTAAAAAATCTTCAGTTACTTCTTTCAAAAACATGTTTGACAAAAATGAATACGTCACTCTTCGTGCGTTTAAGTCTGCTTGTTCGCTATGTGACTCCATAGTAATCCCCTCTTACGACTTATCTACTAATTTTACGATATCAGAAAAAACAAACCCTGTGCGGACTGCAACACATCGGGACTCATAAGCACTGCGTGAATACCCGCAGACAGAATTACCGCACGCAAAGCGCAACCACCAACCAGCGCTCCCACCGCACCAGCAACAGGTACTGCCTTGCCTATGTTTGTCGCCTTTTTTGAAGTTGCAAGCTGAATGATTGCAGCAAGTAAAGGGAAGCCTAGACCTATGACTACAACCAAAAGCCAAAACTGCACACTTAAAGCACCTTCAGTGAAAAGACCTATTGCTAAAGCTTCAGTAACACCTGCGCCTTTCATAGTAACAATAAGTGCTGCAAGTACGGCTAGCTCAAGAACAACGAGGATAACCACTACCTTCTCAAGATTAAGATGTACTCGGTGAATGCCCTCTTCTTTTTCTAATAAAGTAGCAGATAGAGATACCGCTGCGACCCCTGTATCAAGTGCTGAAACGGTAAACAATACCGGCAACAGCCACGTTCCCCATAAAGGTATTGCAGGAGCAGCACCTAAAAGCACGCCCGTATATGCAGCAAGGGCGATTGAACAAGGGATGCCGATAATGGCACAAGCTTTGTTTACGCTTTCACGTTTTACGGTAAATAGCTTACTCAAAGGTTTAAAGGTTTTAGCCAGCCAATCGCAAAGCTTATCAGTTGTAAAAATTGCACTTATAGCAAAAATGACGAACGTTAGTAAAATAAGCCATGCACCAATAGTCATCCACGAAGAGAAATTGACAAAGGTTTGCCAGAGCATCATAGCCTGAAAAGGCTTTTCGACTTCTGATACAAGCGAGAATAAACCAATAGCAAGCGATGCAACAGCTATCCAAACACTCACTAATATGGTCTTTTTGAACTTGCCGGGATATCGTAGCCGCAAAACTGAAGCAGTAAGAAATGTACCCGCACCCAGGCCACCAAAGAACAAATAAATAACAATGAGATAATTCCATGTCGACTGTAGCTCAACCATAGCAGTTCCTCCTTTCTGTTAAACAAGGTCAGAAGGTATGACGAATTTACACACCTTCTGACATTTATATTAGTTACGTAGTTCGCCTAACTCGCGAACCTCCTTGCACAAAAAACAACCCCCGCCCTATTGCGTG
>CAYJGC010000098.1:0-1848 GCA_964369725.1 uncultured Eggerthella sp.
TTCGAGCTTATGCGCAGGCTTTTCCTCGTAACTGTATACTTTTGGTAGATACTTATAATGTAGAACAGGGAATACGTAACGCTATAACGGTAGGACTTGAGATGAAAGAGCGCGGTGAGTACCTACGAGGAATTCGTATTGATTCGGGAGACTTGTCATGGTTGTCAAAGATGGCACGTCGGATGCTCGATGATGCGGGATTGTGTGATTGCGGTATTATCCTGTCAAACGACCTAGACGAATATTCCATACAGTCTATCAGGGATGAAGGAGCGCCTGTTTCTTCGTGGGGAGTAGGGACTAAGCTTGCTTGTGCTTTCGACCAGCCAACATTAGGCGGTGTGTATAAGCTTTCTGCAACACGATTGCATGATAGTGGTAGCTGGGATTACAGATTAAAGATATCAGGATCGGTGTCGAAGCTGACAACTCCGGGAGTGCTTGATGTGCGTCGGTATTATTACGAGGATGGGCGTATTGCGGGAGATATGATTTTCGATGTATTCCACGAAGTGGGATTAGGGGAAATAATTGTTGATCCCGTTGATGAACTGCGCCAAAAAAAACTCGAGGGCATGCGTTTCGAAACGTTATTGCAGCCGCTCGCGCGAGGGGGGGAAGTGGTGATAGACCCAGCTTACTGTAATGCGGTAGCTGCGCAAAATCGTGCGCGTAGGGGACTTGAAACGCTTGATTTGAGTCAAAAACGCATGCTGAACCCACACACCTATCCCGTTGGACTTGAACGGGGTCTCTTTGAAAGACGGCATGCTTTGGCTGTGAAGTTGCGCAGTGTTGTATAATTTGACTGGTAAGAGTATTGAGATGGAGAAACACCGAGAATTGAGGAGTTGGTCATATGATAAGAATAGTAACTGATTCAGTGGCGTCTATTCCTGCAGATATTGCGAAAGAGCGCGGGATTGAAGTAGTAACGCTTTTTGTGAATCGCGATGGAGTTGAATACGCTGATGCTGCAATGGATTTAGACGCATTTTATTCTGAAATCTATGACATGGTAGACAACATTCCCACATCAAGTCAGCCTTCGCAATTTGAAATGGAAGCGACATTTGAGCGAATTGCGCAAGAGGGAGACGAGTTGTTGGGAATTTTTATCTCTTCGGCTATGTCGGGAACGTTTGAAGGTGCAATAAGAGCTGCTCGCACGGTTAAGACACACAATATTAACTTTAACTATCGCATTATCGATGCAATGTCATGTTGCTATGACGAAGCCTTTGCTGTATTCGATGCGGCAGATGCACGTGATGCAGGTAAAAATATTGACGAATGTGTAGAAGTGGTCCTGAATGCCATCGGATCGTCTCGCTTTCTTTTTGCGCCAGAGAGTCTAACCTTTTTGCAAAAAGGGGGACGTATCGGCAATGCAACGGCTCTCATTGGAAATCTTATCAAGCTTTCACCCGTCTTAAGTGTTTGCGATGGTGTTTCTACCACGTATGCTAAAGTGCGTACGCATGAAAAAGCTTTAAAAAGAATTGTTTCGGAGTTAAAGAATGACATCGACAAGCACGGATTAAAGCGTATCGTAGTTCATTATATTGGTGATAAAACTCAAGCGACCTCTTGGGCTCGTGAAGTGATTGACCCTTTGGTGGGTAAGTGTGTTGAGGTTTTGCCTGCAAGTCCTGTGGTTGGCATGCATG
Organism: uncultured Eggerthella sp.; assembly: GCA_964369725.1. GTDB lineage: Bacteria > Actinomycetota > Coriobacteriia > Coriobacteriales > Eggerthellaceae > Paraeggerthella. The sequence goes on from CAYJGC010000098.1 coordinate 1,671, forward strand.
TTGGGCCTGCGGTAGCACTGGTGTATGAGTGTTGTAATGTGATTTCTGGTAAACTATCTAGCCCTTCCGTGGTGCGGGTTTGTGCATCCTAGCCAAGGGTAATGTAAATTTAAAACCGTGCGTTTGCGGGGAAAGTGGTGAAAATCCATGCAACATCGTTGTAATCTTATTGTAGATT
>CAYJGC010000099.1:0-1826 GCA_964369725.1 uncultured Eggerthella sp.
TACATAGTACCCTGTTTGAACGCCTAACGCAAGGGGGTATTTTGAGAAATTTTATCTGAGAGCTTTTCCGCCCTGACCGCCTCCGTTACCTTGTCCAGATTCACTAGCCTGACCAGTTCCATTGCCTTGAGCGCTTCCGCTAGCTTGTCCATTGCCTTGAGCATTACCACTTCCCTGAGCTTCGCCAGTTCCGCCAGCCTGTCCACTGCCTTGACCATTACCGCTTCCCTGCCCATCACCGTTTCCGACACCGGCCCCTTCTCCATTACCATTTCCGTTGCCCAAGCCACTGACGCTCGCATCTCCTTCGTACAAAGCGATTTGATCCCGCAGCTGTTTCATAGACATTCCTACTGCCTGCTCCAAGGTAATTGCTGGATCTAGATCAACGAGCCTTGATGCCGCTTCATAGCGCGAAACACCTACCCCGGCATCGAATGCCTCTTGGCGAGTCTCCGCATCAACAGGCTCACATACGCCAGCACAATCTAAGGTTGCTAGCTGTTCGTCGCTTTTAATACAGAGTTCTTCTTCTTGGCTCTGGTCTTCTGAATACACGTTAACTGCAACAAAAGATTCTTCGTTCGCTAAGTAAGGAGAGAGGGAATCGTTGGCAAATAGCATATCGATTGCCTGTGTGTAACTTTTATTAACAAGAGAAATTTCACCGAGCACTGCTTCCCCCTCCTCATTAAGGGCCCGCTCATCGATAACAATATCAAAGCGATTGAGCGTAAGTTCGATGGATGGATTGACTTCAATCCCGACATAGGCAGTAGGTTGCGTATACATTCTAAATCCACTGAGACTTACAAAACACAAAGCAAAGCAGGCGGCAACTGCTATAAATTTTTTGACACGCTCTGCATGAAATCTTCGCTGGGTCGCTCTCTTTTCGCTCTTTGCAGGAGCGTCTGACACGGAAGAAACTTCAGGAGTATGAGCCTCTGACTGCAAACGCGCAGCCTCTATAGCTTGCAAAGTGTTCTCTTTTACGCTTTGAGGTACTTTGATTTCATCAAAAGCCTCTTGTACGCGCTGCTCTAAATTAGTCACGATAAGGCCTCCTGTAGTAGCTTCTTGCCTCGCGAGATCCACGAGTATACGGTATTAGCAGGTTTTTCAAGCATTTCTGCAATTTCTGGTGCGGTATAGCCCTCGTAAAGAGCTAGATAAAGCGGGGTTCGAGGTGGGTCGTCTAAAGAACGTAGCGCATCTAACACTTCGTGCATAAACGATGAGGGTTGTGTCGCTGGGTCATGTGAAGCTACTTGCATAACAAAGGCTTCATCATCAAGGGAAACGTTTTTTCTTGCTTTCAGCTTTAACATATCCTTGCAGATATTAGTGGCCACCCGCAACAGCCATGCCTTACGGTGCTCTTCGTCGGCAAAATCTATCCCATCTGCTAAAGCATATTTCATAAACGTATCCTGAAAGGCATCTTGAGCCTCATCTTGGGAAGAAAAATATACGCCACAGGCACGCCACACGGCATCTCCATAGTGATTCATGACTCTTTCAATTTCTGCACTGGATCTCACATACACCTCGCACTTTGCTTGAGCTACTACTCAAACAAATATAACCACTTTTTGCACATTAGGATAGAACGCTGAACAAAAAAATGTATCAAAATAGAACAAGGCTTTTATAAGCCTTGTTCTAGCTGTTGCAGTCTTTTACTTTACAAGCCTACACAAGACATCCTACAAATTTATGCCCAACGACCTTGCTTGCCCTGACCGCCACCTGCGCCATTACCAGCACCGTTACCAGCACCAGCTCCGTTGCCAGCACCATTGCCAGCACCATTGCCAGCACCA
>CAYJGC010000100.1:0-1764 GCA_964369725.1 uncultured Eggerthella sp.
TTCAACAAGTGTCCAAATTGCAGAACACAACACACCTACCCGCTACGTTACCATTTGAAACCCAAAGCCTCGCTCACACTCAAGAAGGAGATAACAATGGGATTAGATGCGTTCGTGCGTTGCAATTGCTTAGAAGAAGGAAAGATGAAGCCCGGCCCTATTCCTTTAGAGGATCTCTATGTTGACGAAGAAGGATATCTTTGGTCGCATAAGCTAGAAAATATGTCGAAAAAGTATGATCGCCGACAGTTTGAAGCGCGTTACGGAGCCTTAGAAAGCGCCTTTTTTGAGTGGTCAGAAACTTGCTGCGAACACGAAGATGGAGAATACTGTAGTGAATGGGTATCAAACATTGGAGGCTGTGCCCAATTTAGAAGTCTGGTAGAAGAATGCGGCGGTGAAGCCAAATACCCGCTTTTAAGCAATTTACTGCCCAAGGCAAATGAAGGATTTCATCCTGTAGAAAAAGCGCAAGCAACCCTTAAAGAGCTTGATGAATTTTTAGAAGATATTTACCAAATGTCTTGCTGGATGCTCTGCGACGTAGAAACGGGTACTAAAATATGGACATCCACCAAAAGTGGCTCTTTTATTTGGATGTATGGAACAACTCGGGTTGGGATGAATGGAGGCAAGGTCTTTTTTGCGGGAGCAGATGGATCCTATGTCGAAACATCACACTTTAAACAAATTCCTTATGGGGATAAGCAAGACAATGATCAACCTATGAAAATAATCTGCCTCGATTGCAGCGCTGAAGCAGAAGTACACACCTCAATCGGCCCAAACAATACTTTACCAGCAGAACGCGAGTTCCATGTTGTGCCCGCAGAATCCCCCTTTCTTCATGAAGGCAAATACTACACTGCTGAAAGAATCAGAAACCTACTTACTGCCTCTATAGAAACAGGCAATCCTATACGGTGGTGTTAACAAATGGATTTTAATTACCCCTATAACCACACATCTAAACGTGAACTCCCCCGCCTTGATTACGAAACAAATAGCTTGCTTAACGAGCAAACTGCTTACAACAAAACGCTTCTTGCAAGCGCACGCATATGCGGGTGCTTTTACTGCCTTACAGAATTCCATCCTCGCAAGATAACCAACTGGCTTGATGAAGAAGATGGTGACGATACGGCTATTTGTCCAATTTGCGGAAATGATACCGTAATCGTCGGTACAGACGCGTTTCCCCTGTCGCATTGGCTTCTTTCAAGTTTATGTCGTGAATGGTTTCCTGAGGAATTCAAAAGAATGGAGCACCTAAGCACACCTGTACCTCAAACTTCAATTCAAGAAACACCTCATCAAAGCATACAGAGTGCTTCCCAGGAAGAAGATTCCGAAGGGCTCAATATAACCATAAAACTCATTCCTACAAGAATTTTTACCGAAGATTGGGGCGATCTGCACGACAATGAAGTATTTTTTAATGTACTTAAAACTGTTTACCAAAAGCGTGTAAGCGAATTAGTAACCGCAGAAGCATATCTTAATAAGAATGGTTATTATTGCTGCAAATTGATCAACAGCGAAAAAGAGATACTCCCTTATGAGCCATGGACTGGCACAGAGCAGGAATTACTGTTGGAACTTTCAAAGCAATATGGGAAGAGGCTCGCAGGGATTATTTCGCAATACGATACTTACGATGTGAGACTCAAGCTATTCGTAGATCATGAGCATTAGATTGTCGAATACACCCAACAAAGCTGAAGAACGGGAATAGAACTGAATAGACACCGGCTTCCCACCAGC
>CAYJGC010000101.1:0-1666 GCA_964369725.1 uncultured Eggerthella sp.
GTGCCGCGTGAGGCAAAGAGACCATGCCGTTTTAATCACAGTGCGCTTAAAATAACTCTCTTCATGTTAGACCTTGTTTTTTGCGAGAGGGTTTTTGGGTTGTGTTGCTGTGGGGCTCATCGGCAGTACGCATTGAGGCGAAAGCCTTGCGGAACGGTCGCATGTCTGCAAGACCACTATCTGACGTGGACGAAAGAGCGCTTCACGCTTATGTGAACGGGGTAATGCCAAAGGGCGTATCTATTGGCATGCGTGTTTGAAGTACGCGCAAGGTGCGTCGATGAGCAGCCGGTCCTTGAGAGAAAGATTTGGGTTAAGCGACGAACGAAAGAATACCTTCGCAATTTCACGCCTCATTAAGGAGTGCTGCACTGCTGGGCGAATCAAAGAAGAAGATGAAGACGCTGGCACAAGATACAAGAGATACGTACCGTCTTGGTCGTAACCTCTTTATCATCATAACTCCAATTAGAACCCCCTAAGGGATTCGTACCCCATCTACCTGCAGAAACACTCAAGATATAGCGTGGTTCTGTATATCACTGATTATCATCCCTTCAAAATTGGTGGATTGAATAATTCGGAACTGTTGCTATTCTTGAATTGACATAGACCGCAAACTTTATGCCGTGTCCACTTGCGAACCTGCTGCTGACTACTGCTCATCAAGTCGCTTCTTGCGCGTTTGATTCAAGTAGTTTTTCTTCAGGTTGCTCACGTTCAGGAAGAAATCAAGCTCTGATTTACTGAGCGAAGTCTGACTGTCTTTAAGCTTTTCTGCCAGAAGGTGTGGTGTGTAGAATATGTCTGCTGCTTGAAATAAGCTGTAGTCCGATGGGGTAACCTTGCGAACATCCGCCTCAGGGTTATAGGCAAAAAAGTGTGTTTAAAAACACAAAAAACAGGTCAGTCGCTTTGCGCGGCTGACCTGTGTAATTACTGGTCGCGGGGACCGGATTTGAACCAATGACCTCCGGGTTATGAGCGATTGGGTGTGTGAAATCACACACTTCATCAAGTTCATCTAAATCAGGAGTAAGGCTCTGACCTGCATCTTCTCGTTCACAGTAATCATTTTTGTCTTGTTAATCAGCAGCTCCAACTTAGCTTTGTCGGTTAATTGTCGGTCGACATGTCGGTAAAATGTCGGTTAAATTGATTGTGGAAAAGTTGGGAGTATGAGAGATGAAATACACCAGTCGAGGACTTAGAAGACGGGGTGATACAGGCAAATGGGAGGTCACACTCACGCACAAAAACCCGCTTACCAGCAAAACGGAGCGAACCTTTCACACTGTTGAGGGAAAAACACTTCGTGCAGCCGAGCGTGCGCGTGATGAATTGATTATGGAGCTTGAGCAAAAAGGCGGTGCAATTGGCAGCAATCTCACCATTGCTCAGTTCATGGATGCATTTTTAGCTTACAAGGCGCAAAGCGGCACTGTTGAGCAATCTACAGTATGTGGCTATAAGACCGAAAATAAGTGGATTACTAGATACATAGGAGCAGAACCTCTTGGCGAATTAAGTATCCCTGTTGTTAATAAGTGGATGGCTAACATGGTAGCCGATGGTTACGCGCCTAAAACCATCTCCAAAGCGTTTCGCTTGCTCAAGCAAGCACTTAAGTTTGCACAGGTGCAAGATTTGATAACGAAAAACCCAT
>CAYJGC010000102.1:0-1660 GCA_964369725.1 uncultured Eggerthella sp.
TGCGGTTATGAGACCATAACCCATAGCCTCATCAAACGATAGTGTCTCAGGTGCTATTCCTGTTTCAATAGCTGTTTCTACTGGATTCCCCAAAGAAGCACTACCCGCAAGCGCGTGAGCCTTCCCTTGAGATCCAAAGAGTAGTTCGTTAAGCTGTGCAATCGAATCTGAAACTAAGGGGATAGTCCCTGAACCCCCCGTATGAACTTTTACTTCTGAATCTATCATCTCGAAACTAATACTTAAATCTTCGTTTGCAATATAAGGATAAACATGCTCAACGAGAGCTGGTTTAGCCTTAAGGTCGTCAATAGCTGCTTTCAGCACAAAGTGCTCTCCAGAGCCCTCTACAGTCGTTGAAATCCAGTTTCCTAACTCGCTCGCGTCTATTTCAATATATTGATCATTAACGGCAAAACGCGCGCCATCTGCAATAGCCTGGTTAACCTGATCTGCAAGCACTTGAGCCTGCTCGACAGATATTCTAGAAGGAGCAAACTCAGGATACGCTACAAAAGATCCCGTTGCGCTATCACTTAAAAGTATCACTTGATCAAGCTGCGAGACAAATTCTGCTGAATCAACCATCGAGCCGTCGTGGCCCTCAGTTGCAGAGGCAACTCCATCAATAATTTCAATATTACCATCTTGGCGGATTTCTCCTACGGTACTATTTACGTCAAAAAGAAGGTCATCGAGAAGCTCTTGGTTGTATTGAGCTCTTATTTGTACAATATGACCTGTAAAGAAGGCACCAAAGCGGGTAAGCACACCTCCGTTATCTCTTCCTACCATAAGCGCTTCTTGCGCCAGCTCTTGCGTAGGCAAACTTGCTTGCAAAGCTTTAGCACTGGTAGACCATGCAAGCTTATTAGCCTGAGCTTCCTCTACGGCAATCTGTTGAGCTAACGCAGCATCTTCTGCCTGTTCTGTCGCATTCGTGATCTGAGCAGCGGCTTCTTCGTTGGCATAAATGGTCACGGATCCGTTTGCAAGCTTTTCTGCATACATTTGCTCAAGCGCATGTTCAATCTCTTCGACATTCATACCTGAAACATCAACAGAGCCAACAAAAACTCCGGGATAGGCTTTTTTGTAATGTAAACCAAAATCAACAAGAGAGACCGCTGCCAAAATCACTACAACAGCAAGCGTGCCAACCGCAATTTTGCTTTTAGAGATTAGTGACCACGCAAGCTTTCCTAAGAAAGCAAGAGCTCTACCCAATAGCATTGCAACTGTTAGAAGAATTTTTCCAACACCTTTAAGAATGCGCAAAGGCAACGAGGTCTGTTGTGGAGAACTTTCGATACCGCGTAGCTGGGATCCTTTATAGGGCGAAGTCCGCTGCTGACGTTGTCTGACTTCACGCTGAGATGGCGCGTGTTGAGACGCGACTGATTTGGTTCTACGAATATCGTTTACTGGATCTTGCTGTCTTCTACCAGAACTACGAGGAGTTCGCTCCTGGCTGTCAGAGCGATGCGAAAATCCTTCTCTCCCTGTATCAGCATGACGTCGCGAAGTTTCTCTACGACGATACCTGTTTGGTTGTTTTTGCTGTCGATCATTCATAGACAATACGATACTCTAAACTGATTGTTCTTTTACTTCACGCACGTACGAAAGAGCAACAAGAACATAACGAATCGTTGTAATG
>CAYJGC010000103.1:0-1634 GCA_964369725.1 uncultured Eggerthella sp.
TACAAAAGGTGCTTATGCAGATGATGAACGAGCCGACACAGGAGCGAGGGAAAATGAAAGAAACGGAGAGGTAAATATTTCATATTTCATACATTGAAATTTTTGTCTTTAGTATGATGTTAAATAGGGATTTTATGTACTCTCATAGGAATACAATTTGCGACTTAGTGTCGTGCAATTTATATTATACGAAAGGAAAATTTTTATGAAAATAAAAAATAGTAGATTGGAGATTGTGGTATTGAAGGAGGTTTTGAAAAAAATAATAGCCAAAACCTCCTTCCTATATGTATGTACAATAAGAGGTTGAAAAATGAATTTATTAAACGACTACGGTCTTACTGACCGCTTTTCAAATGAAGCAACACTGTATCCCGATCTTACTTTGGCTCGCATTACCGCACAGTATAGAGGTTTATATAAAATCGTTACTGAGCATGGTGAAATGCAAGCTGAAATTTCGGGGAAATTTCGATATGAAACCACTGAACTCGCGAAATTTCCTACGGTTGGAGATTTTGTAATGGTATCTGTTGATTGTAGCGAGAGCAACGCCATCATACACCATGTGTTGACACGCAAGAGTGTTTTTCTTCGTACTGCTGTGGGTGTAAGTGGACAGGCCCAGAGTATGGCTGCTAACATTGATACAGTTTTCATCTGTATGTCCCTAAACAATAATTTTAATCTCAGTCGCTTGGAGCGTTATCTCAGCGTGGCTTGGGATAGCGGGGCTACACCGGTTGTTCTGTTAACGAAATCTGACCTGTGCTATGATTTAGCAACGGCAGTAGATGACGTCGAGCGTGTGTCCTCTTTTTCTGACGTGATACCGCTTTCGGCATTTGATGATAATGTTGAAGACAAGCTCTCAAAATATCTCAACGCAGGTACCACATCTGCTTTTATTGGTTCTTCCGGAGTGGGCAAATCCACTTTAATTAACAAGCTATTAGGCGAAGATATGCTTGCCACATCGGGCATTGGCAAATCTGACAAGGGCAGACATACTACAACGGGGAGAGAAATGTTTCCATCACACTTTGGTGGTGTTCTCATCGATACTCCCGGAATGAGAGAACTTGGCGCAGAAAGTGCGGATTTAGGTAAAACCTTTGATGATATTGAGGAACTTGTAAATCGCTGTAAATTTCACGACTGCACCCATGTGAACGAGCCGGGGTGTGCCATATTAGAAGCACTTGATAATGGCACACTTGATCACAGGCGTTTTCAAAATTACTGTAAGCTTAAAACCGAGGCTGGATACGACGGCTTACATTCCAAAGAGATTGAGGTTAAAAAGCTTGATCGTATGTTCAAAGATGTTGGCGGAATGAAAAATATGCGTAAGTTTGCTAAAGAGCAAAGAAAACACAAATAGCTTCACATTATGAGCATTTCACGCAAGCACCAAACTAAATAACAGCAAAACGGACGGATCATAAATGACTCGTCCGTTTTTTTGTACCCTCTTTTCACGCAGTAGAGCCTGTTTTAACCCCTGTTTACAAGGCTTTTAAGAGCCTTTTATAGGTGGGTAATGGTATTCTATCAAAACCCCTCAAAACAGCGTTTAATAGCGTGACACATAACCCAATACCCCAAACGGACTGATAAATGATTCAGTCCGT
>CAYJGC010000104.1:0-1432 GCA_964369725.1 uncultured Eggerthella sp.
GCGGCGCAGATGCAAATATTTTGGCAACTCGTGGCACTAAGGCAGTTACTCTTGCTATTGGTATGAGTAATGTTCATTCTACCGAAGAATACATCACTATTGAGGACTTGAACGCAACCGCGCGCTTGGCTCAGGCGCTCTTGCTTAATGCTGAAGTCGATTAAGGTGCGATAGATTTTGTTCAAACTGCTGTGAAGTGCAAAGTGAACCCATTTTTGTGTGCAATACATGAAAGAACACCGGGCCCGTTTAGGATTTGCGGGCTCCTAGCAAACTAAACAACCCAAAGACTGCAATGTTTGCAACTACGATAGTGCTGCCAACAGGTGTTCCAATCATAATTGAGATCAGGATGCCAAAAAGCGCACAAAGCACTGCGATGACAACTGACGACAAGATCACTGCTTTAAAATTGCTAAACACCCGCATAGAAGACAAGGCGGGAAAAACTACCAGAGCGCTTACCAGAAGCGATCCGACTAAATTCATAGCAACAACAATGACTGCCGCAATGGTGATGGCTATCAATAGATTGTAGCGATTTGCGTTAATGCCTGTGGCTTGCGCAAAAGTTTCATCAAACGTGACAGAAAAAATCTTATGGTAAAACAGGATAAAGATACCAATAACCAAAAGCGAAAGTACCAAGCAAACTAAAACATCGGTTTCCTTAAGCGTAAGAATGGAAATTGAGCCAAAGAGCGTTGTGCATACATCGCCAGCTAGATTGGTGGAGACGGAAAATACGTTCATCAAAAGGTAGCCAATGGCCAAGGCACCCACCGACATCATTGCTATAGCCGCATCGCCGTGAATCTTCGTGTTTTTACCCATGCGCAATAAAAGCACGGCACAAAGTGCGGTAATGGGGAATACCAATATGGTTTGATTTGCCAAATCAAGCACTGATGCAATAGCGATAGCGCCAAAGGCAATGTGAGCAAGCCCGTCTCCAATATACGACAGACGCTTAAGAACCAAAGTTGCCCCCAGCAATGAAGAGCAAAGTGCAACAAGGACGCCCACTATGAGGGCATATATAACAAAAGGATAAGAAAGGTACTCCATGAGGTTTTCAATCATCGGGAAATCCTTTCTTGATAAGCCTGTGCAGTAACGCAATTGACACCGCAGTTATTGAGGCAAATTATATGGTCAGCATCGTTGATGGCGTCATCAAGGTTATGAGTAATCATGATGATAGTAATGCCCTCGTCGTTGAGTTCTTTAATCAGTTTATAAAACTCTCGCGTGGTTGCAATATCAAGACTTGCGGTTGGCTCGTCAAGCAAAAGTGCTTTGCTGGTGGCGCACAGTGCGCGCGCTAAAAGTACGCGTTGTTGCTGTCCTCCTGAGAGCTCGTTATAGCTTTTTTTCGTGAGATCAGAAATTCCTAGTTTTGCAATCATGTCGCTTGCGAGTTGCTTTTCGC
>CAYJGC010000105.1:0-1326 GCA_964369725.1 uncultured Eggerthella sp.
TAAGACTGTCCTGCAGAGAATTCTCGTTTGCTGAGACTGAATGCACAAAGTAAAACGGGTTGTCCTTGATTGGTCAACCCGTTTTTTTATTAAGACAGAATTCAGGCTTCTGTCTTGCCGTGCTTTAGTATGACAAGCCGCGTTTTAGTAAACCAAAACTACCTTAATAGCTTTTGATTCTGCTGCGTTGCCGAAGATTTCATAAGCTTCCATCACGTCTTCGAAGTCGCAGTGATGAGTGATCAAAGGCTCGGGGTGAATCTGTCCAGATGCAACAGCTTTGATGAGCGTAGGAGTAGTGCGCGTGTCAACAAGGCCGGTTGTGATCGTAACGTTGCGAATCCATAGATCTTGTAGATCAAGTTGAACAGGCTTACCATGTACGCCTACGTTTGCAACGTTGCCGCCCTTAGCAACAATCTTTTGACAGATGTCGAATGTTTGAGGAACGCCTACAGCTTCGATAGCTACATCAACGCCTGCACCACCAGTGATCTCATTAATCTTTGCGTAAGCTTCTTCCAAATTACCGGAGTTAACCGTATGGGTTGCGCCGAGCTGTTTCGCAAGCTCAAGACGGTTGTCGTCTAGGTCGATTGCAATGATATTGGCTGGAGAGTAGAACTGAGCGGTGAGAAGGGTTGAAAGACCAACAGGGCCAAGACCAACGATAGCTACTGTGTCGCCTACGCCAACCTGTCCATTCAATACACCAACTTCATAGCCGGTAGGAAGCATGTCGCTCAAAAGTACCGCAGCGTCATCGGAGATTCCTTCAGGAATGTGATACATGCTCGTATCAGCATGAGGGATTCGAACGTACTCAGCTTGTACGCCGTCAATAAGGTGACCAAGAATCCATCCGCCATCTTCGCAGTGTGAATGCATGCCCTGCTTACAGTATTCACAGGTTCCACAAGCGGTAACGCAAGAAAGGATAACCTTATCGCCTACTTTGAATCTTGTAACATCAGGACCAACTTCTTCAACAATACCAATACCCTCATGACCAAGGATGGTTCCCAAGGGAACTTCAGGGGTGTCGCCTTTGAGAATATGCAGGTCGGTGCCGCAGATAGCTGACTTAACCATCTTGACGATTGCATCTTTGCCGCTTTCAAGTGTAGGACGGGGACGTTCTTCGACTGCTCTTTGATTTGCTCCGTTGTAAACCAATGCTTTCATGTTCGATCCTCCTGACGTATTAAATGCTTCAAACAAAGTTGAATCCGGGTGTTTCTGTTCCCGATGCGCATAAGGCTATATTCTGTCCAATTAAAAGGAAAAGCGATTTCTTTCTTTGTCGGTAAACGTGCGATGGGGGAG
>CAYJGC010000106.1:0-1281 GCA_964369725.1 uncultured Eggerthella sp.
CCCATTAAAAAACTGCTCCTTAAACTAGCAATTCCCGGCATTATCACCATGATTGTTGGATCAATCAATATGATTGTCGATGGCATTTTTATGGGGAACTTTATTGGAAGCGATGCGCTTGCCGCGGTCAATCTTGTTATGCCCGCAGCGATGATAGTTTTTGCCCTGTCCGACCTTATTGCTTCGGGTGCTGGGGTTCGTGTTGGCATTTTGCTGGGCGAAGGAGACCTTAAAGAAGCAAGCCGCACATTTTCGGTGAGCGTGCTCTTGCTGTTCATTATTAATGTTTTTGTTGCTGTTGCTGCGTTTCTTTTTGCCGAACAAATCATCTTCGCCCTTATAGCCGACACCACCCTTGCGCAAATGGCCTGGGATTATATCAAAGTGTTCATCTTTGCGCTTCCTTTAATAGGGCCACTCTTTGCACTCGATAACTTTCTTCTTGCTTGCGGCAAGGCAAAGACGAGCATGTTTATCAATATTGCGGTATCAGTACTTAACATTGCTCTCAATACCTACTTCATCGCCTATTTAGGTTTAGGGATTAGCTTTGCCGCGCTTTCAACAGCCATTAGTATGGTCGTTGGATCTCTCTTATCGCTCATCCCCTTCCTTAGGGGCACGCTTGCCCTTCGTTTTGCCAAACCTGTTATTCCTTTCAAAACTCTCGGACGGATTCTCTACAACGGCAGTTCAAAATTTTTAGAAGGTATATCTGGCTCTATTATGGGCATAATCACCAACGGGCTCATGCTTCATCTTGCGGGCGGCGACGGCGTGGCAGCCATGTCAATTGTGACCTATGCAGAAATTATCTTCTTTCCTATTCTTATGGGTGTTATTGGCGCAGCTCAACCCTTGGTTAGCTACAACCACGGCGCAAACAAACCCGAGCGCGTGCGTGAAGTTTTCAAGCTGGTGAGCATAGCCTCCGCAGTGATTTCTTTTGCGGTAATGATACCCATGCTTTTGTTCCCCGAATTTTTCGTCGGACTTTTTTCTGCCAAAGGAACCGAAGAGATGAAGGAGCTGGCAACATTTGGTCTGCTACTCTATGCCCCCTCGTTTATCTTTACCTGGTTTAACCTGGTGGTAAGCACCTTTTTGACCGCATTTGAAAAGCCTATGGAATCCATGATTTTAATGATCTTGGAAGCAGTGGTGCTACCCATAGCGTTTTTCATTGCACTCTCAACATTCATGGGGGTGTATGGCATGTTTTTGGCTCAAACCGCAGCCGCCGCCTGCACCACCGTTGCGGCTCTTATCCTGTGGAAAAAA
>CAYJGC010000107.1:0-1218 GCA_964369725.1 uncultured Eggerthella sp.
ATTTCCGCATAACGGTACGCAATGTACGTGTTTCTGCAGGTGCAGGTTTTGTTGTCGCACTGACGGGAGACATTATGACCATGCCCGGTTTGCCCAAGGTTCCTGCGGCAGAACGTATTGATGTAGACGAATCTGGAAAGATTTCAGGCTTATTCTAGGAATGAGAACTAAGCGTGAGTATTGGGGCAGGCTGTGTCGGACTAGCTTTGGCTGCAGCCCCTGCCGCCAAGTAGTCAAGGGATAGTTCTTTTGCAGTAAAGGTGTCGATAGTGTTGGTTGTATAGGCAATAGTCGGACTGTGTGCGGAATGAGACCTTTGGCGGTACGGTAACTGGTATGTACGCTATACAAGCGGGCAGCTTAATGGCTGCCCGACTTATTTATGGAGTGCGCACAGGGTGCCGCAGAGTGTTTGCAAAACGTGCTAGATTGTGACGATGATAGTACGATTCGGGGCGCAGTTCCTTTCGAAAGGGCATACATGGATAAAACGTTTATTGAAGAATTGGCTAGTGCGGCACCTACGCCGGGCGGCGGCGGAGCAAGTGCTTACGCGGGTGCGTTGGCTTCGGCGCTTGCATCTATGGTGGGTAATTTAACGGTCGGAAAAAAAGCGTATGCTTCGGTTGAGGCAGAAGTGTACGTGGTTCTTGAAAAGTTGTCTGACGTGCGCGAGCGCCTGCTTGAATTGGTCGAAGAAGATGCTCGTGCGTTTGAACCGCTCGTTGCAGCCTATAAAATGCCTAAAACAACTCCCGAAGAAGCTGAAGTAAAAGAAGTAGCAATGCAGGCTGCTTTGGTGGATGCCTGTGAAGTTCCGTTAGAGATAATGCGCAATATCGAAAAAGTAATTTCTCTGACAGATTTCTTAGCATACAACGGATCTCGGATGGTTTTATCTGATGCGGGAGTTGCCGCTACCTTTGCTCGTGCAGCTATGGAAGGTGCAAGCTTGAATATTTTTATCAATGCAGCATCTTTGTCCGATAGTGAACTTGCTGCACGTTATTGTAACGAGGCCGAAGCGCTTGTTAAGATTGCGCGCGTCCAATGTGATGGCTTGTTTGCCTACGTTAAAGAAGCGGTTTCGTAGTTCTTGAGACGACGCAGGCAATGGTGTGGTTGTTTGGATGTTGGTTCGCGCTGAGTTAGGTGCGCGAGCTGAGTGTATAGGAGGAATATTTTCATGGCAGTATTGCTAAAAGGAAAACCTGTAGT
>CAYJGC010000108.1:0-1105 GCA_964369725.1 uncultured Eggerthella sp.
TTAAGGCAAAAATTGCTGAAGGTAGTCTCGAAACCACTTCAACAGAAGAAAATAAAAAAGAAAGCAGCATTTTGTCCTTTCAAGAATTCCCCGGCTCTAACTCGCCCAAGCGACCTCCCCTTGAGTGGTTTGCAAATGAAAAGGCAATTGTTAATTTAGTAGAAAGCTTCTTTGACGGACGACCAGACCTTAATCCAACAGCTGTAAGACGCGAAATAACTCACTCGTCTTCTTGCACTATGAGTAAAGAGAGAGCAGGCCAAATAGAAGGAGCGGTAAAAAAGATTGGCGTCTCATTTGCAGGCTCCATTGAGAGTAAGGCCAAAAAAGAATCTCGTCGAACCTGGGTTTTCTCTATGGAGTTCTAACCACCAGCCATTGTATAATCTTTTGAAAAGCTTATGGCTTATCAAGCAGGGCAAAGCGTAGACGCAAGCTATATGACGTCAACTGACGGGCTCTAGAACTACGTATTTAACCTTCTGAGCGGTGTACAAACTCATATTTGAGGAAATAACAATAGTGGTATGACGCCTTGGGGAATCTTGCAACAATAATAATCAACTATTACAGGTGCGCCGCCTGATAGGTAAAGCGGTACGAAACCCTGGGGGAAGCCCTGCAACAAAAAGTGGCAATCAGATACTTGATTGCCACTTGGTAATATTTTTCTTGCGTGATGAGAACTGTAGTGATTCTTGCTACACGAGTTCCACTAATTACTACTCTTAAACTTTCTTGTAGCTACAAATACACCACCAGCTGCAAGTGCGGCTGCTCCTGCAAAAAGTGAAACAACAACCTGCAATATGGAGCTGTCCCCTGTTGCTGGCGTTTGCGCAGCACCTGTCTTTGAAGTATCAATGGTGTCTGTGTCAACAGGAGGATTTAACACCTCTTCCCAGTGAGCAACAAGCGTGAAACTTCCATTTACATTTTCACTAAAGTTATACAAGACTCCATCTTTGTACCAACCTTTAAAAGTGAAGTTTTCTTTTATTGGATCTTCAGGTTTACTTACAGCATTGCCAGAAACTACTGATTGAGAAGAAATTGCACTTCCCCCTGCTGAATCAAAAGTAATAGTATTGGTATTAGCTGACCA
>CAYJGC010000109.1:0-1088 GCA_964369725.1 uncultured Eggerthella sp.
TGTCGCCAAAACGAATCTGCTCAACCGAAACCGTGTCGTTCTCATTAACAATAGGTACTACATCCAACTCGAGCAATCTCAACAAGGTATCGCGAGCGTGCAAGTAGGCTATCCTATCTGCCGTATCCCGCCTTGTAAGAAGAACCGTAGAAGTTACAATTTCATGCACCGCAAAGGCTTTTGCATAGGCAGTAGACAGTGCGCTTTGCCCCACCGAAGCTGCTGCCTGCAAGCTGGGCATATCGGTTGGGCGCTTAGCAATGCCTAACGCTTCAAGGCCACAAGCAATCGCAGCAGAGGTAACAATAACAGGCTGCCAACCCGCTTCTCTTACCTGCGCAATCTGCAAAGCCAAGCGCTCAAGAAAGTCATAGTCTATAGAGCTCTCCGTTGTGGTGAGTGTCGAAGATCCAATTTTAATCACAAGGCGGCGCGATTGCCCTTCAGACATGCCAACGCCCTTCAGGTTTTTTGTTCTCACAGATCAAGCTCCTGACACCAATCGTCTGCCGTACGTGCAGATTCAAACTCAAAAGCACGTCCCACAATGCGAATCTCGTCCCCATCAACTGCTCCCGCGCGCTCAAGCGCTTGCTCTACCCCAAGGCGCTTAAGACGATGCTGCAAGAATAGAATTGCTTCTTCGTTGTCCCAGTCAGTTTGAACCACCATACGCTCAACCTTAGGTCCTGTTACACGGAAGACACCGCCGCCAAGAGGCGCAACCTTAAATCGTTTGTCACGCTCTTCACGCTTCAGCTCCCAAACATGCTCGTACTGAACATTACATTCAAGCGCCTCTCTTGCTTCTTCACGAAGCTCATGGACTTTAGTTGCAATGGCCGCCTTCAGACCGTCCACTCCTACACCCGTAAGAGCACTTATTTGGTACAGCTTAGGATCAATAGGACTTGGAGCAAATTCGTTACCACCAGCAGCCGCAATAGAGTCTTCCCGAACACGCTTGGCAAGAAGCTTGCAAACCTCTTCTGTTCCCTCTACGTCTGTTTTATTTGCCACAACAATACGCGGGCGAGCAGCAAGCTCATCAGCATACAGGGCAAGTTCCTGGTTAATGACTTGATAAT
>CAYJGC010000110.1:0-1085 GCA_964369725.1 uncultured Eggerthella sp.
AGAAGCGCGCCGCATGCGCGGGGAGAAAACGAGCAATCGCGCCAAGAGTACGCAAAGTGCTTCGTATAAAAATCGTTCAAGAAAGAAGCGTCCCAGAGCATAGTTAGAGCATCTTTATGGTCAAGTATCAGCTGGATTGCAAGCCTTGGTTTACTCATAATTGTTTCCTTCTGTTTTATTGTATTTCAGCATGCTACTTCATCATACGAATACCAAGATTGGTGGATCCAATAGACGGAAAGACTATGGAGTTGTTAGAGGTTATACCGTGAAATTTCATCAGTAATAAAAAGTTTTGCGGTTTTAAACCGCAAAACTTTTTACTTTTCACCACTTTTTAATTCTGTAAAAACAAAAATGAATGCTAAAACTTGGAAGCAGGTGAAAAACTTTCGTACCTATTCTTTGTGCTCGTCTATGCGCACTTATTGCTTATGTTACTTCCTCCAGCGCTTGCCGGTGGCGTTGCTGCTCAAATGAGCGTAGCAGTATACTCACTTATCTTTGTTGCTTATATTGTCTTGCGTATTCGCCGAGAATTGGTTGACCGCAAAGCGGAAGAGATTGCGCAAGACGCTGTAGCTGCGGGGTAGTGCGGCACGGCAGGAGTATTTGTTGTAGCAGAATACTCCTGCCGAAAATAGGATAACGACAAGGGCTGTTTGCTGTAGGCGAATAGTTTCCTGAACCATTCCTTGTAGTGTAAGTAGAACCGTGGCAATGGTCTATGTATGAAAGTAGCTGCACTTGTCAAGCTTCGTAGACACTTTTCCATCTTCCTTAAGTAGGGAAGAAAAGAGTTGTATGCTTTGAGAAGGCGTAGGTAAGCATCAACCGAGCTCCTTTTGAATTACTGAAGAGGAATACTGCTATCTTTCTCTAGGCCTCGAGGGTTGTTTAAAAACTCTTTGGTAATGAGCTCTCTGAATAAAGCAACTTCGTTTGATTGCGCCTCGATTCCCCTAAAAGCAAAATAGGTTTTTACAAAGAGAGGAGGGGAAAAGCTGCGAAAGCATCGATCAGTGCGAGCCTTTACAAGGGCGCACTTATACACCATTTACAATGGTGCGTGCGTTCTGCGAAGC
>CAYJGC010000111.1:0-1037 GCA_964369725.1 uncultured Eggerthella sp.
CGTTTTTGATGAAAGGGAAGGGATGTAAGAGCGATCTCTTCTTAATAGCATGAATAAGTGTTAGCAAGTTCTAGAAACTTTATTATTAGATTGGTGCAGTAATGAGTTAAATTTTCTAACAAGTAATTTTTTGATACGGATATATGGACTTGTGGAGCAATTCAAAGGCTGAGTAATGCTAGGGGTGAGTGAGGAATACCGGTTACGTAAGACATGTTTTCTGAAGCTTTGTAAACTCGTTACTGCTATGGCTGAACTCAATTAAAAAAGTTTTGCAAAGTTTGATATAATCAACTGTTACCTAATGGTTCTTTACTCCTATAGAAAGTTTAGCAAAAATTTCTAGTTTTCTAGCATAGAAGGATACGCATGAATCCCGTTGTAATTATTCCTGTTTTTATTTCAGTTCGTCAGCGTAAAGAGGGGTCAAGCTTACTAAGTACCTATGACCATGCTACTCCTATTTCTCAACCGGGAGAACTTCCTCGCTTGCTGACGTCCTTACAAAAAGTGCGTGGACTTGGCCAAATTATGTTATTGGTGGTGAGCGAGCCTTCTATTGAAGAGCAAGCAGCAAAAAAAGTACAGGCTACGGTATCGCGATTCCCTTCAATTAATGCACTAATTATTGGCGCTCAAGAACTTTCTTTAGTGAAGCAGCGAATGGAACAATTAGGGTTAGGCAAACTGCAAAAGGAAGTAGGTTTGTCGGGATATGGCGCCGTTCGCAATCTGGGCTTGGTCTTAGCGAATTCACTTGGGTATGATTCGGTAATATTTTTAGACGACGACGAAGTTATTGACGATGCAGATTTCTTGCTTAACGCTATGTATGGCCTGGGAAAACTTACAAAAAGAGGTGTTCCTATTCTTGCAAAAACGGGTTTTTATTTCAATTCTGAGGGGTCATACCTTTCAAAGAGTCAAGACAAATGGTACAACCATTTTTGGCAGCAGGGAAAAGCGTTCAATAATTGGATATCTAAAGCTATGCGCGGACCTCGGCTTTCGCGCTCCAATCATGTTTGTGGCGGATG
>CAYJGC010000112.1:0-1030 GCA_964369725.1 uncultured Eggerthella sp.
TCCCCCAACTCCCACAATTACTAACTTTGCGTGCTCTCTACCTACAAATTGTAATCAATTTATCAAATATCCTAAAATGAGGATAACCTAGGATTGATTTTAGTTATATAATGCTTCACTTGAAATGATTCGCTTTATCAACAATTAAGGGGTTAATCTTGCGCCGGACGCTTTTGAGCGTAGTCGAACAAACAGCTGCACGAGTAAAGCAGCTTAATCCGCATACTACAGCCCAACCATACCCCGCTCACGCAAAGCAAAACCTCATACAGCTACCCCTTATGGAGTCAGATTCTGAAGATCCGCTTATTCAGCCTGCAGCCTGCAATCACCAGATTAACTGCAAACTCACAGAGCAAAACAAGAAGCAACTTATTTCTATTATTGCTGGCTCTGTCTTGGTAGTGTGCATTGGTTTTATTGGCGGGATAGCACTTATTCAAAACACCACGCCACCGCCAAACACCATAAACTACGTTGACGTGGAGCAAGATGCTGCCATTCGTAGCGACTTTTTAGGGTTATATACTTCAAATCCCGAGTGGCGTGGCTGGTCTTACGGATCGGGCACGTTTGAGGAAAACGGCTCCCCTGCGCTGGCTCTTACCATGGTCTGCATCGATATATTCGGAAGCCTTGCACCAAGCCCTAATGACCTTATCACGTTTGCTCAACTAAACCAATACGACGAAGACACGGTGCTGTTCCTTACGCAGGAAGCTCTTGAGTTTGGGCTTGTTGCCACACAGGTTCAAGCTGATGAAATGTCGCTTCGTCGTCAAATTGTACAAAACATTCCCCTTATCGCTTATCACCAAGAAGAAGGATATTGTCTCTTTATTGACGACATAAATCGAGATAGCCTGCTTGTCACATACAACCCTAGCAGCCAAGAAAACTTCCTTCAGCTTCAAAGCTTTAGCGACATGCTTTCGCAGCCCTTTACTTATTACGCCTACACTGCTGCCTAGCACAAACAAAACTTGATAAAAAACTGCCGCAGCGTCTCAACAACACTGCGGCAGTTTGA
>CAYJGC010000113.1:0-1019 GCA_964369725.1 uncultured Eggerthella sp.
GAACTCTATAAAGAAGTTTGAGCTTTATCGTAGCACTCATGCCGCTTGAAGATCAGCTATCATCTTAACTTAGTAAGCAAGCTCAAACTAACGGTTATTTAAACACAGGCCGCTCATTTTACGTTGATAAATTAAAGCAATTAATTGCTTGACTTTCACATTGCGTCATAGTTCATGATGTTCTCAGGAGGTATATATATGAGTTATCAAATACAGGAGCTAGCAAAACTATCAGGTATTAGTCCTCGCACATTACGACATTACGACCAAATCGATCTTCTAAAACCCGCAAGAGTTGACAGCAACGGATATCGAAAATATGAGCAGGAACAGGTTGATTTACTCCAACATATTTTGTTTTATCGTGAATTAGGAGTCTCACTGAGTGCAATTAAATCCCTGCTGTATTCATCTAATTTTGACAAACTCAAAGCACTAGAAGAACACCTAAGTATCATGATCAAGAAAAGAGAGCAACTAGACACTCTTATTACAAATGTTCGAAAGACTATTAAGAAAGAGGAGGCAGGAGTCCCCATGACAGATAAAGAAAAATTTGAAGGCTTCAAGAAAAACCTTATTTCGGAAAATGAAAAGACCTATGGGGCTGAAATCCGTGCAAAATATGGTGACACCTGTATAGATGAGTCAAACGAAAAAATGCTCAAAATGACTCACAAAGAGTATTGCTCAATCGAAGACACAAAAAATCATTTTGAAACACTGCTTAAAGAAGCTTTTGCAGAAGGGAATCCCTCCTCTCACGTAGCACAAGAGGCCTGTGAAGCTCACAAAAATATGCTGCTTCTAACCTGGCCAGAAGGAACTTATTCCAAAAAGGCGCATTTTGCTTTAGTAGAAAGTTTTACGCAAGACACCCGCTTTGTGACCTACTTTAACAACATCGCACCTAATTGCGCTGCTTTTTTCCTTGAAGCCATACAAGTCTATTGTAGAAACTAATTTCACTATTCCGCAAAAACCCCACCACAAGATGCAGGAATCAAAATTACTCCTGC
>CAYJGC010000114.1:0-1003 GCA_964369725.1 uncultured Eggerthella sp.
GGCAATATGGAAGTCAATAGGGCGAGCACGCCTAGCACCAAGCCAATGATAGCGGTAACAGATTTTGACAAAGGCATTTGTTGCCTCAATGCGCCATTAGCACCTTGTCCGCCTTCCCAATTGTTAAAGTCATTCATAACTACATCCTTTCAAGAGAGGTCATATTCTTTTTTCATGACATACTTGATAGGGTATATGAAGTCTCTTGACTAATCATTAGCTGACAGCTAATGATTATCGATTGCAATTGCAAAAAGGTTATATTTTTTCGCTAGTGGCTTGCTTCAGCAGTGCAACTTCTTCATCTTTAAGCAAGCGCCAGCTGCCTCGAGGAAGATTTGCTAACGTAAGCGGCCCAAAAGAGTCTCGATGGAGAGCTATTACGGGATACCCGATAGCGTCTAACATGCGCTTGACTTGACGCTTGCGTCCCTCACTAATGGCAACACGCACCACTGATCTACCCTCTTCGCGCTTTAACAGCTGTACCTTCGCAGGAGCCGCAGGCCCATCATCCAATTCAATTCCACGGCGCAATCGCTCGAGGTCATGTTCGGCTGGCACTCCCTTTACGCGTGCAAGATAACGCTTTGCTACATGATGACGTGGATGGAGTAAACCGTTACCCAGTTCACCATCCGTTGAAAACAAGAGAAGTCCTGTCGTGTCAGCATCAAGGCGACCTATAGGGAAAAGGCCCGGATATCTGTCAGTAGGCACCAACTCTGCCACGGTAGGCCTTCCATGAGGGTCAGACATAGTGGTAACAAATCCCGCAGGTTTATGAAGCATTATCGTAACAGAACCATCAAGTAAGCCTACCGGCTTGCCATCAACGGTCACGACGTCCACACGTGGGTCAACTTTGCTTCCCAATTCCGTTACAACAATCCCGTTTACCGCCACCCGTCCTGCGGTCATAAGGTTTTCTGAGCCGCGTCTACTAGCTGCACCAGCGCGCGCCAAAAACTTCTGCAAACGCATGGGAACCACACGCTCGTTA